>JBEPUM010000201.1:0-6283 GCA_041691515.1 Pseudomonadota bacterium | reverse complement strand
GCGGCGGCGCAGGTGCGCTGCGCCTGGCCCTTGCCGTAGTCCAGCGTCATGCCGCCGAACGGGCGCTGATAGATTTTGCCGTCTTCGGTACGCGAGAACGGCACGCCCCAGTGCTCGAGCTCGTAGACCGCCTCAGGCGCGTTGCGCACCATGTATTCGATGGAGTCCTGATCGCCGAGCCAGTCCGATCCCTTGACGGTATCGTACATGTGCCAGCGCCAGTCGTCCTTGTGCATGTTGCCAAGCGACGCGGAGATGCCGCCTTGCGCGGCTACCGTATGCGAACGCGTCGGAAACACTTTTGTGATGCAGGCGGTGCGCAGGCCGGCTTCGCCGCAGCCGACGACCGCGCGTAATCCTGCGCCACCGGCGCCGACGACGACGACATCATAGGTATGATCTTCGATGGGATAGGCTTGGCCGTTCGTGGCGGGAGCCACGCTGCCGTTTGCGCCATTGCCGGTTGCGGCCATGGACTACACTCCAGATGACAGTTTGAAGATGGCGTAAGCCGCGGCCAGCGCCACCGTGACGGAAAAGAAGTTGTTGGCCATGATCGACAACAGCTTCAGCTTCTCGTCATGCACATAGTCTTCAATGACCACCTGCATGCCGATCTTCATGTGCCAGACGCTGGCAATGATGAAGAGCAGCATGATGATGGCGATCAGTGGCGAACCGAGAATCTGTGCCGCTCCGGCCTGATTGCGGCCAAGCATCATCATGACGACGAGGATGACAGGCACGATCAACACGATCATCGCGACCGCGGTGAGACGTTGCCGCCAGAAATCCTTGGTGCCGGTATGGGACGAGCCGAGGTTGCGAACGCGGCTCAGCGGTGTCCGCATCGACTTCGGGCCGGAGGAAGGTTGCACGGTCATCGTCCGCCTCCGGTCGCGTAGGCGACAACCCATAGCAGTACGGTAAGCGAGATGCCGCCAATTAGAGCGGCCCAGGTCAGCCATTCACGCTCGGTCGGCTTGAATCCGTATCCAAGATCCCAGACGAGGTGGCGAACTCCGCTCAGCATATGATGCATCAGCGCCCACGTGTATCCGAACGCGATCAGGCGGCCGATCCAGCTTGCGGTGAACGACTGAACGACACCGTAGGCGGCGGGCCCCGACGACGCGGCGATCAGCCACCACACCAGCAGCAGCGTTCCGAAGTAGAGAGCCATGCCGGTTACGCGATGGACGATGGACAGCGCCATCGTCAGGGTCCAGCGATAGGTCTGTAAATGCGGCGAAAGCGGACGTTCGATCCTGGCGGTCATCGATGGCTTTGGCAGGTTGCGGGCGCGTGGCGCAGCCCAGTTCGGGAACGCGTTAAAGCAATTCTATTTACGGAGTCGAAACAGCCGGCGCAACGATCAATTCGCTATTTGCGAATGTGAGTTCAGAACTACAGAGTCGCGTTGCTGTAATGGCTATTGACGATGAGGCGTTGCTGGTAGTTGGTATACCTGAAGCACGATTCATGAACACCTGAGCGACAGATGCCGGGTGGTTGCGGGGGCGGAAATGGTTGCCGGGTCGAACGTGACCGAGCTTGTTGAACTCGCCCTGCTGCTGGTGGCCGTCGGAGCATTGTCGGGTTTTATGGCCGGTGTCTTCGGCATAGGCGGCGGAGCGATTCTGGTTCCGGTGTTTTACGAGTGCTTCCGGATCGCCGGTGTCCCGCTCGATGTCCGCATGCCCCTGTGTATCGGCACATCGCTGGCCGTCATCATCCCGACATCGATCCGCTCTTATCGGGCGCACCGGGCACGCGGCGCCGTGGATATGGAGGTCTTGCGCAAATGGCTGGTGCCGATTCTGATTGGCGTCATTCTCGGCAGCTTGATTGCGCGGTATGCGCCAGAGCGTCTGTTCAAGATCGTTTTCGTCGCCGTGGCGTGGTCCGCTGCCGCACGGCTGCTGCTGGCGCGTGAGAGCTGGAAATTCGGCGACGATCTGCCGGGCGGCCCGTTGATGAAGGTTTACGGATTTTTCGTGGGGCTGTTGTCGACGCTGATGGGCATCGGCGGCGGTCTGTTTTCTAATCTGCTGATGACGTTCCACGGGCGGCCGATCCACCAGGCCGTCGCAACCTCATCGGCGCTCGCGGTTCTGATCTCGATTCCCGGCGCGCTCGGTTACATCTACGCGGGCTGGCCGGCGGCGGCACATTACCCCGACGTGACCGCACTGCAATTTCCGTTCGCGCTGGGTTACGTTTCGCTGATCGGCGCTGTGCTGGTGATGCCGACAAGTCTGCTGGTCGCGCCGCTCGGCGTCAGGGTCGCGCATGCGATGTCGAAGCGCATGCTCGAGGTCGCGTTCGGAAGTTATCTGCTGATCGTCGGCAGCCGCTTCGTCATCAGCCTGCTGTGATCTCGGACCTCAGACGTTGCCGCCGCTGAATCCTTGCTGCGGATTTTCCTCGATGGCGCGCCATTCCTTGAGCAATGCCATGCGCCGCCGCGGATAGCGCGTTTCGGACAGCTTGAGCGAGCGAATCCGATCGGTGCGGAAATGCCTGAATCCATCGCGCATCTCGCACCACGCCATGACGACACGCACGCGCTCGTAGAACCCGAGCGCGAACGGCCAGATCGTTCGAAGCGTCGCCTTTTCCCCCGCATCGATGTAGCTGATGCGCAGCTTGCGTTCGGTCCGGATCGCTTCGCGCACCGTCGGCAGTTCGGTGTCGCCGGCTGCGACGCGCTGGTCCCGGCCGATCAGCAGCGTCGATGTTTCCAGGCTGAGCTTGAGGTCGTCCGGCAGCACCGCCGCGATCTTGGCCAGTGCATTGCTGGCCGCCTTGCCGAGCGGCTCGTCGGTTCGTTCCGCGACCCAGCGGCCGCCAAGCACCAGCGCCTCGATCTCCTCCTCGGAGAACATCAGGGGCGGCAGCATGAAGCCGGGGCGCAGGATGTAGCCGACGCCGGGCTCGCCATCGACATGGGCGCCTTGTGCCTTCAGCGTTTCGACATCGCGGTAAAGCGTGCGCAGGGAGATGCCGAGTTCCTCGGCGAGCGCCGCGCCGGTCACGGGAAACCGGTGCCGCCGCAGCGCCTGGATCAGGTCGAGCAGACGTTGCGCGCGGGACATCAAAACGCTCCTCTTTGGGGCAGCCTAGCACCCGCTGCTGCCAGAACGTGTCAGCATCAACCAGGAACTTTCCCCGCGATCTGAGGTTAGGTGCCATTCATATGAAACGGCCAACCAAAGGGAACATGAGATGCGGGTGCGAAAACTGGCGCTTGCCGCCGCCATCGTTGTTTCGGGGATCGCGGGATATGCGTCCGCGGATCAGCCGGGGTCGGACTGGATGACCAAAGAGCAGGTGATACAAAAGCTGAGCGCGGCAGGCTACAGCAACGTCACGGGGCTTGAGGCTGACGACGGCCATTGGGAAGGCAAGGGCACGAAGAACGGGAAGATCATGGAATTCCATGTCGATCCGCATTCGGGCGCGCTGACCAAGGAAGAGGTCGACGACTAACCCGGCGTACCCTTCGTGTCCTACGCCCTGTGTTACGCCTTGGCGTAAATGTCCTTGTAAGCATCGCGCAAAATATTCTTCTGCACTTTGCCCATGGCGTTGCGCGGCAGTTCATCGACGAAGATTACGCGCTTCGGCATCTTGAATTTCGCGATCCGACCGTCGAGCGCCCCGAGTACCTTTGATTCGCTGATGTCGGCGCCCTTGTTGCAGACCACGACGGCGGTGACGCCTTCGCCGAAGTCGGCATGCGCAACGCCGATCACGGCAGCTTCCACGACGCCTGGCATGGCGTCGATCTCGCTTTCGATTTCCTTCGGATAGACGTTGAAGCCGCCTGAGATCACGAGATCCTTGCCGCGGCCGAGAATGTGCACGTAGTCGTTGCCGTCGATCTTGCCGAGATCGCCGGTGATGAAGAAACCGTCGTCGCGGAATTCTGCCTTGGTTTTTTCAGGCATTCGCCAGTAACCCTTGAACACGTTCGGGCCTTTGACCTCGATCATGCCGATGGTCTCGCGCGGCAATTCCTTGCCGGTTTCCGGATCGGTCACGCGCACGGAGACGCCGGGCAGCGCGCGGCCGACCGCGCCGGGCACGCGATCGCCGTCATAGGGATTCGACGTGTTCATGTTGGTCTCGGTCATGCCGTAACGTTCGAGCACGGCGTGACCGGTGCGTGCGGACCATTCGCGATGGGTGTCTGCCAGCAGCGGCGCCGAGCCGGAAATGAACAGCCGCATGTGACTAGCCGCCTGCGTGGTCAGCGCGGGGTTTTGCAGCAGGCGAGTATAGAACGTCGGCACGCCCATCAGCACGGTCGCGCGCGCCATCAGCTTGATGACGAGGTCGGGATCGAATTTCGGCAGGAAGATCATTGAGGCCCGCGCGAACAGCGTGACATTGCTCGCCACGAACAGTCCGTGGGTGTGATAGATCGGCAGTGCGTGGATCAGCACATCCTTGTCGGTGAAGCGCCAGTAATCAACGAGGCTCAGGGAATTCGACGTCAGATTATCGTGCGTCAGCATTGCTCCCTTGGAGCGCCCCGTCGTTCCCGATGTGTAGAGAATGGCGGCGAGGTCGTCGTTGGCGCGCACGACCGTTGTGAAATCCGGCTTTGCCCCGGCCGCGGCTTCGGTGAGCGATCCCTTGCCGTCCGCGCCGAGCGTCTCGACCTTGGCATTCACCTTCGCGGCGATCGTCTTGATGCCGTCAAGCTTGGACGGATCGCAAACCACCAGCGACGGTTCGGCGTCGGTGATGAAGTATTCCAGTTCGTTGAGCGTGTAGGCCGTGTTGAGCGGGAGATAGACCGCGCCGGCGCGCACCGTGGCGAGATACAGCACGAGGTTCGGTACCGATTTTTCGACCTGTACCGCGACACGGTCGCCCGGC
The DNA here is from genome assembly GCA_041691515.1 of Pseudomonadota bacterium. Classification (GTDB taxonomy): domain Bacteria; phylum Pseudomonadota; class Alphaproteobacteria; order Rhizobiales; family Xanthobacteraceae; genus Nitrobacter. The sequence goes on along the minus strand of JBEPUM010000201.1, from coordinate 1,393 downwards.
TTGACGCCACGCGTGATCAGAACATTCGCCATCCGGCCCGAGAACGCGATCAGATCGCCGTAGGTGATCCGCTGGCCATCCAACAGTTCGATTGCAAGGCGGGAGGGATCGTCGAGATCGTCGAAGAGGCGGGAAAACAGATTGGCGTTTGCGGTTGAGGTCATGCATCATTCCGGAGCAGGTTCAGGGCAGGCTGGTCCGGCAGGATCAGCTCCCTTTCAATAGCAAGAACGCGCTTACGAGCGCAAATAAAAGGCGTGCGGAATGGCAAACACTATGAAACGGGTCGCATGGGTGACGGGCGGCGGCAGCGGCATCGGTCAGGCGGGTGCCGAGGCGCTGGCAGCCGATGGATGGATCGTGGTGATCTCAGGGCGGCGCAAGGACGCGCTCGACACCGTCGCGGCTGGAATCGCGGCCAAAGGCGGTACTGCCGAGGTTATGCCGCTCGACGTCAGCAAGGCCGCCGATGCCGAGAAGGCAGCCCAGCAGATTGTCGCGAAGCACGGCCGCATCGATCTTCTGGTCAACAACGCCGGCATCAACGTGCCGAAGCGAAGCTGGGCCGACATGGAACTCGAAGGCTGGGACAAATTGGTCCAGATCAATCTCAACGGCGTGCTGTACTGCATGCGCGCCGTGTTGCCGGCGATGCGCGCGCAGAAAGACGGCTGCATCATCAACGTCGCCTCATGGGCGGGGCGGCATGTTTCGAAGATGCCGGGCCCGGCTTACACCACGACCAAGCATGCGGTGCTTGCGCTGACGCATTCGTTCAACATGGATGAATGCGTCAACGGCCTGCGCGCCTGCTGTCTGTCGCCGGGAGAAGTTGCGACGCCAATTCTGAAATTGCGCCCGGTGGTGCCGAGCGAGGCGGAGCAGGCGAAGATGCTGCAGCCCGAAGATCTCGGTCGCACCATCGCGTTCGTTGCAAGCATGCCGCCACGCGTCTGCATGAACGAGATTCTGATCAGCCCAACTTGGAACAGGGGCTTTATCCAGACTCCCAACAATCGCGATTGATTTTGAGCGGGCGGGAGTTTCGCTCTTCCGTCCAGCGTGGCGCAATCCGTTCAATGGAGCGGATTGCGTTGCACGCCATCTCACGCGGCGCTCACGAAGTCGTGTGATCGTTGTCATGCGCGCAAACGCACCTTCAGATCGAAAGTTTCAGGTGCGACAAAATATATAATCTGAAACGACCCAAAACCCCTCCCGTAACTTGGGCATCGACGACGCAACCGCAGTCGAAGGCGTTCGACGCCGTCGTGACATTCACCATCGCCAGCGATGCACGCTGGCCATGTAAATCCATCGGGAGACGATCTATGTCCAAGCGTATTGCATTTCTGTCGGCCGTCGCATTCGGCGCGCTGACCCTCACCGGAAC
>JBEPUM010000200.1:0-6297 GCA_041691515.1 Pseudomonadota bacterium | reverse complement strand
CACGCGCGACCATCGGCGGCATGGCCGGCAACAATTCCTGCGGCGGCCGCTCGCTACGCTACGGCACCATGCGTGACAACACGCTGTCGATGCAGGCCGCAATGGCCGACGGCACGCGGCTGAGCTTCGGCGAGGTGCCGCGCGATTTGGCGCAGCTCAACGCACCCGATGGCGGGCTCGATCTGTTTCGCGAACTGCTGGCACTGGGCAGCCGTGAAGCGGATGAGATTGCCGCGCGATTTCCCAAAGTACAGCGCCGCGTTGGCGGCTACAATCTCGATGCGCTGGTGCCCCGCAATACGCCGAACAACCTGGCGCATCTTCTGGTGGGCTCCGAAGGCACGCTCGCTTTCACCACCGAAATCGAACTGAAACTCTGGCCGCTGATCGGCAACAAGGTGTTCGGCGTTTGCCATTTCGGCAGCTTCTACGAAGCGATGGATTCCGCGCAGCATCTGGTCAAGCTGAAGCCGATCGCGATCGAGCTGGTGGACAGCACCATGATCGCGCTCGGCCGCGATATCGCGATGTTCAAACCAGTCATCGAGTCTGTCGTGCGCGGCGATCCCGAGGCGCTGCTGATCGTTGAATTCGCCGAAGAGGATCAGGCCGACAATCTGCGGAAACTGAAACAGCTCTCCGAACTGATGGCCGACCTCGGCTTCGGCTGGAGCAACCCGCAGCGCAAATGGGGCGGCGTGATCGATGTGGTCGAACCGGCGGTGCAGGCCGCAATCTCGGATTTTCGTACTTCCGGCCTCAACGTCATGATGTCGATGAAGCAGGAGGGCAAGCCCGTCTCCTTTGTCGAGGACTGTGCGGTACCGCTGCCGCATCTGGCCGATTATACGCAGCGCCTCAACGAGGTTTTCGCGAAACACGGCACCCGTGGCACCATGTATGCGCACGCTTCCGAAGGCTGCCTGCACGTGCGCCCCGTCCTCAATCTCCGCCTGGAGAAGGACGTCAACGCAATGCGCGCGATCGCCGAGGAGGCGTTCGCGCTGGTGCGCGAGTATAAGGGCTCGCATTCCGGCGAGCACGGCGATGGCCTGGTGCGTTCCGAATTCCATGAGACGATGTTCGGCAAACGCATCATCGACGATTTCAGGGAAGTGAAGCACCGGTTCGATCCGGAGAACGTTCTCAATCCCGGCAAGATCGTCGATCCGCCAAAAATGGATGACCGCTCGCTATTCCGTTACGCGCCCGACTACCGCGTCGATAAGCTGAAGACTGTGCTGGACTGGTCGGCTTATCCCGGCGCTGGCGACGGCTTTCAGGGCGCGGTCGAGATGTGCAACAACAACGGCGCCTGCCGCAAGCTCGAGGGCGGCGTGATGTGCCCATCCTATCGCACGACGCGCGACGAGAAGGACGTTACGCGCGGGCGCGCCAACACGTTGCGGCTCGCGATCTCGGGCCAACTCGGTCCGGCCGCACTGGCATCCGAGGAGATGGCCGACACGCTGAAACTCTGCGTCTCCTGCAAGGCCTGCCGCCACGAGTGTCCCACCGGCGTCGACATGGCGAAAATGAAGATCGAGGTGCTGGCGGCGCGTGCCGCGAAACACGGTCTTTCTCTTCGCGACCGTCTGGTGGCGTATCTGCCGCGCTACGCGGCGCTGGCTTCGCGCCTTGCGCCGCTGGCGAACCTGCGCAACCGGAGCTGGCTGCTCAGAGGTCTGCTCGAAGCTGTCGCCGGCATCAGCGCGGAACGTGCCTTGCCACGATGGCGGCGGGACGTCTTTGCGCCAGCAACCGACGCCGTTGGCCCCGCCGGCGGCCGCGAGGTGGTGCTGTTCGCCGACACCTTCAATCGCGCCTATGAACGCGAGAATCTCGACGACGCCGTGCGCGTGCTGGTGGCAGGCGGCTATCGCGTTCACTTGCCGAAGCCTGCAGATCGTACCCGCCCGCTCTGCTGCGGACGCACGTTTCTGTCGGCGGGGCTGGTTCAAGAGGCACGAATCGAGCTCGATCGTCTGGTCGCCACCTTTGCGCCGTTCGCCGCGCGCGGCGTTCCGATTGTCGGCCTCGAGCCGAGCTGTCTTCTGACCTTGCGCGACGAACTGCTGTCGCTGCGATCCGACGACGCTGCCAAGACCGTCAGTGCGCACGCGCTGCTGTTCGAGGAATTTCTGGTCCGCGAGGCAGAGGCCGGACGATTGCAATTGCCGCTCGGCCCTATCGCGGACAAAGCCGTGGTTCACGGCCACTGCCACCAGAAATCGTTCGGGGCATTCAAGCCGGTCGAACAGGTACTGCGCCTGATCCCCGATCTGACCGTGGAAACCATCGAGTCGAGCTGCTGCGGAATGGCGGGTGCTTTCGGCTACGGCACCGAGACCTATGACGCCTCAATCGCGATGGCCGAGTTGTCGTTGCTTCCTGCCGTGCGGCGCGCGGAGGCGACGACGCTGATCGTGGCGGACGGCACCTCCTGCAGGCACCAGATCGCGGACGGCGCGAACCGTACCGCGCTTCACGTCTCGCGCGTTCTGGCGATGAGCCTCGACAATTCGTCATTCCGGGGCGCGAGTGAAACGAGCAAACCCGGAATGAAGAAATTTAACTGAAAGGAACAACTCCATGGCTGATCTTACTCTCGACGTCGCACGCAAAATCCTCGATGTCGCGCTCGCCAAAGGCGTCGAAAAGAAACTGAAGCCGCTCGTCATCACCATTCTCGACGCACGCGGTTGCGTCAAAGTCACGGCGGCGCAGGACGGTACCAGCCTGAAGCGCGCGGAGATCGCGCACGGCAAGGCCTATGGCGCGCTCGCACTCGGCATGGGCTCGCGCGCGATCTTCCAGCGGGCGCAAGAGCAGGCCTACTTCGTCAGCGCGGTCAACACGATGGCCCAGGGTGCGCTGATCCCGGTGCCCGGCGGCGTGCTGATTCAGGATGGCAGCGGCACCCTGCTCGGCGCGGTCGGCGTCAGCGGCGATACGTCCGACAACGACGAAATCTGCGCGATCGCCGGAATCGAGGCGGCTGGACTGAAGGCGAACGCCGGCTGACGGTCCTCTTGCCTTCAGTAGACCCGGCGCGGAATGCCCTGTTGGTCGCTGGCGAGGTTTTCCGCTTCGACGGCGCGACGGTAACCGTCGCGCTTCTGAAGCCGCTGCCAGTAGGCGGCGACACCAGGCGTGAAATCCTTCGAAAGGCCGATACGGGAGGCGAGCAGCAGTGCATAACCTACGGACACGTCGGCTACAGTAAAGCGCCCACACAGCAGCTCGCGATCGGCCAGCGCCGCCTCAAGCCCGCGCAGCCGGCCAAAGAACCATTTGGCATAGTCAGTGGCGACTTGCGGATTGCGCCGTTCTTCCGGCTCAAGCTGGGAATAGCGCAGCACCAGCGTTTGCGGAAAGGTCAGCGTCGCCTCGCCGAAATGCAGCCAGTTCAGAAATGTGCCGTAGTCCGGTTCGCCGACCGCGACGGCCAACGGCGTCGGGCCATAGCGTGTCACCAGATACTGCGCAATCGCCGCGGACTCCGTCATCTTGGTGTCGCCGTCGAGCAGCAGCGGAATGGTGCCGAGCGGATTGAGGCCGAGATACTCCTTCGCCAGCGCCCGCGGAGGAAACGGCAACATCTTGAGATCGTAGGGCAGACCGAGTTCCTCCAGCGTCCACAGCGGACGAAACGATCGGGCGGCGGCACAATGGTAGAGCGTGATCACTCCGGTCTCCTTGGATGGCGGTCTGATCCCGAACGGGCGGACGGCACTTCAGCGTACTTGGCATTGCCAGGTTCTTGAAGGGGCAGATGCCGATTGCACGCCGGTTGCCATTCGGCGCGGCGCGTACAATAGTCTCCGCGCCGGCATTTGGCAGCACAGGAGATCGGCCGATGATGACATTCAGGATTGTGGCTGCGGCCGCCGTGATTTCGATGGTCGTCTCAGTGCCCGCGATGGCACGATCTCATCACCACCACCACAGGCATCACCGGCATCATTCGTCCGCCACCGATATCTATCTTCACAATTATGGACCTGCGGTCGCACCGGATCAAACCTTTGCCTATTACGACGGACCAGCCGGTGTGCGCTGCAAGCAGAGCGCGGCTTCCTATCGTGGACAGGACGGCCGCAGGCATCCCTGCAACTAGCCGCCTTCGGCTCTGCGGGAACCGGTTCCGCAGCAGGCGGCCGTTTACCAAACCTGTGCATAGAGCGTAGCGCGTTCGAAAACGTCCGCGTAGGATCGTTGCCCGGAAAGAAACGGGCACGACGGGGCGCGAACATGAGTAAGCCGGATCAGGGGTACGACCACGGCCGCTATCAGAAGTTGCTGGCCGAAGCGACCGACGAATCGAAGCGAATAGCCCTCATCGAGGTGTTGATCGCGGAAGGCGCGCGCGACCAACTCGTTCGCGAGCGGATCAGCCGGCTTGGCCTGTCGAGACCGGCAGAACGACTGCACAATCAAAGCAGCATATCCGAGCTTCAATTGCCTCCGACGACCGAGCGCGGCGAGGTCGGCTAGGCCCCCTTGACGTTTCCGACCATCGCCCGCATCCGCTCGACCGCGGCATGCGGCGCCGTCAGCACGGGCACGGCGACCGCCTCGCGAACCTTCTCGGCCGCGCGCGAGGTCGAGAAATGCGCCAGCATGATCGCGTCGCAATGCTTCAGCTCCGGCGCGCGGGCCGCCACCAGCCGGTTGTGCGAGTCCGCATCGCCGGCGCGCAGCAACCTCATGGCATCGTCGACCACAATCGTCGTGAGGGTCGCGCGCTTGCCGCTGCGCGATACATACTCCTCGAATTCGTTGGTCATGGTGCTGACTGACGGCGCGAAGGTGGCGAGCATGCCGATACGGCTGCCCTGCGCGACCGCGTCCTCGAACATCGCCTCGTTCGGTTTCAGCACCGGCACAGGCAGCGAGTCTGCCAACCGTTCGATGGCGGGGCCGAACGCCGAGCAGGTCACCAGAATGCCGTCAGCCCCCATGCGCGCGCCGTATTGTCCGAACCCGACGAACCGCTCGATCATGGTCTGGGTCAAATCGGCGTCGCGGGCGCGATCGATCGACAGCCCGTCATCGAGCAGGTTGACGGTTTCGGCCTCGGGCCATCGCTGCTCGAACGCGGTCTGTATGGGCTGCATCGCAACCGGAGTTGCGTGAAGCAGCACGATGCGAGGGGCCATCATTGGTATCCTTGTGGCTGATGTCCTTGGGTCCGGCATCGGTCCGGATTAAGGCTGCCCTCTCCTGACGTCAATGCAGCCTCCCGCAGGGCACCTCTTCCCGCCGATCATCATTGACGGCATGGTCGGTTCGGTGACAAGCCGCCGAAACGAGGACGATGCAGGAGCAAGACGAGGATGGCCGATCAATCCAACCCACTGAAGGTGATGTGCGCGCTCGCGATCCGTCAAGCTTTCGATCAGGTCATCGTGCCTGACCTCGCCGCAGCCGGACTGAAGCTCGAGATCGACTGGAATCCCACCACCGTCATCATGAAGACGATCGAGGCCGGCGGCCGCGCCGACGCGCTTGTCATCATGACGGAATCGATGGACACGCTGGCAGCGCAGGGCCTCATCGATCCGGCAAGCCGGTTCGAAGTGGTGCAGAGCCGCGTCGGCATCGCCGTCCCCAAGGGCGCGCCGCACCCCGACATCTCCTCGGTCGACGCTTTCAAGCAGACGTTGCTTCATGCCCGTTCGGTCGCCTATTCGCAGGCCGGCGCCAGCGGTATCCATTTCAGGACGGTGCTGGACCAGCTTGGAATCGCCGACGCGATCAAGGCGAAGGCAACCGTCATTCCGGCCGGATTCACCGCCGAAAAACTGGTCACTGGCGAAGCCGATATCGCCGTGCAGCAGATCAGCGAACTGATGACGGTACCGGATGTGGAGATCGTCGGGCGCTTTCCCGAGGCCGTGCAAAAGGCCTCGCGGCTGGCAGCCGCGCTGTTTACCGATACGCCGAACCGCGCGGGCACGCTGCAATTTCTCGATGCGCTGCGCTCGGACCGGGCCATCGAGTCCTATCGATCGACCGGGCTCGACCTCGTCCCGCGCTGATCGTCAAAGACCGACTGGCTTTATCTAGCTTTACCCGGCCAGACGCCGCCGAGCGCGCGGGTCAATTCGGCGGCTACCGGATGAAGCATCGTCTTCATGCGCATGATATCAGCGGGCCCGAACCGATCGCGCGGACCGGATAACGACAACACGCCGACCAGCGCATCCCGCGGACCGAATACCGGCGCCGCTACGGCGGCGCAGCTCGGATCGCGCTCGCCCAGCGAAATGTTGCAGCGTTCGCCGCGAATGG
>JBEPUM010000199.1:0-6353 GCA_041691515.1 Pseudomonadota bacterium | reverse complement strand
CCAGTTGCTTGTTGATCGAACCGGCCAGCACCATCTCGACGATCTCGATGGTCGCCGCGTCGGTAATGCGCAGACCAGCCGCGAATTCCGACTTGATGCCGAGCCGTTGCAGCATGGTCGCGATCTGCGGGCCGCCGCCGTGAACGACCACCGGATTGATGGCGGTCTGCTCCAGCAGCACGATGTCGCGTGCGAACTGCCGCGCCAGATCCTCCGCGCCCATGGCGTGACCGCCGTATTTGATGACGATCGTTTCCTCGTCATATTGCTGCATATGCGGCAGCGCTTCGGACAGGATGCGAGCCTGATCGAGCGGGCTGATATGGGAGGGGTCAGTCATGTCAGGCGATCTCACGGTCTGAGGGATCGCCGCGTTCTAACCGATTGGCGGCGAGACCGCAAAGCCGCTTTGCTTCAGGGCTTGGTCCGTCAGAGACGCGTCGCGGTGCCGGGCCACACAGCGGCGGCCGCGAGCACCAGCCAACTCAGGATCATCAGCGTTCCGCCCGACGGAGCGGCCATCGGGAAAAGGCTGTGTCCAAAGAATTGCAGCACCGTAAAATCAGCAGCAAACAAGGCTGCGCCCACGACAAAGCCGCAACCCGCCGCGAAGCCGAGGTGCGGATGCACGATTTGGCGATCCGCTAGCAATATCGCCAGCAGCGCCGCCAGGGCATGAAACAGCAGCATCGACGATGCCGAGAGCAGGATGGCGCCGCCGGCTTTGTGGGCCGCGACGGCCGCCAGGATGACGCCGGCGGCCCCCATCAGGCCCGCCGCAACAACGACGGCGCGAAACCGGCCCGGCCGGATCATCGCTGGCGCTCTCCGATCAGGCGGACCATCGCGGCTCGCAGTTCGGGCATACCTGCGCCTGTGCGCGATGACGTGACCAGCACATCGGGAAATGCCGCGGGGTGCTTGGCAAGCGCGGCTTTGGTCGCTTCAACACGTCCCGCCAGTTCGGCGGCCTTCACCTCGTCGGCTTTAGTGAGCACGATCTGGTAACTCACCGCAGATTTGTCGAGCGTGGTCAGAATGTCCTGATCGGTGTCCTTGATGCCGTGGCGTGAGTCGATCAGCACGTAGACACGGGCGAGGGTGGCGCGGCCCAGCAGGAACTTGTGGATCAGTGACGTCCACGACGCGATCTTGGTTTTCGGCGCCGAGGCGAAGCCATAGCCGGGCATGTCGACCAGCCGGACATCTGCGTCCTTCGGGCCTTCGAAAAAGATCAGCTCTTGGGTGCGGCCGGGCGTGTGGGAGGTTCGCGCGAGCGCATTGCGACCCGTCAGTGCATTGATCAGGCTTGATTTTCCGACGTTGGAACGTCCGGCGAATGCGACCTCGATGCCGGCCATCGGCGGCAGCGTTTCAATGGATGGCGATGCCCAGATGAATTGCCAGTCGCCGGCAAACAGCTTGCGGCCCTGTTCGATCAGCTTCGCATCAATGTCGGCACTCATGCGAAGGCTTTCTCTCGTCATCCCGATGTGCGAGCGGGTTTCCGCGAGCTTCGAAGGATGACATTTGCCGTCGCCCCTCGAAGGCTGCTTCGCAGCCGCCTCAGGATGACGGCTCTTTGGACCCAGCTACGTCGTCTTGTTCGCCGGCTTGTCGGCCGATTTCCTGACAAAGACCGATTTCACATTATCGAACAATTCCACCTTCACGCCGTTGCGGCGCATGATGAAGCTCTGCTGGATCACCGACAGCGTGTTGTTCCACGCCCAGTAGATCACGAGGCCAACCGGGTAGCCCGCGAGCATGAAGGTGAAGATCAGCGGCATCCAGTCGAAGATCATCTTCTGGGTCGGATCCGGCGGCGTCGGATTGAGCTTCATCTGGAACCACATCGTGATGCCCATCATGACGGGCCACGCGCCGATCGCGAGATAGTGCCCGATGACGGGGACGGCCGAGGGATCGTAGGGAAGCAGGCCAAACAGGTTGAAGATGTGAGTCGGGTCAGGCGCCGACAGGTCCTTGATCCACGCGAAGAACGGGGTGTGGCGCATTTCGATGGTTACGAAGAGCACCTTGTAGAGCGAGAAGAACACCGGAATCTGCAAGGCAACGGGAAGACAACCGGCGATCGGGTTGATCTTCTCCTTCTTGTAGATCTCCATCATCTCCTGTTGCTGCTTCACCTTGTCGTCGGGAAAGCGTTCCTTCAGGGCCGCGACCTGCGGCTGGATCGCCTTCATCTTTGCCATCGATGCGTAGGACTTGTTGGCGAGTGGGAAGAAGATCAGCTTCACCAGCACCGTGACCATCATAATGGCGATGCCGAAATTGCCGAACAGATGGAAGAAGAAGTCGAGCGCAAGGAACATCGGCTTGGTGATGAAGTAGAACCAGCCCCAGTCGATCAGAAGATCGAAGTGGTTCAGGCCGAGCTGCTTGTTGTAGCCGCCGAGATCGGTGAGCGGAAAGTTGATGCCGACAACGCTGGCTTCCTTGGCGCCGGCGAACAGGCGCGCATTCGCCGAACCGGTTCCGCCAATCGGGATCGTCTGCGCATCCTCCAGGTAGTCGGCCTGGTAACTTTTGATCGTGCCGACCTGATTGGACGAGAAGCGCGCCTGCAATTGCGCAGTCGTGTCGGGCAGCAGCGCCGAAGCCCAATATTTGTCGGTGATGCCGAGCCAGCCGTCGGTGGCCTTGAAGCTGACCGATTTTGCTTCGTCGATCTTCTTGTAGGTGTATTCCTGCAAGCCTTTATCGCCGAGATAGCCGATCAATCCTTCATGCAGAAGGTAGTAGCCGGAGACCTGCGGCGTGTCGTGCCGCGAGATCAGCGCGTACGGATACAGCGTCACCGGCGCCTTGCCGACGTTGGTGACTTCGTCCTTCATCGTAAACAGGTAGTGGTCGTCCACCGCGATGGTGCGGCGGAATGTCAGACCCTCGCCGTTATCGTACTTCAAGGTGATCGGGCTCGAAGGAGTCAGCGCGCCCGACCCTTCCTGTTGCCACACCGTGTTTTGGTCGGGCAGCCGTACAGTCGATCCGGTGCCGGGAACCCAGCCGAATTCGGCGTAATATGGGGCCGTCGTTCCCGAGGGCGAAAATAATTCGATCGCGGGAGAAGTGGGATCGACCGTTTCGCGGAACTTGACCAGCGAGAGATCGTCGATTCGGGCGCCCTTGAGTGAAATACTGCCGATCAGGCGAGGAGTGTCGATCTTGACGCGCGGAGAAGCAGCGATGGCGACATCACGGGCGACCACGGTTGGCGCCGCAGCGGATTGATCCAGCGCGGGTGAATTTGCCGCAGGCGCAGTCGACGGCGTAGAGGATTGAGGCGTCGCAGAACCCGCTCCCGCAGCGGTCTGGGATGAGGGCTTCGCCATCTGGCTTTGGGTCTGCTGCGTGGCGCGCTGTTTTTCCATCTGCGGGATGTTGTAGAAGTACTGCCAGCCGATCAGCACGAGCCCTGACAGAATGACGGCGAGGATGGTGTTGCGATTGTCTAACATCGTTCAGGTCTCGTCATTCAATTCGGGTTGCAGCTCGATGCGCTGTTGGCGCCGCTGGTCTTCAGATGGCGATCATCCCGGATGCTGGCGATCAAGGCGGTGGAACGCCGAACGGAGATCATCAAGCATGGTGGCGAAGTCGCGGCTGAGTGCGGCACGTCGGCCGACTAGCACATAATCGCTGTGCGGTCGCATGGATAGGGCGTCCACCCGCTTCACCAATTCGCGAAGCCTGCGGCGAATACGGTTGCGCTCGGGCGCGGTGCCATTCTTTTTGGTCACCGTGAAGCCAACCCTGATCGGGCCGTCGTCATTACGGCGGCGATTTTGCACCACGAAGGCAGGACTGTTGACCCGCAGCCCATTGGCAACGGCGAGGAAGTCCGCCCGCTGCCTTAACCGATCCATGATGATATCTCTCGGGGAGATCCGTTCAGGCGCTCAAGCGCTTGCGACCGCGCGCGCGACGCGCGGCGAGAACCTTCCGGCCACCAGTGGTAGCAAGGCGGGCGCGAAAGCCGTGACGGCGCTTGCGCACCAGTTTGCTGGGTTGATAAGTCCGCTTCACGGGTCGTTCTCCGCTGACCGGGCAATTCGCCTGATATTGAGGTTAAGTCCGGTGATGCTGGCCCAAACCGGGCCGTTTCCGGCCCAAATGAGCCGCCCCGGTTGAAACCGGGCCATCGCGGACAGTTGGCGCGGCTTATACGGGAGCGACCTCTTTTCGTCAATCTTGCGCGCTAGCGTTTCCCCGTTCGGTCGAATTGGCCAAAATCTCGCACCGGGCTTATATTATAAGTGTTTCCAGCTATTTGTCCGAAACCGGCGCCGACGGCCGGTTCCGGGGCAAACGCGGATCATCGCCAGTTTGCCGTAAATCTGCGGTTGAGAGGCCAATGTCGTGTCACAGGCGATCGAACAGCTCCGCGTCCAGGCCGCGCGCTTGTCGCTGCGCGGCCGGCTGGGCCTGTCCGGCAAACTCCTGCTGTTGACGATCCCGCTGGTCATGATCGCGGAAGTCCTGATCTACGTCCCCGCGATCGCCAACTTCCGGATGAATCGGCTCAACGACCGGCTGGCGGCTGCGAATACGGCGGCGCTGGTGCTCGATGCGGCGCCGTCGGGCTTGGTGCCCGATTCGCTCGCGCGACAAATTCTCGGCAGCATCGGCGCGCGGGCCGTCGCCATCAAGATGGGCCAGCAGCGCCGCCTTCTTGCCAGCGCGGATCTGCCGGCCGCCATCGATCATGACATCGACATGCGCACTATGACGCCGTGGTCGGCCATCGTCGGCTCGTTCGAAACCATGCTGGAGAGCGGCAATCAGGCGATCCGGATCATCGGGCCGGCGCCGCGTGGCGCGCAGTTCATCGAAGTCGTCACCGACGAGCTGCCGCTGCGTCAGTCGATGTACCGGTTCTCGCGCAACCTCTTGCTGGTTTCGCTGGCGATTGCGATTCTGACCGCGGCGCTGGTCTATCTGGCACTGCATTACCTGTTCGTGCGGCCGATGAGGCGGTTGACTGCAAATCTCGTGGGTTTCCACCAAAACCCTGAAAGCTCGGCGCGGATCATCGTGCCGTCGCAGCGCGGCGACGAGATCGGGGTTGCCGAGCGTGAGCTCTCCGACATGCAGCGGGACCTTGTGTCGATGCTGCATCAGAAGAGTAGGCTCGCGGCGCTCGGGCTTGCGGTGTCGAAGATCAATCACGATCTGCGCAATCTGCTCGCATCCTCGCAATTGCTGTCGGATCAGCTGGCGAGCGTGCCGGATCCACGCGTGCAACGGTTCGCGCCGAAGCTGATGCGCTCGCTGGAGCGCGCCATCGCGTTCTGCCAGTCGACACTATCCTATGGCCGCGCGCAGGAGGCCGCCCCCGACCGGCGGATGATTGCAATCGAGCCTGTCGTCAACGAAGTGCGCGAGTCGGCAGGACTTGGGACGGACGGCTCGATCACCTGGATCAACGCGATCGAACGCGGCCTCACGATCGATGCCGATCCGGATCAATTGTTCCGCATTCTGCTCAATCTCGCGCGCAATGCGGCGCAGGCGCTGGAAAGTCAGCCGCAAAGCGATGCCGCGACCCAGCAGATCAGAGTCACCGGCCGCCGCGAAGGCACTGTGGCGATCATCGAGGTGTCCGATACCGGGCCGGGCGTTCCGCAAAAGGCGCGCAACCATCTGTTCGAGGCCTTTCAGGGCTCGGCACGCCCGGGTGGCAGTGGTCTTGGCCTTGCGATCGCGGCAGAACTGGTGCGTGCGCACGGTGGCGATATCCATCTGGTGGAAGGCACCATTGGCGCGACCTTCCGGATCGCGATTCCGGATCGTCCGGTGGAGTTGCAGAGCATACGCAGCGAGCGCGCGCGGGCCTGATCGCAATCCGGAATGCGCGGCCACAGACTGGATATTTTCGATGCTTCGCGAGTTTCAGGCTTGATTCAGCAACCGTTTTGGCCAATCTCGGCCTTTCAGGCGCTTGCCAAGCCGACCGGGAGCCGGTAGCTATGGCCCGCTTTCGCGACGCTTGAATGTCGCCGAATGCATGCGGCATTGCCGGGACTCATCCCGCGATATCTGCGAAAAACGCGCCCGTAGCTCAGCTGGATAGAGCACTAGACTACGAATCTAGGGGTCAGGAGTTCGAATCTCTTCGGGCGCGCCACTTACGTACAGAGCCTCTTACCTACAGAACCCCTTACGTACAGAACCCCTAAAATTTCCGTTCGCGGTCCTTTCCCGGCGATCACGGAGCACCTCATTGCTTCCGATGATCCGGATGGCCTTATCATCTATCGTCGTGAACGTACCGCGCTGAGCGTGAGCACGATCGAGTGCTGCCTTGATCTGAGCAGCGAAGGTACGTT
>JBEPUM010000198.1:0-6371 GCA_041691515.1 Pseudomonadota bacterium | reverse complement strand
AAGAGTGGAAGATGATGATGGAGACCAAGAAGATTCTTGATCCCAAAATCAAGCTCACCGCGACCTGCGTGCGCGTGCCGGTGTTTGTTAGTCATTCCGAGGCTGTCAACATCGAATTCGAGAATCCGATTTCGGCCGATGAAGCCCGCGAGATCCTGCGCAACGCACCTGGGTGTCTCGTGATCGACAAGCGGGAGCCGGGCGGCTACGTCACGCCTTACGAGGCTGCGGGCGAAGATGCCACCTACATCAGCCGTATCCGTGAGGATGCGACGGTGGAGAACGGTCTGGTGCTGTGGTGCGTCTCGGACAACCTGCGCAAGGGGGCTGCGCTGAACGCGATCCAGATCGCCGAGTGCCTGATCAACCGCAAACTGATTAGCGCCAAGCAAAAGGCCGCCTGATCAAAATACGGAGCCGGTTTTTTCCGGCTCCGTCCCGCCGGGCCAGCAGACGACAGCGAATTGCACCGCCGAGCGTCAGATGACAGCGCCGTCCATGACGCTGCGGAATTCCTTCGTTTCCCGATCGAGCACGAACAACCGGCCACGGGCCACGCCAAAATAAGCGCCCTGCAGATGCAGGTGTCCGGCCTCGACGGCCTTGCGCACGAACGGGAACGTCATCAGATTTTCCAGACTGCGAAACACCGCGGCCTTTTCGATCCGCGTGACAAAGTCCTGCATCGTTTCCTGCTCGCGTTGCTCGACGACTTCGCCCGGCTTGACGAACATCGCCATCCATTTGCCGATGAAGTCGCCGGACGACAGCGGGGCGGCCTTGTCTACGAAAGCTTTGATGCCGCCGCATTGCGCGTGACCCAGCACCACGATGTGCTTCACCTTGAGCACCTGCACCGCGAACTCCAGCGCGGCCGAGACGCCATGCGCGTTGGCGTCGGGCTGATAGACCGGCACCAAATTCGCGATGTTGCGCATCACGAACAGCTCGCCCGGACCGGCGTCGAAAATCACCTCCGGCGACACGCGCGAGTCGCAGCAGCCGATGACCATGACTTCCGGCGACTGGCCTCGCTCGGACAATGTGCGATAGCGCGATTGCTCGGCGGGCAGCCGCTGTTCCGCGAAGGTGTGATAGCCGTCGATCAGTTGCTGGGGGAAGTTGTTCATGGCGCATCCCGTCTGTTGGTCTGCTTGGTGAACCACATGCTGTGCTTGCGAACAAGACTTCCAGAGATCGCCGCCGGGTGCTATCGGCTAGTGGAGTGGATTTGACATTCGCTACCCACTTGGCCGGGCAGCTCGCAGAGCGAATGTCAAATCCAAAACTCCACTAGAAACTTATAGTTGCTAGTGGTCCCATGATTCTAGCATTCGCAAAAATGCCGCTGAAACGGGGTGCGAATGCTAGAATCGGACCACTAGGGTTCTGTCCCCAAAGGATAAGGTTTCATGATCCGTCCCCGCCGCAGTCTCTTATTCATGCCGGGCTCGAATCCGCGCGCGCTGTCGAAAGCGCCGCATCTTCCCGCTGACGGCATCATTCTCGACCTCGAGGATTCGGTCGCGCCGGATGCGAAGGCCACCGCACGGAATCAGATCGCAGAGACCATCGCCGCCGGCGGGTTCGGTAGGCGAGAGATCATAATTCGTATCAATGCGCTGGACTCGCCGTGGTGGCGTGATGACCTCGCCATGGCGGCGAAGGCGCGCCCGGACGGTATTCTGGTTCCCAAAATCTATAGCGCCGCCGACCTCGCGACGGTTGACGATACGCTGCGCGATCTGGCCGCCGATCCCGCTATCCGGGTCTGGGCGATGATTGAGACCGCGCGCGCGGTGCTGCACGCGGAGGAGCTTGCCGCGACCTCGCAAGAATCCGGCGCCCGCCTGGCAGGCTTTGTATTCGGACCGAACGACATCGCGCGCGAGACGCGGATTCGGATGATGCCGGGCCGCGCCGCGATGCTGCCGATGATCATCCATTGCATTCTTGCGACGCGGCTTTACGGCCTCGAGATTCTCGATGGTCCCTATAGCGATTTCAGCAACATCGACGGCTTTGCGCAGGAATGCGCGCAAGGCCGCGACCTCGGCTTCGACGGCAAGACGCTGATTCATCCGAGCCAGATCGAGGCCTGCAACGCCACCTTCACGCCGCCATTAGCCGAAGTGGCGCAGGCGCGAAAGATCATCGCGGCGTTCGAGCTCCCCGAAAATGCCTCACGTGGCGCGATCCAGCTCGATGGCGGCATGGTGGAACGGCTGCATGCCGAGATGGCGAAGCGCACCATCGCGATCGCGGACGCCATCGCGGCGACGGCGTCCTAACCGGGTTACCGTCCGCCGAAACGTTCGGTCGCCCATGCGTGCATGCTGCCGGGAATCGCCCGGTCATTGCCGCGGCCCTTTGGCGAGACATGGAAGCCCGCGATCTCAGGATCGGCAATCAGCGCGGAAAAATCCGACGGCTCGAAGAACAACTTCGGTTGGGCGTGGACCGCGTAAAACGTTTTCTTGGGCAGCGCGTAGGGCAGTTGCCCGGCGCGACGCGCCAGCGCCGTCAACGACGCCGGTCCGAAAATTGCGACACGCACATCGGACGCGCGATCCGATTTTCCGCGAGCCTTGTTCAGCCAGAAGGTGAGACGGTGGCGCAGAGCCAGCCAGTCCGGCGTCAGGTCGTCCTGCGCGATCAGTCTGGAAAACGCCGCGACGATCGGGCTGTCTGGCGGCAGATACAATGCCGAGTTGCCGAGTTGGCGCGGCTTTTCCCAAGCAAAAAAGGGATGTGCGGAATCGAATGCGACGGATTTCAGCAGGAGCACGTCGGCATCGAGCCATAAGCCTTTGCGTTCCGCCATCAAACGCATGCGGAAAAAGTCGCTGAATTGCAGCGGCGTCCACCCGCGCCATTCACCATTCGGTCCGGATGGGCGGAGCCGCTCGGCGAACGCGCGTCCCAGGATGGTCTCGGCGTCGGCATTGACGACGCCATCGGGCAGCGCGGCGAGCGGTTCGAAGCTGTAGACGGTGACGCGATGGCCCGCCGCGATCTGCGAGCGCAGGCACAGCTGTCTTAGCGCATCGAGCGGACCATCCCAGAAGGTGACGACGTCGGGCACCACGTGCGCCACCCCAGCTCTCGTACGGGGGTTCAGGCCCAGGCGCGTTCGCGCTTCAGCTTGTCCTCGTAGCTGTCGATCGAGGATTTCTTTTCCATCGTCAGTCCGATGTCGTCGAGGCCGTTGAGCAGGCAATGCTTGCGGAACGGATCGATATCGAACTTCACGGTGCCGCCGTCGGGTCCGCGGATTTCCTGACTGGCGAGATCGATGCTCAGCGTCGCATTGGCGCCGCGCTCGGCGTCGTCGAACAGCTTGTCGAGGTCGTCCTGCGAGACGCGGATCGGCAGAATGCCGTTCTTGAAACAGTTGTTGTAGAAGATGTCGCCGAACGAGGTCGAGATCACGCAGCGGATGCCGAAGTCGAGCAGCGCCCACGGCGCATGCTCGCGCGAGGACCCGCAGCCGAAATTGTCGCCGGCCACGAGAATCTTGGCGTTGCGATAGGCCGGCTTGTTGAGGATGAAATCCGGATTCTCCGAGCCGTCATCCTTGTAGCGCTGCTCCGAGAACAGTCCCTTGCCAAGGCCGGTGCGCTTGATGGTCTTCAGATACTGCTTGGGGATGACCATGTCGGTGTCGACATTGATGATCTTCAGCGGCGCCGCGACGCCTTCCAGCGTAGTGAATTTATCCATGACAAGGTCTCCTCGTGAGAGGCCGTTTTCTATCCCGATCCCGCCTTCGATCCAAGGCCCAATTATGCAGGCCTAATCCCCCGCCTGCGCCTCGATCGCCTCCATATCGCCGTCGGACAGGCCGAAATGGTGGCCGATTTCATGGATCAGCACATGGCTGATGATGTGGCCCAGCGTTTCCTCGTGCTCGGCCCAGTAGTCGAGGATCGGTCGACGGTAGAGCCAGATCAGGTTCGGCAGCCGGGCGATGTCGTCGCCGCTCTGGAACGGCAGGCCGGTGCCCTGAAACAGGCCGAGCAGATCGAACTCGGTCTCGGCCTGCATCTGATCGAGGACCTCATCGGTTGGAAAGTCTTCGACGCGGACGATCAGGCCCTCGCACAGGCGGCGGAAATGCTGGGGAAGGCGCGCGAACACCTCGTGCGCCATCGTTTCCATCTCGGCCAGCGAGGGTGCCTTGGCGGACGTCCACATGGCTCGGTTCTAGCGCGGGCTGGGGTTTGTGGCACCGGTTTTTTGCGATCAAAGCGGCCCTGTGGTTGACGCGAGCGCGACAATCGGAGACCGTCCGGCGCAAACAGGGATAGACCGGGGCACGGTGATGAGCGTCAGGATGATGGCGGTAGGGCTTGCAGCGGCGGTGGTTCTGCTGCTGCCCGGTGCAATGCTCTCAGCAAGCAGCGCGCGGGCGCAGTCCGCCGCGCGGAGCACAGATCATGCCGCGCCATCCGACATGTCGGCCCAAACCCGCAAGCGCCGGCCCCGCGTACGCATCTATCGCGAGGACGAGCGCGGGGTTTATCCCAGCTACAATCCCGGCCCCGACGCGGTCCGCGAATGTACCGCGCATTATGTGCAGGAATTCCGGCCGAGCGGGACGGTGATCGTCCCCCGCATGAACTGTTACTGGCGTCACGGCTGATTGCTGTCTGCTACTCGCAGTAGCGGCCGCCGCACGGCCGCCGCGCCGGAAACATCTGCGCCAATGCCGGAATGCGCTGCACCATCATGCGTTCATCATTAGGGCCGGCACATTCATTCCGGGTTCACGTCGCGTGCCCTAGCCTTGCTGTGCGTGCTGCAGCCGTTCGATGGAACCATCTGCTGCCTTGCGTCGTTAGGGATCCGTAAGACCCCAAGGAGAAAATCTACATGAACATGAAGAAAATTCTCGGATTTGCCGCCGTTGGCGCGCTTCTGATCGTCGCGGCTCCGGCGCAGCAGGCGCAGGCGGCCTCGCCGGTCAATCCGGGTGTCGCCACGACCACGCAGAGCGATGCCGGCAAGCTGACCACCGAGGTGCGCTGGCATCGTAGTCACTGGCGGCATCGCCATTGGCATCCGCGCCGGCATTGGCATCATCGCCGCCATTGGCGATAAGCTGGATTGCGACGGGAAAACCGATCGCAATGCCGAACAGGCCCGCATAGCGGGCCTGTTTTTTGCGTGGATGCAGCGATATGATCGAAGCGCGGCGTGATCCGCAGCGCGCGTCATGTTTCGAGACTACCTGTCAACCAGGGGAAATAGTCATGAAGACACGTATCGGCATGAGTCTCGCAGTCGCCATCGTGGCGTTGTTAGGCATGACATCCATTGATCGCGCAGCGGCAGCTTCGCGCTCCGACGCTGCCACCGCAACCGCCACGGCGTTGACCGATGTCAGTGCCGCGCGGCGTGTTCATCGCGGACATCGCCACCGGCATCATCGCGCGCGCGTTTATGTGCGCGGCCCGTATCAGCCGTATTACGAGCGGCCGTACTATTATGTGCCGCAAGCGTTGCCGCCGTTCTTTCCGTTCGGCTTCGGCTACGGACTGGATCCATCCTGGTAAGTGCCGATGCCGGCATCATGCCGGGCATGACGATTTAATCGAACCCGCATCTCTCAGGTGACAGCATTTCTTTCTCCGCGAGCTGGAAGCGTGTGAAGCGATCGAGTTCGTCTTCGATCTGGCGCTTGAACTCCTTGCGCTGGGCCGCCGCTTTTTTCACGGCGGCATCGCCGACCCACGTCCACTTCTGCATCAGCAATTTGCGATTCTGCCGGTCGGTCTTGAGGTCGAGCGCCGCGACAATTGTGTCGCCGACCAGCACCGGCAACGCGAAGTAGCCGAGTTTACGTTTTTCCTTCGGCACATATGCCTCGAAGCGATGTTCGTAACCGAAGATGAGATGCGTGCGCTTGCGCTGGATAATTAGGGGGTCGAACGGCGAGAGGATGTGCACGAGGCCGGCGTCGCCTTCGCCGGTCATTTCAAGCGCCTCAGGGGTTGTCCAGTGCTCCTGCTTGCCTGCACCGTCGAGTGTGATGGAGACAAGCTCTCCGCGTCGCACCCGCGCGTCGATCACTTTGCGTACGGCCGCTTTGCTAGGCGCATCAAGATGGCAGATCGAATCGAGCGAAACCAAGCCCTGCGATCGCAGGGCGCGGTCGAGCAGATAGGCCACGGTCTCGCCGCGCGATGCCGCTCTCGGCATTTTGTCCCAGCCGAAATGCCGCAACAGCAAATCGTAGGTCTTCAGCATGCCGTTGCGTTCGCTGATCGTCAGCGCGCCGGTGAAGAACCCCAGTTGCAGCGCGCGCCGCGAGGGCTTGCGGCTGGCCCAGGCATGATCCTTCTCCCGCAGCACATCGTCCTCGATGT
>JBEPUM010000197.1:0-6395 GCA_041691515.1 Pseudomonadota bacterium | reverse complement strand
CACTGGTCAGCGATGGACTATCTTCCACAACTTGGCGCAACGCCCGAGAAGAGCCGTGTCTGCATCGATCGTAACCGCATCACTGGCGGCGGCGTCACGGCCGGCATCGATTTTGCTCTGACATTGACCGAGATCCTGACGAATCGTCAGACCGCAGAGGCGATCCAGCTGGGGATGGAATACAATCCAGCCCCGCCCTTCAATGCGGGATCGCCTGACACCGCCCCGGCGCAGGTGCTCGCGTTTCTGAAAGACAGGCTCGGCCCGAGCGCAGAACGTCGCAGCACTGCCGTCAAACGCGCCGCAGCGCGACTGACGTGAAGCCTGCCGGTTCAAAATCTAGTGGTGACTGAATGCGCGAGCGGCGCGGGAAAAGCGCCGCAGTAATTATTGCGCAGGGGTCCATGGTTGGTAATCGCCGGTCGCCTTCGGACGGCGGCCGCTCGCCAATGTCGAACCGGGCGGCCGATAGGCCGCTGGCGTCCCGGTCATGTTCGGCACGTGCGGCTTCTGCCACTCACGCGGCTGATAATTCTCTTCGGTCGGCGGCACGTCTACAGTGTGATGAATCCAGCCATGCCAATCCGGCGGAATGCGGCTCGCCTCGGCATAGCCGTTATAGACCACCCAGCGCCGCTGAAAACCAAGCGTCGGATCAATCTTGCCGCCGCGCGTCCGGTAGTAGCGGTTGCCCTGCCCGTCTTCGCCGACCAGTTCACCAAAGCGCCACGTCCAGAGTTGCGTGCCGAAGGTTTGGCCGTTCCACCAGGTAAAGAGCTTAAGGAAAAACTGCTTCATTTGCCGGAATCCATCGCGGAACTGTCGTCGGTTGATGACATTCCGCCGCCATCTTGTCCAGCGCAGCCGCGGCGAAATGGCGCGATCTGGCTGTTTCTTCAGGGGCCAGAGACCCTCAAATCATGACAATTCCGTAATTCTCATTGAGGAACTTCGGGCGCATCGCCACGTTGAGTTCGTGAAGCAAAATATCGATTAGATCGAAAATCATGACCAATGGAGTTGAGAACATGTTCAATTACAAACCGGTATTGGCAGCGGCAGTCATCGCGCTTGCCGCGCCGCTAGCTATGACGTCCCCAACCCTCGCGCAGGGAACAAAAGCTGCAGGCGGAGCCCATGTCGGTGGTGGTCACGTCGGCGGCGGTGGCGGTCATATGGGCCGTGGCGGTGGCGGCGGCGGTCACATGGGCCGCGTCGGCGGTGGTGGCGGCAGCTTTTCGGGCGCGCGCGTCGGTGGCGGCCGGCATATGGCCGGAGGTGGATCCGGGTGGCACGGCGGCGGCCCGCGCGGCGGTGGCGGATGGCACGGTGGCGGCCATTATCGGCACGGCGGCGGCGGTTTCTATCCTGGCGTAGTTGCCGGAGCTGTGATCGGCGGCGCGCTCGCCTCCCCGTATTACGGGTCGGGCTATTATGATGATAGCTACGGTTACTACGACGACGCGCCGGCCGTGGAGGTTGTTCCCGGCGGTGGTGGCGATGATGTCGCCTATTGCCAGCAGACCTACAAATCCTACGACGTGCGATCGGGAACCTATCTCGGTTACGACGGTCTGCGACATGCCTGCCCGTAATCGTTGATCGGCACTTCGTTCAACGATTACGCGACAAGCCGGAATTAAGGCTTCTTCAGGGAGCAGTGCCCAAGGCGCTGCTCCCTTTTGTTGTCTCTGAAATGCAATACTGATCCTTTCAGAGAAAGCTAAGCTAAGTTGGGACGTCGATAAGGAGCTTCGAATGTTCGTTCTGTCGGGCGTGGTATCTGCAACGTGAACGCGTCACCCCCATCCATTGCAGCGCGACTCCATCCCAACGAAGCCGAGCGCCTGCAGGCGCTCCGCTCCTACGGCATCCTCGATACGGCAGTAGAACCGGCGTTCGACGACATCACCCGGATCGCCAGTCATGTCTGTCAGACACCGATCTCGGTTGTAAATCTCATTGATCAGGGGCGGCAATGGTTCAAGTCAGAAATCGGCCTCGGCGTTCGCGAAACGCCGCTTGAAAGCTCGATCTGCGCCCATGCCATTCTCGAGCACAGTTTCCTTGAAGTGCCCGATACGACTCTCGACAAACGGTTCGACTGCAACCCGCTGGTGACCGGAGAGCCTCACTTGCGCTTTTACGCAGGCGCGCTGCTGCGCACGCCCGACGGTTTGCCGCTCGGCACGGTCTGCGTCCTCGATCATAAACCGCGGAAGTTGACGCAGGATCAGCGCGACGTGCTGCCTGCACTCGCCCGGCAGGTGATGTCGCAGATGGAGCTTCGGCGCGCACTGCTGTTATCCGATCGCTTGCAGCGAAATCTCAGCCGCCTGATGGCGGTCGCGGGGCATGACCTCAAGCAGCCGCTTCAGGTCATGATCCTGACGATCGATGGTATCCGCGGGAAGCTCAGCGATCCGAAAGACCAGGAGCGCCTGCGCTATGCGATGGACGCCGGCATGCGCATGGCGGAAGAACTCGACCGGCTGGCTGAAACGTCAGGAATGGAGGCCGGAATAGGCGCACCCAATGTGATCTCGTTCCCGGTGAAGGAAGTGTTCGATTCGATCGTGCATAACTGGCGCCTGCACGCCGAGGCAAAGCAGTTGCAGCTGATCGTCAAACCGTGCTCCGCCTATGTGGCCAGCGACCCCTCCATGCTACGCGCGATTGTCGGCAATCTCGTCGGCAATGCCATCAAGTACACCGAGCGCGGTCGCGTTGTGGTCGGCTGCCGCCGCCGCGGCAACGCTTTATCCATCGAGATCCTGGACACCGGCTCCGGCATCGCCGCAGACCAGCTCGGCGCGATTTTCGATGCCTTCCATCAGATCAATCCCGCGAGCGAAGGTCTCGGGCTCGGCCTGTCGATCGTCCGCCGCAGCGCCGAAGCGCTCGGTCACAAGATCCAAGCCAAATCCGATCTCACGCGTGGCTCGCATTTTTGTGTGGAAGTGCCGCTGGCGAGCCACGCATCATGATCGCATCGCGAGCGCCACACCGCCGAGAGCGAGTGCCAGAGCTGCGAACTCCCTGACGCCAAGCGGCTCGTGCAGCATTGCGCCCGACGCCAGCACGCCGACCACCGGGACCAGCAACGTGCCGATCGACGCGGTTGCCGCGGGCAAGCGCTGCAGTGCGGCGAACCAGCAGACGTAACAGACACAGAACTGGATCAGCGTCATGTACGTCATCGACAGCCAGCCGAGCCCGGACAGCGCGGCGAAGTTCGCGTGCTCGAAGATAAGACCGATGACGGCAATCGGCAGACAGCCAAGGCCGATCTGCCAGGTCGCGAATGACATCGGTGGAATCGCAAACGGAAAGTGCTTGGTCAAAACCGTCCCGAGGCCGACGCACACAGCGCCTGCGAACGCGCAGAGATATCCGGGCACCTTGCCGATACTGGCCTCAAAGCCATTGCCGGCAATCAATACGCTGATGCCGGCAAGCGCGATCGCCAGCGCGATTGCGCGCATGATGGACACCCGCTCGCCGAGGATCGGCCACGCCAGCAGCGCCACCCACACCGGAATCGAGATGCCGAGCACCGCGGCTTCACTGGCCGGCAGCCAGAGCAGCGCCAGTCCCATGAAGGCGACCCAGCCGCCAATGGTTAGAAGCGACACCAGCGCCAGCCGCAGCCACATGGCGCGCGGCACCGCCAGCCTCTCGCCGCGAAGATAGACTACGAACGCCAGTGCGAGCGCGCCAGCGATACCCGACAGGCCCCGCGCCGACAGCGGTGGCAACTCTGTCAGCAAGTTCTTCATGATGGGGAAATTCAGTCCCCATCCCACCGACGTGATGGCGAGAAACAGGACACCGAACGAGGCCTCTCGTGCCACGGCCGGTGTCTCGTGGGCTGAAGTCATGATCGCGTCGCCAGCACGATGCCGCCCAATGTCAGCAGGAGCGCGGCGATCTGAATCAAGCCGAGCGGTTCGTGCAGCCCAATTGCGGATGCAACGACGCCGATCACCGGCACGGCCGTGGTGCCGATCGCTGCAACGGACGCAGGCAGTCGCGCGAGCGCTGCGAACCAGCTGACATAGGCTACGCAAAACTGGATCACGGTGCTGTAGCCCAAAAGCCACCAGCCGAGTGTGGTCACCGATCCGAAGTGGGATGTCTCGATCAGCGCCCCAACCAATCCAACCGGCAGGCAACCGAGGCCGATCTGCCATGCCGCCGCGGTCATCGGCGGCAACGACAGCGGCCACTTTTTCGAGAGCACCGCGCCCAATGCGAAAGCGAATGCGCCACTCAGTACCATGGCAAAACCGGTGAGCTTCTCCGGTGTGATCGAGATGCCCTCGCCGCCCAGAATAACGGTGAGCCCTCCGAACGCGAACAGCAACGCGATGACTCGCAGCAGGTTCGGGCGCTCTCCCAGGATCGGCCACGCCAGCACGGAAGCCCACACCGGCATGGTGTAGGCGATCATCGAGGCTTCGCCGGCGGGAAGCCACAGTAGCGCAATGCCCATCAGCGCCATCCAGCAGGTGACGTTGAGGAACGCGTAGAGGCATAGACGCGGCCATAGTGCGCGCTCGACCCGAAGGCTTTGCCCCCGGGCGAGCACGATGATCGCCAGCAGCGCGGCGCCGGCGATGCCGGTCACGCCGCGCAGCGTGAGAGGCGGCAGTTCGCTCAACAGATACTTGGTCGCGGGCCAATTGAGGCCCCAGCCGACCGAGGTAGTGGCGAGGAACAGGAGGCCGGCGGGCGTGATTCGAACCCGCGCGCCCGGCGTGATTAGGTCTGTCATGGAATGAAAAATCCGGCGGAATCGGACGTACCATGCCGGTTATGGCACCCTCGCGCTATCGCCAAACGGGCATAGGTCCTGCCATCGGCGCAGGCAGGCCGAGTCGCGGTTAAAGCAACCCCTCGCGAGCAATAAATACTTGCCCTGTGAACAGCGTGTGAAGGTCGGAAAAGAGTCGATTTTGAAGATTCTTTTTGCTTGGGAATCCCTGAGGACTCACTGATACTTGGAGCCATCCAAGGCGCGGCCTACCCCCTTGGTTTTCCCCTGTTTCCACCATATTTAGTATTTGATTAGGGAACCCGTACTAGTTCTTGACGAGCACAACGGAGTCGGCCTAGTTTTGGATCGTTCGGTGCCGGGTAGTTTTAAGTCCCGCCGAACGCTCCCTAAACGGGTTCCAGAATGACCACTCCGTTAGCCGGTCGAGGCGCGGATGACGGGCTTATTTGCCCTGAATTCCGGGACTGTCCGGGTGCTAAAAATGAGCCGGAATTGGCTCAAGTGACGAGTTGGGGCGTTATTGAGAGAGCATGATCCGGACTTCCGGCAACGGACAGTCCGGGTGATGGCCTCTCCAGGGAAAACAGGGCCGGAACCACCGGCTGAGCGGCGGGCTCAGGACCACAATCGTGGTCCGGACAACCCGCCAATGGAAATCGCCGATGCCGCGCCAAAGCGGTCACGGACAGTCACGGGGCACGAAAAACAATGCAGTTCGAACGGCGCTACACCAAAGACCATCAGTCACCCTACGCCGAGATCAATTTCCGGCTGACGACGAGCGAGATCCGCAATCCGGACGGCTCGGTGGTGTTTCGCCTTGAGAACGTGGAAGTGCCTGAGTTCTGGTCGCAGGTCGCCTCTGACGTGCTCGCGCAAAAGTATTTCCGGAAAGCGGGCGTCGCCGCGCGCCTGAAGAAGGTCGAGGAAGAGACCGTGCCGTCATGGCTATGGCGCTCGGTGCCCGACACCGAGGCACTGGCGACCTTGCCCGAGAAAGAGCGCTTCGTCAGCGAACTCTCGGCGAAGCAGGTGTTCGACCGCCTCAGCGGTTGCTGGACCTATTGGGGCTGGAAGGGTGGCTACTTCACGAGCGAAGACGACGCCCGCGCCTTCAACGACGAACTGCGCTACATGCTGGCGCGCCAGATGGTGGCGCCGAACTCGCCGCAGTGGTTCAACACCGGGCTTCATTGGGCTTACGGCGTCGACGGTCCAGGCCAGGGCCACTATTACGTCGATCCGTTCACCCACAAGCTGACCAAGTCCAAATCCTCCTACGAGCACCCGCAGCCGCACGCCTGCTTCATCCAGGGCGTCAATGACGACCTCGTCAACGAGGGCGGCATCATGGACCTGTGGGTGCGCGAGGCGCGCCTGTTCAAATACGGCTCCGGCACCGGATCGAACTTCTCGCGGCTGCGCGGCGAAGGCGAGCGCCTGTCGGGCGGCGGCAAGTCGTCCGGCCTGATGAGCTTCCTCAAGATCGGCGACCGCGCCGCGGGTGCGATCAAGTCGGGCGGCACCACACGCCGCGCCGCCAAGATGGTAGTGGTGGATGCCGACCATCCGGATATCGAGACCTACATCGACTGGAAGGTGAAGGAGGAGCAGA
>JBEPUM010000196.1:0-6408 GCA_041691515.1 Pseudomonadota bacterium | reverse complement strand
TGGTCTGAGACGCCCTCTCCGCGAGGCTTGATCACGCGTCGAGCGGCCGGCCGCGTACGTTCGGTCCGAACGCCGCGATCGCAACGATCACGACAACCATCGCCGCTGTGATCAACCCGAACACGCCGCCGACGCCGGCCTCGCGAAGCACGTAGGCGACGATGAAGCCGGAGAATGTCGCGCTGACGCGGCTCATGGAATAGACGAGTCCCGCCGCGCGGGCGCGCACCGCGGTCGGGAATATCTCGGTCTGGTAGGCGTGATAGGCGTACGACATCGTCATGTTCGCCGCCGTAATCAGAACACCGCACAGGATCAGCGCCATGGGCGCAGTCAACTGCGAGAACGCCATGCCCAAGGCGCCGATCGCCACCGCCGCGCCGCAGATGATCCACTTTCGCTCGAACCGGTCGGCAAAACTCGCGGCCAGCAACGGCGCGATCGGGTAGGCGAACGCGATGATGAAGGAATATTGCAGGCTCTTGGTGACGGTGATGCCCTTCTGGACCAGCAGCGCCGGCACCCAGTTGGCAAAGCCGTACACGCCAAAGGCCTGACAGAGATTGAAAACCATGAACGTGACGACAAGCGCCAGATACGGCGGTTTGAACAGATCGGCGTAACCCGCGGTCGCAGCCGGAACGTGGACCGGCTTGACAGCGGCGCGCGCCTGCGACCGCACCGGCGGAGGCGCGGAGCGTGATGACGCTTCGATGGTTTGCAGAATACGATCGGCCTCGTCAGCCCGGCCATTGCGCGCGAGCCAGAGCGGGCTTTCCGGCACGTACAGCCGCAAGATCCAGATCGCCATGCTGCCGGCCGCGCCGATCAACACCACCCAGCGCCAGCCGTCGATCCCGAACGGCATCTGCGGCACCAGCCACCACGCGAGCGCGGCGACGACGGGGACCGCCGTGAACATGACAGACTGATTGATCGCGAAGGCGCGCCCGCGCATCCAGCTCGGGACCAGTTCCGTAATGTAGGCATCGATGGTGACGATCTCGACGCCGATGCCGATGCCGGCAAGCAGCCGCCAGAACAGCACACCCACGGAGGTGGTCTGGCACGCCATGATCGCCGTCGCGGCCATGTAGCCGAGCAGCGACCACGTGAAGATGAAACGGCGGCCATACTTGTCGGCCAAAAAGCCGAGAAAGAAAGTGCCGATGAACAGTCCGGCGAAGGTCGCGGCGACGAACGCGCCGACACCTGAAAATCCGAAGAACGCCTGCGTGGTCGTCGTCAGCAGTCCGCTGCGGTTGAGACCGGGTGCGATGTAGCCGGTGAGAAACAGATCATAGACCTCGAACCAGCCGCCCAGAGACAGCAGGATCACCAGCCGCCACAGATAGGACGAGGACGGAAGTCCTTCGAGCCGCCGCGCGATCTCGTCAGCTTGCCCGGTTGCGGGTGCAATGCCAATTCCGGCCTCGACATCGGCTGCGCTCATGATAGCCCCCCTGAGAATAGCGGGCGCAGATCGCGCGCCGCTCACCGCCGATGTTGCTCTTGTGATTCCGGCGCGCGGCGATGTTTGCCGCCCGCGAGCCGGAAATCCAGACGAACATATCGATCACAGCGTTCTATAAAACAGATCGCGCAGCCCAGATGAGCCGCCTTAGATCAACAACTTGGCCTCCCAGGCCCCCCGCCCGACTTCCTCGGCAATCAGGGACAGCATCAACCGCCGCATTTCTTCCATGACGTAGGTCATTGGACGGTTGCTGAGCCGGCACAAGTATAACGTACGCGTCAGCTTTGGCGCGACGATTTCGCGGGCGACCAGGCGCTTGTCGGCAAGCTGTTCCTTCACAAACAGCTTGGTTGCGACCGCGCATCCCAATCCCGCCAGCAGCGCGCCGGTAATGCCGGTGATCGAATTGAGATGCAGGATGGCGTTGGCCTCGATGCGCTTGAGCAGAACGGGATCGTCGAGCAAGGCGCGCGAGGACAGTCCGTTGCGGAGCAGAATGAGCCGGGTCCGGGTCAATTCGTCGAACGTCATCGGCGCCTTGCTTTTGCCGACCAGCCTGGCAATCCCGACGCAGTACATCTCCTCCTCGAGCACGGGCTCGGCCACCAGATCCTTATCCAGCGGCGGATTGTAGACCAGCGCCAGATCGACGTCGGACGCCATCAGATGCAGCAGCGTCGAGCCGGACAGGCTTTCGGTCAGCGCCAGCTTCAGGTCGGGATACTTGGCGAGAACGGCCCGCATCAGGGGAACGCCGATCGCCTTGACGCCGGAGTTCGCCATTCCGATCGAGATGTCGCCGGCGATGGTGGCACTTCCCTGCTTGATTTCGCGCTCGGCGGAAGCCATGGCGCGCAGGATGATCCGGGCATGTTCGTAGAGCCGTTCGCCGGCCGCAGTCGGCTCCATCCCGCGCGGTTTGCGCTCGAACAGCGGTGTTGCGAATTCCGCCTCGAGATTCGAGATGTGATGGCTCAGCGCCGACTGCGCCACGCTGGTCTGGTCCGCGGCCCGCGATAGGTTGCGTTGCTCATAAACTGCTATGAAATAACGAAGCTGGCGCGAATCCATGGGCCTGCGTTCTAGAACAACGAATGCACTATTCGTCAGATTATATTTTCCAGATGGCGCGTCAAAGCCTAGAAACTCGGGTTTGAAGCGCGCCCCAAGAAACATAACGGCCAAAAGAACACGGAGATGCCGATGACCGGGACAGAATTGCCGCTGGCGGGTGTACGGGTCGTCGAAATGACCCACATGGTGATGGGTCCGAGCTGCGGCATGATCCTGGCTCAACTTGGTGCAGAGATCATCAAGGTCGAACCGCCGGCCGGCGACAAGACCCGCAGCCTTGGCGGCATGGGCACCTCGTTTTTCCCGCTGTTCAATCGCGGCAAGCGGAGCGTCGTGCTCGATCTCACCAAGCCCGACGACCGCGAGACGATGCACAAGCTGCTCGACACCGCCGACGTGTTTCTGGAAAATTTTCGCGACGGACTACTCGAAAAGCAGGGTCTCGGCGCTGATGAAATTCGCCGGCGTCATCCGCACTTGATCGTCGCAGGTCATAAAGGCTTTCTGTCCGGCCCTTACGAACATCGCCCTGCCCTCGACGAGGTCGTGCAGATGATGTCCGGCCTTGCCACCATGACCGGCACCACGGCCAAGCCGCAACGCGTCGGCTCATCCGCCAACGACATCATGGGCGGCATGTTCGGCGCGATCGCAATTCTCGCGGCACTCTACGAGAAACGCGGCGGCAAGACCGGCGGTGCGAACATTCGCATCGGACTTTTCGAAAATTGCCTGTTTCTGGTGGCGCAGCACATGGTCGAGTACGAGATGACGGGCAACAAGCCGCGCTCGATGCCGGAACGCGAACATGCATGGCCGATCTACGACATTTTCGAGACCGCAGGCGACGAGCGAATCTTCATCGGCGTGGTGACCGAAGGCCACTGGCAGACCTTCTGCAAGGAATTCGGATTGAACGACTTGCTCGCGGACCCGGCGCTGCGCAGCACGACGGACCGTATTCTGGCGCGCGACAGGATCATTCCGCAAGTCGCCGCGGAAGTGAAGCAGCGGAGCGCCGCCGAATTGTCGGCGACGCTCGACCGCCTGAACATCTGCTTCTCACCGATCAATCGCCCGGAGGATCTCTTCAACGATCCGCACGTGCTGCGCGACGGCGGCCTCGTCGGTTCGACCAATGCCGACGGTGCGCCGTTCCGCGCGCCTGCGCTGCCCATCGAATGGAATGGCGCCAGCATCGGCGATGGGCTTAAGGTGCCGCCGCTCGGCGGCGATACCGCGACTGTCCGTAAAGAGCTTGACGGCAAGACCGGAACGACAAGGAGATCGGCATGACCCGCGTTCACGACATCTATCCGTCCGACAAGGTGGTGCTGCGCGAAGTCGGCCTGCGCGATGGCCTGCAGATGGTGAAGACGTTTCCCTCGACCGCGGCGAAGCAGGACTGGATCCGGAAAGAATACGCCGCCGGCGTCAGGCATTTTGAGGTCGGCTCGTTTCTGCCGGCCAAAACCTTTCCGCAGTTTACCGACGTGCGCGAGATGGTGAAAACAGTGGCCGCGCTGCCCGGCGCGCATGGCATCGCATTGGTGCTCAACGAACGCGGCGTCAACGAAGCGCTGGAGTCCGGCGTGGCGGAAATTGCCACCGTGGTCTCGGCCACCGAGGAACATAGCCGCGCCAATGCCAACCGCTCGCGCGACGAGGCCATCGCCAATGTCGAACGGCTGTGTCGGCTGCGCGACGCCAGCCCGCACAAGCCGATCGTCCACGCCGCGATCTCGATGGCATTGGGATGCTCGATCGCAGGGCCCGTCGATCCCGGGGAAGTCGTCCGCATCGTAGAGAAGTGCTATGCCGCCGGCGCTGACGTGGTCGGAATCGCCGACACCGTCGGCTACGCCGGGCCGAAGCAGGTCGGCGAACTCACCGCCGCGACAGTGAAGATCGCCGGTTCGCAGCCGGTCTGCGTGCATCTGCACGACACCCGCGGCATGGGCGTCGCCAATGCATCGGCGGCACTGGACGCAGGTGCGCGGATTCTCGACGGCTCGCTCGGCGGCCTCGGCGGCTGCCCGTTCGCTCCCGGTGCGACCGGCAACGTCGTATTCGAAGACCTGGTGTTTCTCTGCCACTCGAAAGGCTTCGACACCGGCATCGACATCGAGAAGCTGGTTGAGGTGCGCGGGATTCTGCGGTCGGAAATGCCGCTGGAAGCGCTCTACGGCGGTCTGGCCCGCGCCGGATTGCCGCGCGGACGGCAGCCAGTTCCCGCCTGAAGCGTGCTGGTCTGCGACATCGCCAAGGCGTATAACGGCCGGGCTTACTTCACGGAGCCCGGATGCCGACGTTCTCTGGCAAATTCAGTCCAATTCTTACAGTGGCCGCACTCTGCCTGAGCTGGTCCGCCGCCAACGCCCAGGGCGGCCCTGTGAAGTATTGGGTTCCGTTCGGACCGTTCGGCTACGGCGGCGGTGCGTCCGAAGCCGCAAGCGTGGAAACCTACGGCAGCTTTCCGAGCTTCGACGCCGCGGATGCCGGCAAGAGCGGGTTTTCGTTTCGAAGCACCAGCGCCCCGGCCAGTTCGCTGACGGGCGGTTTAGGCTGGAACAGCGGCGGCACGTTAGGCAGTTTAAGCTCGCTGTCCTATGAGGGCACCCAGTTCGGCTACAACTTCAAAGGCGTCGGCAACCTGCCGATGACGGTGTTCGGCGCTGTCGATACGCTGAAATACAATCCGGACGTCTTTAGCGCTACGATGTCGCCTGGTTTCACTAACGGAACAACCGCGGCCACCAGCTTCCGTGGCGGCGTCGAGATCCGGCCGACGTCGAACCTCAGCCTGTCGTTCTCGGCGGGCTTTACGCAGCAACAATCCGGCGCTGCAGACGGCGACATCAGTTCGAGCCTGCTGCCGAGAGAACTCGGCGGACGGCGCTAAAGCGTTCAGATTGCGCGCTCGAAGCGCCGGAAGCCGGGCGCGCCAGTGAGCGCCTCGAAGTCCGCGTCGCGCTTTTCTTCGGCGAAGGAAAACCCCGCCTTGGAATAGCAGCGTTCGGCGGGAACATTGCCGACATAGAAGCCGATCAACGCGCGGCTGAAGCCGCCGGCCTGTCCATATCGGAGAGCGTGGTCCAACAACAACTGCACCAAGCCTCGCCCGCGATGCGTCGGCAGCACCGCGACATGCTCGATCATCCAGTTGCCGTCATCTCCCCAGCTCCAGCATTTACCGGCATAGCTGCCCCGTCGCCAGATTTCCGCCAATTCCGCGGCACTTACACCCGTTTCCAGTGCAGCAGCTTCGATTGCCGAACGCACCGTTGTGCGCGCCTCTCCAATCGGAAGGGCACAGAGCGCAGCGACGGCGGTGCCATCGTCCTCCGCAATCCAGAAGTGAGACACGTGCCACTGGGAAACAATCGGCGCGACCGCGACGTGACGCACGAAGGCTGCGCATTCAGGCTCAGGCAGTGCCAGCGCAATATCGAACCAGCCTCGCGGGCGGTGACCACGCTGCGCCGTCAGAATCGTCCATGCGATGAAGTCAGCATCGTCAGCGCTCGCACGCCGGATTGCCGGGTTCATCGCTGTCCTCTCCGGGTATCCTCAGGCGTTCTTCAATGCGACGCGGAAGTCGGCTTCGGTCTTCGCCTTTACTTCATCGAGCGTGACGCCGTCAGCGAGTTCGATCAGCGCCATGCCGTCCTTGCCGTGCTTGTCGATGGTGAATACCGCGAGATCGGTCACGACCATGTCGACCACCTTCTCGCCGGTCAGCGGCAGATTGCATTCTTTAAGCAGTTTTGCGCCATCCTTGGCGGAATGCTCCATCACGACCACGACGCGCTTGACGCCGGCGACGAGATCCATCGCGCCGCCCATGCCCTTCACCA
>JBEPUM010000195.1:0-6436 GCA_041691515.1 Pseudomonadota bacterium | reverse complement strand
TTCGCCGTGTAGCCGACGAACCAGGCATCGCGGAAATCCTGGCTGGTGCCGGTTTTGCCGGCGGCGGTCCATCCGGGAATTTCGGCCTTGCGCGCGGTGCCGCTGATGAGGGTTTGCTCCATCATCGTGTTCATCATCGCGACGCTACGCGGATCGATAACCTGGTTGGGTGTCTCCGCGGCGCGCACGTAGAGCAGCTTGTTACCATCGACGGTGCGAATGCGATTGACGACGTGGGGATTGGAGGCATGCCCGCCGTTGGCGAACGGCGCATAGGCGCCTACCAGTTCCAGCGGAGACACTTCCGAGGTGCCGAGTGCGATCGAGGCGTTCGGCTCAAGTTTTGAAGTGATGCCGAGCCGATGCGCGGTGCGGACGACATTCGCGGCGCCCACTTCGAGCCCCAGCCGAACCGCAACGGTGTTGAGCGACATTGCGAGCGCCTGGGTCAGCGTCACCGATCCGAAATACTCGTGGCTGTAGTTCTCCGGCCGCCAGCCTTTGACGTCGAGCGGAGCGTCCTGCCGGATCGTCTCGGGCGTCAGCCCGGCCTCGATCGCGGTGAGGTACACGAAGGGCTTGAATGCGGAGCCGGGCTGGCGTTTCGCCGTGACCGCGCGATTGAACTGGCTGTCGGCGTAATTGCGTCCGCCAACCATGGCGCGGACCGCGCCATCCGGCGTCATGGCCACCAGCGCGCCCTGGCTGACGTTGAACTTCACGCTTTTGGCGGCCAGCTCGTCGATGACGGCGGCTTCCGCGGCGCTCTGCAATTTGGGATCGATCGTTGTTTCGACGACGATGCTCTGATCGATCTGGCCGACCAGATCGTCGAGCACTTCTCCGATCCAGTCCGCGACATAGTTGATGGTGCCGGCGCCCGTCGGCTTCACCGCATAGGAGGGATGGGCACTGGCGACACGCGCCTGCTGGTCGGTAATGAATTTTGCGTCGGCCATTGCCGCGAGCACGATCTTCGCGCGTGCCTCCGCGCCCTCGGGATTGCGGTTCGGCGCCAGCCGCGACGGAGACTTGACGAGTCCGGCCAGCATCGCCGCTTCCGCGAGGGTGACGTTCTTCGCGGATTTTCCGAAATATTTTTGCGCGGCCGCCTCGACGCCATAGGCGCCGGAGCCGAAGTACACCCGGTTGAGGTAGAGTTCGAGGATCTGTGCCTTGGTGTGCTTGCGCTCCAGCCAGAGCGCGAGTTCGACTTCCTGCAGCTTGCGCTGGATGGTCCGCTCCTGGGTCAGGAACAGGTTCTTGGCCAGTTGCTGGGTCAGCGTCGAACCGCCTTGCGAGACGCCCCGATGCAGGATGTTGGTGACGGCAGCGCGCAAAATGCCGAGGGGGTCGACGCCGTAATGCGAATAGAACCGGCGGTCCTCGATCGCGATGAAGGCTTTCGGCAAGTACGGCGGCAAATCCTTGAGCGAGACGTTGCTTCCGGCCATTTCACCGCGTGTCGCCAATACGGTCCCGTCCAGGCCGACAATCTGGATCGTCGGCGGGCGCTTCGGAATTTCGAGCGACTGGATGGGCGGCAAATGCGCGCCGACATAAATGACGACGCCCACGATGGCGATGGCCGCCCATAGGCCGAGCACGGCGCCCCAATATAACAGCCGGTACAGATTGAGAGGCGTCCGCCGTTTCGCGCGGCCCTTGCGGCTTTTTCGGTCGGGCGGCGGCTTGCGGTCACGCGGGCCATCGCTATCCGCCCCGGTGCTTTTGCGTGGCGTGGCGCGTTTGGCCGCCGGTTTGTCGTCGGCAACCGTCACGCGATCGAGCGGGTTGAGACGCAATTCGGCGAGCGAAGCGGCAAATCCGCTGAATACCGGCTCCTTGCGTCCGCCGCGCTTTTTCTTCCCCAACGCCATACGCAACAACACTCACGCCGACCCGGGCGCAGGCTAACGTTCCGGGTTTAAGGGGCGGTTACCCAAAAGTTAACGTAAGATTAGGCACTGAGGCGACCCGCGCGGCGGACGCTCAAAGCAGGAGAAAAACATGGGTCATATCGATCCGACCAAAGAGGTATTTGCGCAGTTCCGGGCCAACGATCGCGAAGGGCCGATCCACATGCTCAATCTGGTCCGATTGCGGGCGCGGGCTGCCTATCCGGATGGCCGTGAAGCGACCGGCGCCGAGGCCTATGCGGCGTATGGCCGCGAGAGCGGACCGGTGTTCGAACGGCTTGGCGGGCGGATCGTGTGGCAAGGGAAATTCGAATTGATGCTGATCGGGCCCGCGGACGAGCGCTGGGATCATTGCTTCATCGCGGAATATCCGAGCGTGGCGGCTTTCGCCGAGATGATCAGGGATCCGGTCTATCGCGAGGCGGTCAAACACCGGCAGGCGGCAGTTGACGATTCCAGACTGATCCGTCACGCGGTCTTGCCGGTCGGCAAGAATTTCGGAGAAATTCCCGCATAGCCAAAGAGAAACGGCGGCGTCTTGTGACGCCGCCGTTCGTGTTGTGACCAAGTCTTATGGTCAGCTATTGCCGCCGTCCGTGATGATCGGGCCGAACAGCTCCCAGCGCTCGCCGTTGAATTTCATCATCTGCATCTGCTTGTTGACGCGGTAATCGTCCGGCGTGGTGTTGCCGACGATGCCGGGCAGCGAGAGATCGAGCGCTACGTTCTTGAGGTTGGTCGCCTGCTTCATGACGTTCGCACGCGTGAGATCGTCGCCACACTGCTTCAGCACATGCACCAGCAATTGCGCGGTGCTGTAGCCGTACGAGTTGAAGCTCGAGTCCTTGTCGCCTTCCGGATAGTATTTCGCCATGAACGCGAAATACTTCTTCATGCCGGCATCGTCTTTCCACTGCGGATCGAGCGGATCCTTGCCGTAGTTCGTGCTGATGATGCCCTTGGAATTTTCGAGGCCTGCGGGCTTCATCACCGCGCCCACCGATGTGGCGTTGATGTCGAGGATGTGGATAGGATGCCAGTTCAGCTCGGCGTTCTTCTTGATCGCCTGCGCGGCCTGTTTCGGCGTCGAGGCGCTGAAGAACAGCGTTGCACCGGCATCCTTGATCTTGAGGATCTGCGAATCGATGGTCGGATCGGACACCTCGTAGGACGCTTCGGCGACGATCATCTTGGAGGCCTTGTCGCCAAGGCCGGATTTGATGCCGTTGAGGTAATCTTTGCCCAGATCGTCGTTCTGGTAGAGAATCCCGACCTTGGCATCCGGATGATTCTTCAAAATGTACTGACCGTAGATGCGGCCTTCGACGAAGTAGCTGGGGTTGAAGCCGATGGTCCACGGGTAGTTTTTAGGATCGGAGAAGCGCGAAGCTCCGGTGGCGGCGAAAAGCTGCGGGACCTTCTTGATATTCAGATATTTCTGGACTGCAGCATTGGGCGGTGTGCCGATCAACTGGAAGGTCAGCAGCACCTCGTCGCTCTCCACCAGCTTGCGCACCTGCTCGACGGTCTTTGGCGGGCTGTAGGCGTCGTCATACTGGATGAAATTGATCTTTCGGCCGTTAATGCCGCCTTCGTCGTTGATCATCTTCATATACGCCGCCTGCGCTTTTGCGATGGTCGCGTAAGCGGAAGCAGGCCCGCTGAACGGTGCGGTCTGGCCGATCTTGATTTCCGTGTCGCTGGCGCCGGGATCGTACTTCTTCTGCGCATAGGCCGACGAGGCCGACAATGCGATCGCCAGCGCCGACACGGCGGCCAACCGGAGTGTACTGCTCTTCATACTGGTGTTTCCCTCATACGTGGTTGAACCGGCGGTCCTGTCCAATCGGTTTCGCAGGCCGCCGTTGGTTCCAGTCTGAATGAAGGCCTTAGGCATTGCAAGATGATGCCGCAGTGCCGGTACCGGCTTACGTCAGCCAAAGCGCGATCAGCGCGAGCGCGGCGGGCAGGGCCTGAACGAACAGGATCTTGCGGCTGACGGTGGCTGCGCCATAGACGCCCGCCACGATGACGCAGAGCAGGAAGAAGGTCTTGATCTGCAGGGCGAAGGCGGGGGCGCCATGGAATAGTCCCCAGATCAGGCCGGCGACCAGAAAACCGTTATAGAGCCCCTGATTGGCTGCGAGAACAGCCGACTCCGTGGCCTTTTCCAGCGAGTTTCCGAATGTCTTTAGACCGCGCGGTTTGGTCCAGAGAAACATCTCGAGGATCAGAAAATAGACATGTAGCGCTGCGACCAGCGCGACCAAGCCATTGGCGATCAGGTTCATAACGCTGCCCCCGGACAAATGTTCTTGACGCAAATGCTATCATAGATGGCCGCGGCCGGCGATTGTTCGGGGCCGCCGCCCGGAAGGCATTCTGCAAATCGGGTGGCGGGCATCGGCCCATCATCGTAGACCGGCATACCGAATTGTCGCAGATGGCACCGCATGGCCCCTCAACCGCCCGAACGATTTCAACTGGACCGGCTGGAAACGCCGATCGGAGCCGCGCTGCTCGTCACTGATACGCAGGGGCACCTGCGCGCGCTCGACTGGCACGATTACGAGCCGCGCATGATGCAGCTGTTGCGACGTCAGTATGGCGGGTTCACCCTGGAGGAGGGGCCCGCGCCGGATCGGATCATAGCGGCGCTTTCGGCGTATTTTGGCGGAGACCTGAACCGCCTCAAAACCATCAAATGGCGCGTTGGCGGCACGCCCTTTCAACGCAGCGTCTGGAACGCGCTTCATACCGTTCGCGCCGGATCGACGATGAGCTACGGCGCCTTCGCCGCGCGCCTGAATATCCCCAAAGCGGTTCGCGCGGTCGGTCATGCCAACGGCGCCAATCCCATCAGCATCGTTATTCCCTGCCATCGGCTGGTCGGATCCGAT
This sequence comes from Pseudomonadota bacterium, assembly GCA_041691515.1. GTDB lineage: Bacteria > Pseudomonadota > Alphaproteobacteria > Rhizobiales > Xanthobacteraceae > Nitrobacter. Next base: position 1,617 of record JBEPUM010000195.1, on the reverse strand, counting down.
GGATCATTGACCGGTTACGGCGGCGGGCTCGAACGCAAGCGCTGGCTGTTGGCGCATGAGGGTGTGACGCTAAAAGCATGAACGCCGTCAGGCGGCGGGTTGCTCCGCCATGTCGCCGTGGGCGAGCAGATGCACCAGCGCGCGCTTGATCGCCGCTTGTCGCGTAGGTGCGGAAATCTGTGCGCCGAGCAGATCGGTGACGTAGAACACGTCGCGGGCACGCTCGCCGAATGTCGCGACATGGGCGGACGCGATGTTGAGATTGAGCTTTGAAATTGCCGCGGTGAGCTGAAACAGAAGGCCTGGCCGATCGAGCCCCGAGACCTCGATGACGGTATGGCGATCCGACCACTGGTTGTTGATGATGACTTCGGGCTCGACCACGAACGGCCGTAGCTTGCCCTTGCCGGCCATACGCCGCGCCACGACTTCGGGCAGCCGCAGCTTGCCCTCGAGTACCTGCTCGATCATCTCGCCGATTCGCGTGGCGCGACGGCCCTCGTCCTCATCGCGATCGTATTCCCTGGAGATCGCGATGGTATCGAGCGCGAGGCCGTCGGTGGTCGTATAGATCTGCGCATCGACGATGTTGGCGCCAGCCGAGGCGCACGCACCCGCGATGATCGACAGCAGCCAGGGATGATCGGCTGCCAGAATCGTCAGTTCGGTGACGCCGCGCGCCTCATCGAAACCGACGTTGACGTTGAGCTTCTGGCCGCTCTGCTCGCTGGCGCGAAGGAAGCGCGCATGCCGGATTTTGTGCGGCAGGTCGACCTTGAGCCAGTAGGCTGGATAATGCCGCGCAATATAGGTGTTGAGATCCTGTTCGGGCCATTCGGTGAAGGCGGCGCGGAATTCGGCCTGCGCGGCCGCGATCCGCTGGGCGCGATTGACCTCGGAGAATCCGCCGGTCAGCACCGGCTCGGTTTCATAATAAAGCGTGCGCAGCAACTGCGCCTTCCAGCCGTTCCAGACGCCGGGGCCGACGCCACGGATGTCGGCGGTGGTCAGGATCGTCAATAGCTTCATATGCTCGACGGATTGCACAACGGCGGCGAAATTCTCGATGGTCTTGCGATCGGAAAGGTCGCGAGACTGCGCTACGGTAGACATCGTCAGATGCTGTTCGATCAGCCATGCGATCAGTTCGGTGTCCGCTGCATTGAAGCCGAGGCGCGGACACAGCCGCCGCGCCACCTTGGCGCCCGCGATCGAATGATCCTCGGGCCGGCCCTTGGCGATATCGTGCAGCAGCGTCGTGATGTAGATGACGGGCCGATGCTCGGGGCGAATTTTGCGCATCAGATCGCTGGCGACGACGAATTCGTCGTTGCCGCCGCGCTCGATCTCCTGAAGGATGCCGATGCAGCGGATCAGATGCTCGTCCACCGTGTAGTGGTGGTACATGTTGAACTGCATCATCGAGACGATCTTGCCGAAGGCGCGGATGAAGTGACCGAGCACGCCGGTCTCGTTCATCCGCCGCAGCACGATCTCCGCGTCGTTCGACGCCAGGATTTCCATGAACAGCCGGTTGGCTTCCGGATTCTCGCGGAGCTGTCCGTTGATCAGCCGCAGCGAGCGCGTCACGGTGCGCATGGCGTCCGGATGGAAGGC
>JBEPUM010000194.1:0-6437 GCA_041691515.1 Pseudomonadota bacterium | reverse complement strand
ATGCCGTCATTACCGCCGTCGAATGCCATCCTCGGCTCCGCGAGGCACTCGCGCGGCAGGGCCGCCATGCCCTCCGCATCGACATAGGGCGGATTTGAGATGATGAGATCGTAGCGCTTGCCCTCAACTGCGCCGAACAGGTCGCCTTGCGCCAGCTGAATGCGATCCTCAAGGCCATGTTCGCGCACATTGCGTGCGGCAACGTCGAGCGCATCGGCCGAAAGATCGGCGGCATCGATCGTCGCATTCGGAAACGCGTGCGCCGCCAGAATCGCGAGGCATCCCGAACCGGTGCAGAGATCAAGCACGCGCATCGCCGTCACCGGATCGCGCAGGCGCAAGACATCGTCGTCGCCGAAATGCGAGTCCAGAATCTCGCCAATGAACGAGCGCGGTACGATCACGCGCTCGTCGACGTAGAACGGCAGGCCTCGCATGTACATCCTGTTGACGAGATAGGCCGCCGGCTTGCGGGTGGCGATGCGCTGCTCGATCCAGCCGAGGATGCGCCGGCCTGCCGCTTTCGGCACGCGCCGCGCAGCATGCGGTTCGACCTCGTCGGGATGCAGATGCATGGCCTCACCGACCAGAAATGCCGCCTCGGCAACTGGATCGGTCGTGCCATGCGCGAAGGCGGCGCGCGCGCGCTTGAGCTGTGCCGCGCCGAAGCGAACGTAGTCGAAAATCGTCACCAGTTCGGGCGCCGCAGCCTTAGCCGCCGGAGGTTTCTTTTTCGCACTTTTGGCCGCACTACGGGTCGCCGGGCGCATCTTCGTCGAGGTCCGGCCGACTTTCGATCGTCCGGCGCGCGCGGCTTTTTTCACCATCAGGATTTGCTCCAGCGCGCAGCAGCCGTGTCGTCGCGATCGTGCGCCTCGACCCAATTAGTTCCGGAACCGCCCTCTTCGCGTTTCCAGAACGGCGCGTGGGTCTTGAGATAGTCCATCAGGAATTCAGCACCCTGAAATGCGGCCTCGCGATGCGACGACGCCGTGACCACGAGCACAATATTTTCGCCCGGCACGATACGGCCGAAGCGGTGAATGATCGTAAGGCCCGTCAGCGGCCAGCGCGCCAGCGCTTCCTCGGCATGGCGCGCGATCTCGGCTTCCGCCATGCCCGGATAATGTTCGAGCGTTAGCGCCGCGATCGCGTCACCACCGACACCACCTCGGCAAATTCCGCTAAAACTCACGACGGCGCCAATGTCGGTACGCCCGCGCGACAGCGCGGCGATCTCGCGTGCGACGTCGAAGTCGGCTTCCTGAAGGCGGATGGTCACCGGAACAGTCATGACTGCATCTGTATCGCTGAAAATTCAGCCGCCGGTCATCGGCGGGAAGAACGCAATCTCGCGCGCACCGGCAATCACCGCCTCCGGCTTGACATGGGTATGGTCGATGGCAGCGCGGATCACGCGCGGCGTATCGAACGCATGGGCGTATTCGTCGCCCCGCGCTGTCAGCCATCCGATCAGATCGCCGACCGTGCGAACCGCTGCCGGCGGCTCGACGATTTCCTCAGCTTTGCCGACGCGTTCGCGCACCCAGGCGAAATAGAGCACCTTCATTTTTCATCCTCCTCGATGAGGTGATGAATGCCGGCGCGGAAATAGTCCCAGCCGGTATAGATGGTGAAGATCGCCGAAATCCACAGCAGCAGAAGCCCGAGCTGGGTCACAAACGGAAACACCAGATCGCCCGCCTCGCCTGCCAGCAGAAAGCCGATCGCGATCAGCTGCACCGTGGTCTTCCACTTCGCAAGCCTGGTTACGGGCACGCTGACTCGCAGCTCCGCGAGGTATTCGCGCAGGCCCGACACCAGAATCTCGCGGCACAGGATCACGATCGCGGCCCACAGCGTCCAGCCATGAATGATTCCGTCCGCCGCCAGCATCAGCAAGCAGGACGCAACCAGAAGCTTGTCGGCGATCGGATCGAGCATCTTGCCGAAGGCCGACTGCTGGTCCCAGATTCGCGCGTAATAGCCGTCAAAAAAATCGGTGATACCGGCCGCGATAAACACCCCCAGCGCCACCCAGCGCAGCCAGAGCGGACCGTCCAGAATCGACTGCGCAAAGACGCAACCGACCACCACGGGGATCGCGGCAATTCGGGCATAGGTGAGGATGTTGGGAAGTGACAGCGTGTGCTTCGCCGATCCTCGGCTGGTGGCAGTATCCATTCGTCTTACCAATACCGTCACGGCGCGAACGTCAACCGGCCGCACCCCGCTAATCTACCGCCTTCGCAGCGGCAACAAACTCATCTGGCAGCTTTAATACGAAAAAGACCGCCAGGATATTACAACAAATCCACCTTCAGCCCGGCTGGGTGTGGAAAAAATCGAAAATCTTGCGCGCGCCTTCGGCGCTGATGCCCGGAACCTTGCCGAGGTCCCCCACCGAGGCCCGCTCGATCTCCTTCAAGGTCCCGAAGTGATGCAGCAGCGCCCGTTTGCGCGTCGGGCCGATGCCGGGGATCTCCTGCAATCCGGCCTCGCGGATATCCTTCTTGCGCAGCTTGCGGTGCGATCCGATGACAAAGCGATGCGCCTCGTCACGCAGCCGCTGGATGAAATACAGAATCGGATCGCGGGGCTCGAGCTTGATCGCGGGACGATCCGGCAGGAACAGGGTTTCTCGCCCGGCATCGCGGTCCGGCCCTTTGGCGACCGCCATCAGCGACACCTTGGTCAACCCTTGGGTCAGCCCCAGCGCGTCGAAAATCCCGCGCACGGCGTTGAGCTGGCCGAGACCGCCATCGATGATAACGAGGTCCGGCCACTGCGGAACGGCGTCCGCATCCTTCTCGGTGTCCGCGGGTTTTTCCGGCTCGGCGGCCGCTTGCTGCGTCAGCAGCCGCTTGAAGCGGCGCTCCAGCACCTCGCGCATCATCGCGTAGTCGTCACCCGGCGTCAGACCTTCGGACTTGATGTTGAACTTGCGATACTGGTTTTTCAAAAAGCCTTCGGGGCCGGCGACGATCATCGCGCCGACCGCGTTGGTGCCTTGAATGTGGCTGTTGTCGTAGACCTCGATGCGCCGCGGCGTATGCGGCAAACCCAAGGCAGCGGCCATGCCCTGCAGCAAACGGCTCTGCGTCGCGGTATCCGACAGTTTGCGCCCCAACGCCTCGCGCGCATTGGTCAGAGCGTGCGCGATCAGTTCCTTCTTTTCGCCGCGCTGCGGCGTCGAGACCTCGACCTTGAAGCCGGCCTTGATCGACAGCGCATCGGCGAGCAGTTCGCTTTCCTCGATCTTGTGCGAAACCAGAACCAGTTTCGGCGGCGGCTTGTCGTCGTAGAACTGCGCAAGGAACGATCCCAGCACTTCCTCCGGGGTGAACGACTTCTCGGCGCGCGGGAAATAAGCGCGGTTGCCCCAGTTCTGGCCGGTGCGGAAGAAAAATACCTCGACGCAGGAATAGCCGCCCTCCTGATGGATCGCGAAGACGTCCGCCTCCTCCACCGTGCGCGGATTGATGCCCTGCTGCGACTGGATCGCCGACAGCGCGGCCAGCCGGTCGCGATAGAGCGCCGCGCGCTCGAAGGCCAGATCGTCGGAGGCCTTCTCCATTTCGCGCGCCAGTTCTTCCTTCACGGCGCGGCTGCGCCCGGACAGAAAGTCGGTCGCCTCCCGCACCAGTCCGGTGTAGCCCGGAAAATCGATCTCGCCGGTGCAGGGACCCGCGCATCGCTTGATCTGATACAGAAGACAAGGCCGGGTGCGGCTCTCGAAGAACGAGTCGGTGCAGGAGCGCATGAGAAACGCGCGCTGCAAGGCGGTGATGGTACGGCCCACCGCACCGGCCGAGGCAAACGGCCCGAAGTAACGGCCGGGCCGTGACTGCGCGCCGCGATGCTTGAGAATTTGCGGGGCCCAGTGATCCCCCGTGATCAGGATATAGGGAAACGACTTGTCGTCGCGAAGCTGCACGTTGAAGCGCGGCCGCAATTGCTTGATCAAATTGGCTTCGAGCAGCAACGCCTCGGTCTCGGTGCCGGTCGAGATGATCTCGACGGTCGACGTCGCCGCGATCATGCGCGCGATGCGCAGCACCTGTCCCGTCGGCCGCGCATAGGACGACAGACGCTTGCGGACGTTCTTGGCCTTGCCGACATAGAGCACGTCGCTCGCGGCATTCAGCATGCGATAGACGCCGGGCGAGGTCGGGGCGTGACGGACGGCATGTTCGATGGCGGCGCGGCCGACCGCGAGTGGACCCTCGGCAACCACGTCACCGGGCTCCTCCGGCATCTCGGGGAGCCGGGCCTCGTCCTCGTCGTCAGCCTCGAGGGTGGCAGGATCGATATCCTGCGCGGCTCCCCCGGCCCGCAACCGGTCCTTCGGCGGCACATCCGACCCGGCACCGGATGAGGCCACCGGACCGTTCATGTTAGCGGGATCGGAAGAATCGCTCGTCATGTCTCTCAGTTAAGCAATGAAACCGGCCGATGCCAGCGACCCCCTACCCGCTGCTGCCGCTTCCGGACCGCTGGCCGGAGCCGCACGGTGGATCGGCCAGCAGATTGAGGCGCTTCGGGCCGGTTCCGGCGGCCCCGTGCCGGTAATACTTCGTTAAGAACGAGAGACGGCAAGCGCGCCGTCTTAAGACCCGTTTAACTTAAAACTCTCGATAAATCCTACGCATAAGATTTCGGAATTCGTAACCGTATGGGTCGCGCGCGGCGGAGAAAACAGCCAGGCGACGGTACCGGCGGGACGACAGTCAAGCGTGGTGGAGAGTCGAGATGAGCAAGACAACAATCGCGGCAGCCGTGGTATCGGCCGCCCTGGCATCAACAGCACTCGTCGTCACCTCGGCGCACGCCGCCGATCTCTCCTATCGCCAGCCTTACACGGTCAATCAGCCGCTCAATGCCTATAGCTGGGCCGGCCCCTATCTCGGCGGCAACCTCGGCTATGCCTGGGGCAGCGTTGAGAACAGCGTCACCAAGCCAGACGGCGTATTCGGCGGCGTGCAGGGTGGCTACAACTGGCAGAATGGCCCGATCGTGTTCGGCATCGAAGGCGATATTCAGGCCAGCGCTGCCGACGATACCTTCGCTCCGTGGAAATTCTCCAATCCCTGGTTCGGCACCGTGCGCGGCCGGGTCGGCTACGCCTTCAACAACGTCATGGTCTATGGCACCGGCGGTCTCGCCTTCGGCGAATTGCGCGCGGAAACCTTCGGCCTGTCGGAATCGCAAACCAATGCGGGCTGGACCCTGGGTGTCGGCGCCGAATTCGGCATCTATCAGAACTGGACGGCGAAGGTCGAATATCTCTACGTCGATCTGTCGAGCAGCCGCTTCACCATCACCGGCGTTCCTAACAGCTATCAGTTCGGGCTCGTTCGCGCCGGCGTGAACTATCACTTCTAACGACAATCAAGAACACCATCGATCACGATCAACTCCCGGCCGCTCGCGGCCGGGATTTTTTTGCGTGACGACGGCGCGTTGCCGCACACCGCAAAACGCGGGCACGCAACGAGACGCAGCCCAAATCGGAGGCTGCGCCGAACAGCGATCGCTCAGGGCGAGATCACCAGATTGACGGCCTTGGGGCCTTTGCCCTTCTTGTCCGGCTCGACCTCGAATGTGATCCGCTGTCCTTCGGCCAGTTCCTTCAATCCGGCCCGCTCCACAGCCGTGATATGAACGAAGACATCGCGGCCGCCATCGTCGGGCTTGATGAAGCCGTAGCCGCGCTCTGCGTTGAAGAATTTGACCATTCCAGTCAGGGCCATCGGGAAACTCCTCTCCCCGCATTGCTGTGCCGCCGCGCCCCCCGCGCGCCGACTCGACCGGACATTCACCTTTGAGAAAACACGGCCATCGCGGCCATCCCGGCAATGTGGCCTGTTCGGCCGGGAAGCATCAGGGGCCTTGTCACTCCGCCGCCCCCATTTGCGGAAGCGGAACGTAAAGCCAGTCGCAACGGCACCATAATACGCTTCCCGCCGAACTGACTACGACGAAATGGAACCTTCAGACGCGGACGGCTTCCAGCCTGAACCGGGCAGCGCCGCCTTGACCCAATGGCTTTTCCAGTTCGGGAAGGATGGCCCTGAGATCGGCCATCAGCGTCCATGGCGGATTGGCGATCAGCAGGCCGGCGGAGGTCAGCACCCCGTCCGCGGTCTGCGGCGCCACGCTGAATTCCAGGCGCAGGCATTTGTCCACGCCGCCGCCGGTCACAGCCGCCACCCTGCGGGCTAGATCGTCCGTCGCCCGCCGGCTTTTCGCCGGATACCACAGCATGTAGCTGCCGGTCGGCCATTTCGCGAAGGCCTCCGCGAAACCGCTCGCAAGCTGCTCGAACTCATCCTTGCGTTCGAACGGCGGATCGATCAGCACCAGCCCGCGCCGCTCCTTTGGCGGCACGAAGGCCGGCAGCGCCACCCAGCCGTCGAGATCGACGACGCGCGCCT
>JBEPUM010000193.1:0-6439 GCA_041691515.1 Pseudomonadota bacterium | reverse complement strand
GCGAAAAATCCATCGACCGCGGCATCGTGATCGCGGCGATGGAGGACGCCATCGCGAAAGCGGCGCGGGCACGTTATGGCAGCGAGACCGACGTTCACGCCGAGATCGATCCGAAGAAAGGCGAACTTCGGTTGTCGCGCCACATGCTGGTGGTCGATCAGGTCGAGAACGCCTCGAACCAGATTTCGCTGAAGGATGCACAACGCGCCAATCCCGGCGCGCAGATCGGCGACACCATCGCCGACACGCTGCCCCCGCTGGAATACGGCCGTATCGCCGCACAGTCCGCCAAGCAGGTGATCGTGCAGAAAGTGCGCGAAGCCGAGCGCGACCGGCAATATCAGGAATTCAAGGATCGCATCGGCGATATCGTCAACGGCATCGTCAAGCGCGTCGAATACGGTAGCGTGATCGTCGATCTCGGACGCGGTGAAGCCATCGTGCGTCGCGACGAAATGCTGCCGCGCGAAGTGTTCCGCAACGGCGATCGCGTTCGCGCCTACATCTTCGATGTACGCCGCGAAACCCGCGGGCCCCAGATCTTCCTGTCGCGCACGCATCCGCAATTCATGGCGAAGCTGTTCGCACAGGAAGTGCCCGAGATTTACGACGGCATCGTCGAGATCAAGGCGGTGGCCCGCGATCCCGGCTCTCGTGCTAAAATCGGCGTGATTTCGCGGGATTCCTCGGTCGATCCGGTCGGTGCCTGCGTCGGCATGCGCGGCTCGCGCGTGCAGGCCGTGGTCAACGAATTGCAGGGCGAGAAGATCGACATCATCCCGTGGTCGCCGGACATTGCGACGTTCGTCGTCAACGCGCTGGCGCCGGCGGAAGTCGCCAAGGTCGTGATCGACGAAGACCGCGAGCGGATCGAGGTCGTGGTTCCCGACACCAACAATCAGTTGTCGCTGGCGATCGGCCGACGTGGACAGAACGTGCGTCTCGCCTCGCAACTCACCGGCTGGGACATCGACATCCTGACTGAACAGGAAGAGTCGGAGCGCCGTCAGGCCGACTTCGAAAACTCGACACGCGTCTTCATGGAATCGCTCAACGTCGACGAAGTCGTCGGCCAGTTGCTGGCGTCGGAAGGCTTCACCTCGGTTGAAGAACTGGCGCTGGTCGATGCGCGCGAACTCGCCGGTATTGAAGGATTCGACGAGGAAACCGCGAACGAGCTGCAGAGCCGCGCCCGCGAATATCTGGAGCAGCTCGAGGCCGAGCTGGAAAACAAGCGTAAGGAACTTGGCGTGGACGATGCTTTGAAGACGGTGCCCGGCGTGACCTCGAAGATGCTGGTGAAACTCGGCGAGAACGAGGTCAAGACCGTCGAGGATTTGGCCGGCTGCGCCACCGACGATCTGGTCGGCTGGACCGAGCGCAAGGAGGGCAGCGAGCCCACCAAGCACGCCGGATATTTCGACGGCATCGAGGTTTCCCGCGAGGATGCCGAGGCCATGATCATGCAGGCGCGTCTGATCGCCGGCTGGATCACCGAAGCCGACCTTGCGAAGCCGGCGGAGGCTGACGCCGCCGAAGAACAGCCGGCATAAGGGAGATGCCCAGCGCATGCTTGCCCTCGCCGACCCGGCAGATCTGGACGACGGACCGCGGACCCCAAAGTCCGCGACGACGCGGATGTGCGCGGTCACGCGGGAGGTGCGCCCGATCGGCGAGCTGATCCGGTTTGTGGTTTCGCCCACGGGCGAAGTCATCGCCGACCTGAAACGCAAGCTTCCCGGCCGGGGATTATGGATTTCGGCCTCGCATGCCGTGGTTGCGGAGGCGGTCCGCCGTCACCAATTTAGCAGGGGCTTCAAGCGGGACGTCCTTGTCACCGCTGCGCTAGCCGATATTACGGGGCAATTGCTGGTTCGAAGCACCCTGGACGCACTGGCCATGGTTGCCAAGGCGGCTCAGGCCGTTTCCGGCTTTACCAAGGTCGAGGACGCACTTGAGCGGCGTCAGGCGGTCGCCCTGCTCCATGCATCGGACGGGGCGGCGGACGGAATCCGGAAATTAGACGCCATCGTTAAGAAAATGACCGCGGATTCCGGCGAATCGCAGGAAATCCCGGTCATTACCGTGTTGGCGTCGGCAGAATTGGATTTGGCACTGGGCCGGTCAAATGTGATACATGCAGCCCTGCTCGCGGGCCCGGCGAGCAAGACGTTCCTGTCGCGCAGCCAGACCCTGGTCCGATACCGGGATGGCGGGCAGCGGCCAGGCAGCTAATACGGCGAGAATTTTTAAAAGACACGACCTGTGCGAATGCGTACAGCGCAACAAGATTGGGACTGCTGAATGGTTGATACGAAAAATCCTGGCGACAAGACTCTGAGCGTGCCGACCAAGACCTTGACGCTCAAGCCGCGCGTCGAGACCGGCACCGTGCGCCAGAGCTTCAGCCATGGCCGTACCAAGCAGGTGGTGGTTGAAAAGCGAGGCAAGCGCCGTATTGGCGGCGATGGCCCGGTCACCGAGCCATCTGCGGCTCCAGCACCTGTGGTCGCCAAGGCCCCCGTGGCCAAGGCGCCGCTGGCACGTCCAGCAGCACCCGCCGCACCGCGCAGCAACTCAGGCGTCGTACTGCGGACGTTGACGGAAGACGAACGCAGCGCGCGCGCCAGTGCACTCGCCGAAGCCAATGTCCGCGCCGAAGAAGAGCGTCGGCTCGCGGAAGCCGAAGCTGCCCGACGCAACAGCAAGGAAGGCCGGGAACAGGCCGAGCGCGAAGCCGCCGAGGCTCGCCGCAAGGCCGAGGAAGAACGTCACCGTCTGGAAGAAGAAGCCAAGCGCAAGGCCGAGCTCGAAGCCAAGCGACGCTTCGGCGAAGCCGAAGCCAAGGCCGCCGCGCCAGCCACGACGACTCGCGCAGCACCTCCGGCGCGCCCGGCCGCAGTCGCAGCCGACGGCAGCGACGAGGACGAAGGTCCGCGCCAGATCCGCCGCGGACCCGGCGGCGTCGCGCGCCCCGTTATCGCACCAAAACCGACCGCAAAGCCTGCGCCAGCGAAGCAGCGCGGCCGGCTGACACTCGTGACGGCGCTTAACGCCGACGATGTGCGCGAACGTTCTATCGCCTCGTTCCGCCGCCGCACCCAGCGCCTGAAGGGCCACGCGTCGAACGAGCCGAAAGAAAAGCTGATCCGCGAAGTGATTATTCCGGAAGCCATCACCATTCAGGAACTCGCCAACCGCATGGCCGAGCGCGCGGTCGACGTCATCCGGATGCTGATGAAGCAAGGCCAGATGGTGAAGATCACCGATGTGATCGACGCTGACACGGCGCAGCTCATTGCCGAGGAATTGGGCCACACCGTCAAGCGCGTCGCCGCAAGCGACGTCGAAGAAGGCCTGTTCGATAGTGTCGACGATTCGACCGACACCGAACCGCGTTCGCCCGTCGTCACCGTGATGGGTCACGTCGACCACGGCAAGACCTCGCTGCTCGATGCGCTGCGCCACGCCAACGTGGTTTCTGGCGAAGCCGGCGGTATCACCCAGCATATCGGCGCCTATCAAGTCACCTCGCCGGAGAGCGGAAAGAAGATTACCTTCATCGATACGCCGGGCCACGCTGCGTTCACAGCGATGCGCGCGCGCGGTGCCAAGGTCACCGATATCGTCATTCTCGTGGTTGCTGCCGATGACGGCGTCATGCCGCAGACCATTGAGGCCATCAATCACGCCAAGGCGGCGAAGGTCCCGATGATCATCGCCATCAACAAGATCGACAAAGCCGATGCGAAGCCCGAGCGGGTGCGCACCGAATTGCTGCAATACGAAGTGCAGGTCGAATCGATGGGCGGCGAAGTTGTCGACGTCGAGGTTTCCGCCAAGAACAAGACCAACCTCGACAAGCTGCTCGAGATGATCGCCCTTCAGGCCGACCTGCTCGATCTCAAGACCAACGCGGAGCGTCCTGCCGAAGGCACTGTCATCGAAGCCAAACTGGACCGCGGCCGCGGTCCCGTCGCCACGGTTCTGGTACAGCGCGGCACGTTGCGGGTCGGTGACATCATCGTGGCCGGCGCTGAAATGGGCCGCGTCCGCGCGCTGATCAACGATCAAGGCGAAACGGTCGATGAGGCAGGGCCGTCGGTTCCAGTCGAGGTGCTCGGCTTCAACGGTCCGCCGGAAGCCGGCGATCGGCTCGCGGTGGTTGAGAACGAAGCCCGCGCGCGTCAGGTCACCAGCTATCGCGCGCATCAGAAGCGCGAGAATGCCGCCGCCAACGTCTCCGGCATGCGCGGTTCGCTCGAGCAGATGATGTCGCAGCTCAAGACCACGGGCCGCAAGGACTTCCCGCTGATCATCAAGGCCGACGTGCAGGGCTCGCTCGAAGCCATCCTCGGTTCGCTGGAAAAGCTCGGCACCGACGAAGTCGCCGCGCGCATCCTGCATGCGGGCGTCGGCGGCATCTCGGAATCCGACGTGACGCTGGCCGAAGGTTTTAATGCCGCCATCATCGGCTTCAGCGTTCGTGCCAACAAGGAAGCGGCCGCCGCAGCCAAGCGCAACGGCATCGAAATCCGCTACTACAACATCATCTACGATCTCGTGGACGACGTGAAGAAAGCGATGTCAGGCCTGCTCACGCCGGAACGGCGCGAGACCATGCTTGGCAACGCGCAGATCCTGGAGGTGTTCAACATCTCCAAGGTCGGCAAGGTCGCGGGTTGCCGCGTCACCGACGGCACCGTGGAACGTGGCGCCAATGTGCGCCTGATCCGCGACAACGTCGTGGTGCACGAAGGCAAGCTGTCGACACTGAAGCGGTTCAAGGACGAAGTGAAGGAAGTGCAGTCCGGTCAAGAATGCGGCATGGCGTTCGAGAATTACGGCGACATGCGGACCGGCGACGTCATCGAATGCTATCGCGTGGAGACCATTCAGCGCTCGCTGTGAGTCCAAGTCTCACAAGCGCGCTGATGTCTTGATTGAGCAAGCAGCGTCCATGGCCGGACTCGTTCCGGTCATCCCTGCTTCAACTGAATGACAATGAAAGTGCCCGATGCCCGCGAATCACGCGGGCACGGCATTGATTTTTTGAAAGACGTTAATGCCGCGTCATCATCAATCATCGAAAAGCCCAGGCGGCTCGCAGCGTCAACTGCGCGTCGGCGAAACCGTGCGTCATGCGATCGCCGATATTCTCTCGCAGGGTCACGTCCACGATCCGGTGCTTGAAGGGCATCTCATCACCGTGCCGGAAGTCCGCATGTCGCCTGACCTCAAGCTCGCGACGATCTATGTGATGCCGCTCGGCGGCCACGACACAACTGAGGTGATCGAGGCGCTCGCCCGCAACAAGAAATTTCTGCGCGGCGAGATCGCGCGGCGCGTTAACCTGAAATTCGCACCTGACCTCCGCTTCCGCGCCGACGAACGATTCGATGAAGCGGAACGTATCGAGAAATTACTGAGAACACCTGCGGTGCAAAGAGACCTCGCGCCGGATTCAGACGAAAGCTGATGATCATGACCACGCCTGATGCTGCCCTCGATTCTAAAATCGACGAATCGAACGGCGCTGACAAAAATAATTCGGCTCACACACGCCGCAACGAAGCCGGCACTCATGATTCGGTCACACCCCCTGGTGAGAGCGAGCAGGAAAATCGTGCGCGTGGAAACAATGATCCGCGTGGTGACGCCCCCCGAGGCGGCAAGCAGCAACGCCAGAACAATCAGCCGCGCCGCGACAAGCGCGACGTGCACGGCTGGGTCATTCTCGACAAGCCGATCGGCATGACCTCGACCCATGCGGTGGCGGTCGTGAAGCGGTTGTTCCAGGCGAAGCGCGCCGGGCACGCCGGCACGCTTGATCCGCTTGCCTCCGGCGGTCTGCCGATCGCGATGGGCGAGGCCACCAAGACCGTCCCGTTCGTCATGGATGGCCGCAAGCGCTACCGCTTCACCGTGTGCTGGGGCGAGGAGCGCGACACCGACGATACCGAAGGCCGGGTCACGGCCACCAGCGATATCAGGCCCACAGCAGAGGCCATCCGGGCCTTGCTGCCCCGGTTCCAGGGCGTGATCGCGCAGATTCCCCCGCAATATTCTGCGATCAAGATTCAGGGTGAACGGGCCTACGACCTCGCGCGCGATGGCGAAACCGTCGATCTGAAGCCCCGTCCGGTCGAAATCCACGAATTAACGCTTGTAGAACAGCAGGATAGCAGCCATTCGGTGTTCGACGCCGAATGTGGAAAAGGTACTTATGTGCGGGCGCTGGCCCGTGATATCGGCCGAATTCTGGGCTGTTACGGCCATATCAGCGCGCTGCGGCGGACGCTGGTCGGCCCATTCGACGAGGCCGACATGATTCCACTGGAACAGTTGGAGGCTTTATGTAATAGAGCCGCGTCTGGCGAGGGTAGCCTCGCCGACGCGCTTTTGCCCGTTGAGACCGCGCTGGACGACATCCCGGCAC
>JBEPUM010000192.1:0-6454 GCA_041691515.1 Pseudomonadota bacterium | reverse complement strand
CGCACTACTATCAAAGCCGCGGCATTGCGCTTGGCGACCTGCGGCCGGTCAAGGGCACGAAGAAAGCCGACCTCGCCGGTACGATCAGCCTGGCGCCGCCGTCGGCAACCTCCGATCTCTGGACGCGGCGCTTTCCCGATCCGGTCACGGCGTTTGCGTCGGGCTGGATGCGGGTTCGCGCGCGGGCACGCCAGCGCGGCGTCGAACTGCCGCTGGTGATTTCAGATCATGCCGACTGGGACGGATTGACCGGGACCATCGCCGCGACCGGCGCTGGAGAAATCTGGGTGACGCACGGCCAAGAAGACGCGCTGGTGCATTGGTGCAAGACGAAAGGCCTCGTTGCGCGACCGCTGGCACTGGTCGGCTATGGAGATGAAGAAGGCGAGGAAGATCCGGTCTCGGCAAGCGGAGAACCCGGCGAATGAACCGCTTCGCCGAGTTGCTCGATCGCCTCGCCTACGAGCCTGGCCGCAACAACAAGCTGCGGCTCATTGCGCAGTATTTCCGCGACATCCCCGATCCGGATCGCGGCTATGCGCTGGCGGCGCTCACCGGCGCATTGTCATTCAAGCACGCCAAGGCGGGCCTGATCCGCGACCTGATCGCGGCGCGCACCGATCCTGTGCTGTTCGCACTGTCCTACGATTACGTCGGCGATCTCTCGGAGACGGTCGCGCTGATGTGGCCGAAGACGGCGCATGTTTCTGTTCCCTCCCGCCTTGTGGGGGAGGGTCAGGGAGGGGGGTCTCCGGTATCGCCCCCCTCCCGGATCGCTTCGCAATCCGACCTCCCCCACAAGGGGGGAGATAACAAGAAGAAAGTTGTACCAACGCAGGCAGCCCACCTTCACAAAAATCCGCCGCCGCCGACGCTGACCGAGGTCGTCACCACGCTGCGGACTCTCGGCAGGGCCGAACTGCCGGCGCAACTTGCGCGATGGCTTGATGAACTCGACGAGACCGGGCGCTGGGCGCTGTTGAAGCTCGTAACCGGTGCGATGCGCATCGGCGTCTCTGCGCGGCTGGCAAAGACTGCAGCTGCCGCGCTCGGCGGCAAAGATGCGTACGATGTCGAGTTGATCTGGCCGGGTCTCGCGCCGCCCTATCTCGATCTGTTCGCGTGGCTCGAAGATCGTGGCGACAAGCCGGTCAATCTCGATCCGGCACCGTTCCGGCCTGTAATGCTGGCGCACGCGATCGAGGATGCGGATTTCGCAAATCTCGACGCCGCTGATTTCACCGCGGAGTGGAAGTGGGACGGCATTCGCGTGCAGGCAGTGAGCGGCCGCGACGAGGATGGTACCGTCATCACGCGGCTTTATTCGCGCACCGGCGAAGATATCACCAAAAGCTTTCCCGATCTGCTGCCATCGCTGCACTTGCCTGGCGCAATCGACGGCGAACTGCTGGTGGTGCGCGACGGGCGGGTGCAGTCGTTCAATGTTTTGCAGCAGCGGCTCAACCGCAAGGCAGTGACGCCAAAACTGATGAAAGAATTTCCGATTCATCTGCGCGCCTACGATCTGCTCGGCGACGGCGACAACGATTTACGCGAACTGCCGTTTACAGAACGGCGACAGCGGCTCGAGGTATTCATCAAAGCGCTCGACGACCCGCGCGTCGATCTCTCGGCGCAGGTTGAATTTGCTTCGTGGGAAAAACTCGCGGCAGCGCGCGCCGATCCGGCTGCGGCCAACGCAGGTGCGGATGCCGAAGCCGTCGAAGGCGTCATGCTGAAGCGCCGCGACGCGCCGTATCTGCCGGGCCGGCCCAAGGGCTTGTGGTGGAAATGGAAGCGCGATCCGCACATCATCGATGCCGTGCTGATGTACGCGCAGCGCGGCCACGGCAAGCGCTCGTCGTATTATTCCGACTATACCTTCGGTGTCTGGGCCACGATCGATGGCGACGAGCAACTGGTCCCGGTCGGCAAGGCCTATTTCGGTTTCACCGACGAGGAACTGTTGCAGATCGACCGCTTCGTCCGCCGCAACACCACCGAGACGTTCGGCCCTGTCCGCCATGTCATTCATGAGCCTGATCAGGGCCTCGTGCTGGAGGTCGCCTTCGAAGGTCTGCAGCGCTCGGCCCGGCACAAATCCGGCGTCGCGATGCGGTTTCCCCGCATCAGCCGGTTGCGCTGGGACAAGCCGCCGCGCGAGGCCGACCGGCTGGAGACGCTGGAGCGGATGCTGAAGTCAGATGCCACAATTCAATCCACGCAGGGCGCTAAAGGCCATTGACGGCGGAACGATGGTTCCCCATGTGCCCCAACGGGATTATCATGGGCCGACGGATTCGCCCGCGGGAGATCGACGATGCAAAACGATACGAGGCAGATGCCGGGTGAGGCACCGCGGGATTTGCCGCGACGCGACGACAGCCTGTCCCGCTTTCTCGGCGGCTCGCCGCTGGCCGTGGCATTCCGGCTGATCCTGCTGTCGATTCTGGTCGGCGTGATGCTCGCGGCGGTTGGCTTCGACCCCTGGAATATCGTGCACAGCATCCGCCTGTTGATCGAGCGCGTCTGGAATCTCGGCTTCGATGCGATCAACGGATTGTGGCGTTATTTCCTGCTCGGCGC
Organism: Pseudomonadota bacterium; assembly: GCA_041691515.1. Lineage (GTDB taxonomy): Bacteria > Pseudomonadota > Alphaproteobacteria > Rhizobiales > Xanthobacteraceae > Nitrobacter. The sequence continues at coordinate 3,868 of JBEPUM010000192.1, read as the reverse complement.
CGTGATCGTGATCCCGATCTGGCTGTTGTCGCGGCTGTTCGGCGCACCGCGCGGGCGATAGTCGCACCAGATAATTCAGGTGACCGCTTCCTCCAGGGTAACGACGGCGCAAGTCTTCGCCATCGCTGGCCCGGCAATGGTCGCGAACTTGACGACGCCGCTGCTCGGCATCGGCGCAACGATTGCGATCGGGCGGCTCGGCAACGCCACGCTGCTCGGCGGCGTGGCCATGGCATCCGTCATCTTCGACTGCATGTTCTGGCTGTTCGGTTTCCTGCGCATGGGCACGGTCGCGCTGACGGCACAGGCCACGGGTGCGCGCGACACCGGCGAAATCGCAGCGCTGCTGCTGCGGGGTTTTATCGTCGCCGGGTTGATCGGCCTTGGTTTGATCGCGCTGCAGCTCCCGCTCTCGGCTGTGATCTTCGACGCGATGGGTGGGAGCGCGAGCGTAACCCACGCCGCGCGAAGCTATTTCGAAATTCGCATCTGGTCGGCGCCGATGGCGCTCGCGAACTATGTGGTTCTCGGCTGGCTGGTCGGGCAGGCCCGCGCTGCCGTTGCGTTGTCGGTGCAGATTGCCATCAATCTCGTCAACATGGTGGCGACTGTTGTTCTGGTGCTGGTGTTCGATCTTGGGATCGCGGGCGCGGCGATTGCGGCCATCATCGCGGAAACGGGAGGCCTTCTGCTGGGTGTTCTGGTCGCACGGCAGATCTCGCAACGCTCGCTCGCGGTCCCCGTCGCGGCATTGCTCGATCGCGCAAAACTGCTACGCATGTTCGCCGTCAATCGCGACATCATGATCCGGACAGCCGCGCTGATCACGGCCTTCCTGTTCTTTACGGCGCAAGGCGCCCGGTCCGGCGACGTGACGCTCGCGGCCAACGCTGTCCTGAATAATTTTCTTCTCATCAGCGCTTTCTTCCTCGACGGCCTCGCCAATGCCGCCGAGCAGATGTGCGGCCGCGCCATCGGCGCCCGCGACCGCACCGGCTTCGCCGGTGCGACGCGGCTTGTCATTCTCTGGGGATTTGCGTTCGCGCTCGCGGTCACCGCTGCTTATGCGTTGTTCGGCGCTGGTCTGATTGATGTAATGACCGCAAGCGCGGACGTGCGGCTTGTTGCACGCGACTATCTCTGGCTGGTCGCCCTGGCGCCGGTGCTCGGTGTGTTCGCCTTCGCCTATGACGGCATCTATATCGGCTCCACCTGGACGCGGGACATGCGCAACCTGATGGTGCTGTCGCTGGTCATCTTCCTTGCGGCGTGGTGGATGCTGCGGCCGTTCGGAAATACAGGACTATGGGGCGCCCTGCTCGTTCACTACGCCGCGCGCGGCGGATTGCAGGGATTGCGCTATCCAGCGTTGCTGAAGAAGACATTCCCGGCGCTTACGACACCGGCCAGTCCTCGGCCGTAATCGCCGCAGCATCCGCGCCGACGATTTCCGACAACGACTCCCGGCCGGTTCGCAACAGCGTCGATGCTAGATCACGCTTGATATCATCGACCAACCCGAGTCCCTTGTAGATCAGCGACGAGTACAACTGGATCAAGGTTGCGCCGGCGCGAATCTTCGTCAGCGCAGCGCCACCGGTGTCGATACCGCCAACCCCGATCAGCGGAAACGCACCCTCCGCGCGCACATAGGTCTCCGCCACCATCCGGGTCGAGAGCCGGAACAACGGCCGGCCGGACAATCCGCCCTGCTCTTTCGCGCGCGACAAGTCGCGCAAGGTCGGGGGACGCGCGAGCGTCGTGTTGCCGACGATCATACCGTCGACGCGGCGCGAGCGCGCGATATGCACGACGTCATCGAGCTCAGTCAGTGTCAGATCCGGCGCGATCTTGAGCAGCACCGGCGAGTCGCCTGCGTGTTGGCGCACGCGCTCGCGCGCATCGATCACCTTCGCCAGGAGATCGTCGAGCGCCGCCGCCTGCTGCAAGTTGCGCAGGCCCGGCGTGTTGGGAGACGAGACGTTGACGGTGAAGTAGCTCGCCACCGGCGCAAAGGTCTCGATCAGCCTGACATAATCGTCCACGCGATCGGCCGAATCCTTGTTGGCGCCGACGTTGACGCCGACGATACCACCGGAATGCGCACGCGCCGCCAGCCGGCGCAGCACGGCGTCGGCGCCGTCATTGTTGAAACCCATCCGGTTGATCACGCCTTCGTCGCGCTCAAGCCGGAACAGCCGCGGGCGGGGATTGCCGGCTTGCGGCTTCGGCGTCACCGAACCGATCTCGACGAATCCGAAACCCAGCCGCAGCAGCGCGTCAGGCACCTCGGCGCTCTTGTCGAAGCCTGCGGCCATGCCGATGGGGTTGGAAAAATTCAGACCGAAGGCGCGAACCGCAAGCTTGGTATCGTCCCGGCGCGGTCGCATCGGCGGCAGCAGCCGCAATCCCTGGATCGCCATGCGATGCGCGTCTTCAGGGTCGAACCAGCGCAGCAGCGGCAGGGAGAAAGTGTCAAACGCACGGATCACGGCGCAAGCTCCGGAATATCGTGAGTACCATCCGATCGTGCGCGCATGTCCAGCACCGCCGTCACATGGCCGAGATCGAGTTCGCCATAGAGATGCGGAAACAGCTCGCCGCCACGCGAGACCTCCCAGCGTAACGCATCGCCCAGTCCATTGGCGTCGATCGCGATCAGGAACAGACCGGCCTGGCCGGAGAAGTGCTTGCGGGCCGTGCCTTCGACCTGAGACGCGGTGGAAAAATGAATGAAGCCGTCGCGCAAATCGTCCACGCTGCCGCGGAAGGTGCCGGTTCGTTCGGCCTCCCGCCAGATTGAGGCTGGGCAGATTTTGTAGATCGTGCGCACGCGTATCCCAAGTCCGTCATTGCGCTCCAACATATTGAAAAAGCGCGTGATCTTGCTACCGCCTAGCTGAAATCCCGGCGGATGATGCACGACCGTATCGGTGGCCCGGTCGCACATCAAGAGCAGCATTTCGCACTCGGGGCGCATTGCAGGTCGTCGTGAATTAAGGTAATAATTCCTAGCTTTTGACAAAATTCACCGTCTCGGAGACCGGGAACCAGGACGCGCCCATGTCGATGCTGACACACGACCAGATCTGGACGGCGCTTGATCGTCTGGCGGAGCGCGCCGGCCTGTCGCCATCGGGCCTCGCAAAAAAATCCGGGCTCGATCCGACCACGTTCAACAAGTCGAAACGCATTACCAGCGATGGCCGCGAGCGATGGCCTTCCACCGAATCGGTTGCGAAGGCGCTCGCTGCGACCAACACCGCGATCGATACCTTCGTGCAGTTCATCCAGGATACGGCGCGTGCCGCGCAGGCCGTGCCGCTGCTCGGCTTCGCCGAGGCCGGCTCCGGCGGTTATTTCGACGACGGCGGCTTTCCCGTCGGCAAAGGCTGGGACGAAGTGGGTCTTCCCTCCGTCAATGACGAGCACGCCTACGCGCTGGAGATTTCCGGCGATTCGATGAAGCCCGCCTATCGCGATGGCGATGTCATCGTGGTCTCGCCGGGGACGCAGATCCGGCGCGGCGACCGCGTGGTGGTGAAGACCAAGGATGGCGAGGTGATGGTGAAGGAACTCAAGCGCCGCACCACGAAACTGCTTGAACTGCAGTCGCTCAATCCGAACCACGTCGATCGCACGCTGGCCGCCTCCGACGTCGAATGGATCGCGCGGATTGTTTGGGCAAGCCAGTAGGATCTCACAGCAAACGACGTCATCCTGAGGTGTGAGCCGCACTTGCGGCGAACCTCGAAGGATGGCTTGCATCAGCCGCTCGTTGTTCATCCTTCGAGGCTCGCAAGTGCTCGCGCCTCAGGATGACGACCGCTCTCTTAGGCTCCCCGCGCCAGCGCGCCGTCGATCATCG
>JBEPUM010000191.1:0-6481 GCA_041691515.1 Pseudomonadota bacterium | reverse complement strand
AATTGGTCGGAGCGAGAGGATTTGAACCTCCGACCCCTAGTCTCCCAGACTAGTGCGCTAACCGGGCTGCGCTACGCTCCGTGCCGTTTCGGCCTCGTTCCATTAGCCGCGTTCACGCCGCGACGCAAGAAGCCGCAGCATCCACTGTGACGACGACTATGATGCCTACGTCAATGGTACCTGCAAGTTCCGACGCGGGCGCTGGCAAAAACTGTTTAGAGCGCATGAGACCGGCCGGCGAGCGAGGCGACGAAGCAATCCGGCACCTTGTGGCGTCTGGATGGTTTCAACTTGCGCGAAATCCGGCGATAGCCGATTTTGCCGCAGACCCGCAATGACGGCCTGTCGACGCCATGCAAACCTGAGCCGTGCTAACGCGCCGTCGTCGACGAAAACGTCGCGTGCAGCACCTCCGGAAACACATTGCAGAGGCTCTCCACGGGCGCGCGCCCCGCGGCATCGACGCTACCTCGCGTATTCTCTGTACCCAACGAACACACCGCGCCTGTCTTGAGCGTGTAGTTGACGCCCCGCTCCGCGCAGGTGTTGACCACGGTGTAGCTGCTGCGCTGGTTGTGGATGATCTTCACGTACCTCGCCGCGTCCCCCGGGCATCGCGATCCCGCCGGCGCCGCAGCTTTCCCGGATGCCTGCAGGATGGGGAGACACCTGCGGGTGGCTTCCTGGAAATCCGCCACGAATTTCTCCGGCGGGAAACCACCTCCCCACTGGATCGATCCGCATTGCGCCTCGGCGGCCTTCCGCAGCGAGGCGCCTCGCTGCCGCAGCGGAATTTCGATCTGCGCGATCTGGCGGATTTGGCGCAGTCCTCCCTCGTATACTGCCAGGCGTAGTTCTCGTCGCCGAAATACTGCCTCCACAGCGCATGATGCCTGGCGTCGATTGCGTGCGAGTCCTCATTGGCACGCGCCAGCGCCGGACAGACGCGCGCGCCCTCGATGAGGTTGGAAATGCCCGCCGCGATATTGCCGGCGGCTCCCGCGATGTTAGCCGCGCCGCCGCCGCCGCCGCCTCCGCCTCTGCGGGACGCTGAACCGCCGTTTCGGGACGGAGCGCGGGTCGCGGACCGCGGTGATCCCTGCGGCATGCAGTCGGCGATCTCCTGAGTCGAGGGGTTGCAGGCGGCCCGGGCCGCGGAGATCGAAAAGCCAATCGCCAGCACGGCGGAAACCATGCCGACGCCGGCCGCGAACAATCGTCTTGAAAACATCGATATGCCTCCAGCAATGCGTTGTCACAATTGCTGGAGCTTAGGCAGGGGGACTTCCTGTTGTCACACGCAACGTTGGCGATTGCTCCGGTTGCCCACGGGGTTACGTCGGCGCTCTGGCATCGTGCGCGCCGCTTGCGAACGCCCCATCCAGCAGCTCTTTGCAAGCGATGAGGTCCGCGAGGACAGCTTTCAGCTGGCCAAGATCGAACTGAGGTGCCTCGTTCACGACACCCAGGATCGCCTCGCTGCCGGGACCCGACCACAACGCATCGTCAAGATCATGCCGGAGCGGCTTACGCACCCTCGGTTCAGGCGCGCGTGGTGCGTCGTCGCCGGCCTCGTCCTCGTCTTCCGCCTCATAACCGGACGCATCGTCGTCATCGATCGCACCGAGGGTAGTGCGGATGTCATCCTCGATCACGCCGAACGCCGCGGCCGAAGATCCTTCCGTCAACCCCTGCACGGACTTGATGCCATGCTCCTTCAGGATCCGCTGCACGCCGCGGATCGTGTAACCCTCACTGTAAAGCAGATGGCGGATACCGCGCAGCAGATCGACGTCATCAGGCCTGTAGTAGCGCCTGCCGCCGCTGCGCTTCATTGGCTTGATCTGCGTGAACCGGGTTTCCCAGAACCGCAGGACATGCTGGGGAATGTCGAGATCGCCAGCGACCTCGCTGATCGTTCGGAAGGCATCCGGCGACTTGTCCAAATGCACGCTCCTCTTGGTCACTGGTTATCGGAACGCCGGTCTATTCGGCCTTGGTATCGACGCCGTTGCCGTTGATCCGCTGCTTCAGAATAGCGGACGGCTTAAACACCATTACGCGACGCGGAGAGATCGGCACCTCGGTGCCGGTCTTGGGATTACGGCCAATACGCTGGCCTTTCTTGCGCACCATGAACGAACCGAACGAGGATAATTTCACCGTCTCACCCTTCTCAAGGCAGTCAGTGATTTCCTTGAGAACGAGTTCGACGAACGCAGACGACTCCGTGCGCGACAAGCCCACCTTTTGATAGACGGCTTCGCACAGATCGACGCGTGTGACTGTTTTTCCGGTTCCGGTCATCGCCTGCCCCAAAACTCCCGGCGAACAATTCGTAACTGAAATTAAGAGTTTAACGACCCACGGTCAACAGCGCACATCATGCTTTCGCATGATTAGATCGTCGCAATAGCAACGAACATTTTGATTCAACTCTTACCAGCGCAGCAGTGCGGAGCCCCAGGTGAAGCCTCCGCCCATCGCTTCCAGCAATACCAGGTCGCCTCTTTTGACGCGTCCGTCCGCGACAGCGGCCGACAATGCCAGCGGAATGGACGCCGCCGACGTGTTGCCGTGAAGATCGACGGTCAGCACAACCTTCTGCGGCGCAATATGAAGTTTGTGCGCCGATGCATCGATGATTCGCTTGTTGGCCTGATGCGGAACGAACCAGTCGATGTCGTCAGCGCTGGTGCCGGTCGCGTTGAATGCATCGACGATAACGTCGGTGATCATGCCAACCGCGTGCTTGAACACTTCGCGGCCTTCCATCCGGAGATAACCCACGGTCTGGGTCGAAGAAGGTCCGCCATCGACATAAAGCTTCGATTTGTGGCGGCCATCCGAGCGCAAATGCGTGGTCAGTATTCCGCGATCCGAGGGCTTGCCCAGTTGCTCCTGGGCTTCCAGCACGACCGCGCCGGCCCCGTCGCCGAACAGCACGCATGTTCCGCGATCGGTCCAATCCAGAATGCGCGAGAACGTCTCCGCGCCGATCACGAGCGCACGCTTGAACGCACCGGTACGCAGGAAATTGTCCGCGGTAGCCAGCGCAAACACGAACCCGGAGCAGACCGCCTGGAGATCAAATGCCGCGCCGTGATTGATGCCGAGCCCGCTCTGGACGGCAACCGCTGTCGCCGGAAATGTATTGTCCGGCGTCGACGTCGCCAGAACGATCAGGTCAATCGACTGCGCATCGATGCCGGCATGAGCTAGCGCTGCTTTCGCCGCATGGATCGCAAGATGAGACGTAAACTCTCCCTCTGCGGCAATATGGCGCTGACGGATACCGGTCCGCTGGACGATCCACTCATCCGAAGTATCGACCTTTGCGGCCAGTTCGGCATTGGTCAGTACCTTTTGCGGCAGATAGGAGCCGCAGCCGAGCACGACCGAACGTATCGCAGTCAAGAGACAGCCTCCTGCGCGGCCGGTGCAGAAGCAAGGGCGTGGCCGTCGCGGTTGAGCGTTTGGTTGATCTTGGTCAGGAGATCGTAGCGGGCCATCTCATAGCCAACATCAACCGCGTACGCAAAGCCTTCGGCATCGGTTCCGCCGTGGCTTTTGACCACGATACCGTTAAGTCCAAGGAACACGCCGCCATTGGATCTGTTGGGGTCCAGCTTTTCCCGCAACGCCCGGAAGGCGCTGCGCGCGAAAAAATAACCGAGCTTCGAACGCAGCGTTCGCGACAGCGCCGCCCGCAGGAACCCGGTCAGTTGCCGCGCCGTGCCCTCGGCAACCTTGATCGCAATATTCCCGCTATATCCTTCGGTGACGATAACATCGGCATCGCCTGTACCGATACCGCTGCCTTCGACAAAGCCGATGAAATTCAGTTGCGGCAGGTCCGCACTCCGAATCAACTCGGCCGCCTCGCGGATTTCGTCGCGGCCCTTCATTTCCTCAACGCCGATGTTGAGCAGGCCCACGGTCGGCCGCTCCAGGTCGAACAGAACACGCGCCATGGCACTGCCCATGATCGCAAGCGACATCAGATGATGCGCGTCGCCGCCAATTGTAGCGCCGACGTCGAGGATCACCGAGTCGCCACGCATGGTCGGCCATACCGCGGCAATGGCCGGACGCTCGATTCCCGGCAGCATCCGCAGATTGAACCGCGACATTGCCATTAGCGCGCCGGTATTGCCGGCGGACACCGCGACGTCGGCCTCTCCCTTTTTCACCGCATCGATCGAAAGCCACATCGATGAGTTCTTGCGGCCGCGGCGCAGCGCCTGGCTCGGCTTGTCGTGCATGCTGACGGTGACGTCCGTGTGCACAATGCGAGAGACCGCCTTCATCGCCGGGTGCGCGGCCAGTTGCGCTTCGATCAGGGTGCTATCGCCGTAAAGCAGAAATTCGGTGTCCGGGTGGCGGGTCAAAGAAATCGCTGCGCCCGGAATGACCACCGATGCGCCGATGTCGCCGCCCATGGCGTCAAGCGCGATTCGAACCTTTTGCGGCATGAAAGTCCCGGTAGCCTTGATCTTTTGCAGCCTTGAAGCGCTCGGCCGCAACCGATGGAATTGTCACCGCAGTGGCGAACGCCAGAGCGCAGCGCTTCGTCCCGGCCTGGCCGCGACAATAGCGCGTCCCGGCATTGATACAACGTCTTGACCTCGCGGAATTCCCCTGCTTGGCAACTCGCTGGGAGAATCGAACACCCCGAGAATTTTATTACTATTCAGCAAGTTACAACAAGACCCTCACTAAAGTAGTAGCCCCCGTTTTGCCCTCAATCCTGCTCGGATTTCTTCCCATCAGGGGAATTCGAATCGTTTTTAAGCGCCTTCAGGGCGGCGAAGGGATGATCCTCCGGATCTATCGGGACCGACGGCGGTTCGAATACGGCGTCAGGTTTCCGCGGATAAGGGTCGAGCCCCAAAAACAACGCGTCGGTCGCGAGGCGGCCAAGGTCAATCACGCCATTGACGATGGGCTCGGGAGGATCAGGAATTTCGCGGTCGGCGTCGGTCTCATCACCTTCATCCACGGACTCCGCGAGCTCCCGCACCTGGCTCTCAGGAACGAAGATGACGTCGATATCCTCCATGACGTCGTTCTCGATCGGATCGAGGGACACGACACAGACCTGCCCGACACGCGCCGATACGCTGCCCCGCACGTGCACGCTGTCATCGCGCCCGGGCGTCAGTTCGAACGAGGCGCGGGCTGATTCGATCTCGCGCAAGCCGGCGATCTTGGCCATGGCCAGACGCGCGACGCCGTCGGCCTCAATATCGAGATGAAGGCCTGCTTCCGGAATCTGCGCGACGGTGACCGGAGCACTCCAGGGATTTAGGACCGTGTTCGACACGTCTTTGGCCTTCATGTCTCTTCTTTCAAGTCACAGCAAGAGGCGATGGAAAGCGTATTGCTCCACCGATCAACGCCGCCTCATCGCCATGGGCAAGCACAGCAATTGCATCCACTGCATAGGTGGCAAGCCGGCGGGCGCTTTCGATGTTCTGACCATTATAAATATTCTTATTGAGCGCCTGCGCCATCGGTTCTGGCCCCGCCGCAAGGGCCTTATCGTAGGCTGCAGAACGGCCATAGAAAGCCTGTCCGAAGGCCTGCATGCGCTTGGGAACGGTGAGATCGCCGACGCCCATCTCGCGCAGATTGGCATCCATATCGCTGCAAAAATGATCGAACAGGGCTTGCGAAAGCCCCTCGCCGTCTCCCGGCTTCAGTCGTCGGAGCACCATCCACAAATGCAGCAGAACCATATCAAAACGGCCATTAACCGTGTCAGGCACCCCTAAGGCTTGATAAAACAGGGGTTCTCGCGCTTGCGCCACGATCATGCCATAGATGGCTTCAATGGTGCCGCGCGGCGGAGTACGGGGTTTTCTGAAGTGACTGAACGGCCAGAGCATGTGGGTTCCGCAGGCAGCCCGCAGGGCTTGCGATTGTTGCAATCGGTGACCGCTGCCGGGTACGTCAACGGCTCGCGCGATGCAAGAGCATGAGGTCAGCCTCGAAATGACAATTTCGCACCCGAAGGTGGTACGCAAAAGCACGGCGCCACGATGGCATGGTCTGCGCTCGACGCTCGCGGTCGCGCTGGTTTGCGCGGCAATGGCCGGCTGCTCCGGCGAGCAGTTCCAGAAGGGCTATATCTTGCCCCCCGGCGCGCTGGAGCAAATTCCGATCGGCGCCAGTCAGGATCAGGTGCTGATCGTGATGGGCACGCCCTCCACGGTTGCGACGCTAAATGGCGAAGTCTTCTATTACATTTCGCAGCGGTCGGAACGACCGGTCGCGTTCATGAATCAAAGCGTCACCGATCAGCGCGTCATCGCGATCTATTTCGACAAGAACCGCCAGGTGGTCCGGCTTGCCAACTACGGTCTCAAAGACGGCAGGATCTTCGACTTCATCAGCCGTACCACGCCGACATCCGGTCACGAGATGAGCTACCTCGCACCGCTCTTTAAGCTGCTGAGCCCCAACTAGGCTCTCGCGA
>JBEPUM010000190.1:0-6498 GCA_041691515.1 Pseudomonadota bacterium | reverse complement strand
CCGTGCTGCTCGGTCGCGGCCAGCGGCAGCACCGCGATCCAGTTCGCGGCGCTCTCGAGAGAAATGTCGGACCAGCGGATGTCGGTCCAGTCGCGCACAGGGCCTTTGCGTGTCATCGTTCGCAGCGTTTCATTGAACCGGATTGCTTGGTATCATTGGGAATCGCACAGTGAGTGAGATCGCCCTGGTCTGCGCCTGTCCGATCCCTTCCTATCATGGGCCAGAACGATCGACGGAGTCCAATGATGCGCCTTGTCCTGCGAACGTTAACGGCCGGAGTAGTGCTGGCGCTGGCTCTCTCCGGACCGGCCGCGGCCGAGCAGACGTTGGACAAGGTGTCCTTTGGCACAAATTGGGTCGCCGAGGGTGAGCATGGCGGCTTCTTTCAGGCGCTGGCTGATGGCACCTATAAAAAATACGGGCTGGATGTGACGATCGTTCCCGGCGGGCCCAATGTGAACAACCGGGTTCTTCTGATCGCCGGCAAGCTCGATTTCTTTATGACCGCGAATACGCTGCAATCGTTCGACGCGGTTGCCAACAAGGTGCCGGTCGTGGCGGTTGCCGCGATGTTCCAGAAAGATCCGCAGGTGTTTCTCGCGCATCCGGAATCCAGGATCGCCAAGCTGGAAGACCTCAAGCCATTGACGCTATTCGTCTCGAAGGAAGGGATTTCAAGCTATTTCCAGTGGCTGAAATCCGAATACGGTTTCGATGAGAGCAAAGTCAAACCTTACACCTTCAACGCGCAGCCGTTTCTCGTCGACAGGAATAGCGCAATGCAGGGCTACGTCACGTCGGAGCCGTTCGCGGTCGAGAAGGAGGCCGGTTTCAAGCCGACCGTGGTTCTGCTGGCAGACGCTGGCTTCAATGCCTATTCGACCCTGATAGAGACCCGTCGCGATCTGATCGACAAGAAACAGGATCTCGTGCAGCGCTTCGTCGACGCTTCCATCATCGGCTGGTACACCTACCTGTACGGTGACAATACGGCCGGCAACGCCATGATCAAGAAGCTCAACCCGGACATGACCGACGACCTGCTGGCCTATTCGGTAGCGAAGATGAAAGCTTACGGCATCGTCGATTCCGGCGACTCCTTACATGACGGAATCGGCGCCATGAACGATGCGCGCTACGCGAGTTTCTTCGACAAGATGGTGCGGGCCGGCGTGGTGCGCCGGGATATCGATTTTCGCAAGGCCTACACGTTGCGCTTCGTCAACAAGGGCGTCGGCCTCGACCTGCGGCCAAAAATAAACGTGCGATGATCGAACCCGCAACAGCATTGTCCGGAGCCGGCGTCGTTCCGCGCCCGGGCATTGCCGTAAGCCTGACAGGTGTCACGAAAATCTACGATCGCGGTGTCGCAGCGCTGGGTCCGTTCGATCTCGACGTTCCCGACGGCGACTTTGTTTCGCTGCTCGGGCCTTCGGGCTGCGGCAAGTCGACCGCGCTGCGTCTCATCGCCGGATTGAGTGCGCCGACATCTGGCACGGTCCGTGTCGCCGGTGGCGGCCGCTCCATCGGTTTCGTGTTTCAGGAGCCGACGCTGATGCCATGGGCCAGCGTGCGCGATAATGTAGCGCTGCCGTTGAAACTCGCGCATCGGCCGCGCGCGGAACTCGATGGGCACGCCGAGGCAGCGCTGGCAAGAGTCGGGCTCGCCGAGTTTGCCGGGGCTTATCCGCGCGAACTGTCCGGCGGCATGAAGATGCGGGTATCGCTGGCGCGCGCGCTCGTCACCGATCCCGATATTCTTCTGATGGACGAGCCGTTCGCCGCGCTCGACGAGATCACGCGCTTTCGGCTCAACAACGATCTGCTCGCGCTGTGGCGCGACCTGCGCAAGACCATCATCTTTGTCACCCATTCGGTGTTCGAGTCGGTGTATCTCTCACGCCGCGTCGTGGTGATGACATCACGGCCCGGCCGCATCAGCGCCGAGTTTCGCATTGATACCGCCGAGCCGCGCGGCGAGGAATTCAGCACATCGGCCGAATATGCAGCGTACTGTCGCGAGGTATCGATCGGGCTGACGCACGCGGCGGGCGAGGAGGCGGTCCGCCGATGACCCCGTCCGGCGTATCCACACCACTGACGGGCAGCCAGCCGTCACACCACGATCCGCGCAAGCCGGTAGCGCGCGTGCTGTTGCCTGTGGTCGTGCTCGCGGCGGGCATTTTGGTGTGGGATCTGGTGGTGCGGATCAACGGGATTCCGCCTTATGTATTGCCAGGTCCATGGCTGGTGGCGACTACGCTGGTACAGGATTGGCCAATCCTGTGGCATTCGCTGCTGACGACCTTGCTGACCACGCTGGAGGGGTTTGTGGCAGCGGCCGTCGGCGGCATTGCGCTGGCGCTGCTGTTCAACCAATCCAGGTGGCTGGAACATGCGCTGCTGCCCTATGCGATCGTCCTGCAGGTGACGCCGGTCATCGCGATTGCGCCGCTGCTGCTGATCTACCTGCCGCAGCAGACCGCGGTGATCGTTTGCGCCTGGATCGTCGCCTTCTTTCCGGTGTTGTCGAACACCACCCTGGGGCTCAATTCGGTGGATCGCAACCTCTCAGGGCTTTTCCAGCTCCATGGCGCGTCGCGGGTGCAGACGTTGCGATATCTGAAGTTGCCGGCAGCATTGCCCTATATCCTCGGCGGGCTGCGTATCTCCGGTGGATTGTCGCTGATCGGCGCCGTGGTCGCGGAAATCGCAGCCGGTTCGGCCGGCGCGGGCTCCGGACTTGCGTACAGGATTGCGGAATCCGGCTACCGGCTCAACATTCCCCGCATGTTGCCGCGTTATTATTGCTCTCCATGGCAGGGATTGTCATTTATATGTGTCTCGCGGCTACGTCGCATCTGTTGTTGCGGCGCTGGCACGAAAGCGCGCTTCGAAAGGAAAACTGATGGCTGCTCGCGTATCTTCGGAAAAAATCGACCTGCTCGTTTATGGGCCGCACAAGCCGATCGTCGACAATGGCTTTCCCGACCAGTTTGTGTTGCACAATTTCGAGAAGCAGGCCGATCTGGAGCGGCTGGCGCCGGCGGTGGCCGAGAAAATCCGCGGCATGGCCATCACCGACTCGGTTCCCTCCGGCAGCACGGTGCAGGCGCGCTTTCCGAAACTCGAGATCATGTCCAGTTTCGGCGTCGGGTACGATCATATCGATACGGTTCACGCGCGCGAGCATAATATCGTCGTCACCAATACGCCCGATGTCCTGACGGAAGAGGTCGCCGACGTCGCGCTCGGTCTCCTGACTGCGACGCTGCGCGAATTCGTCAAGGCGGACCGTTATGTCCGCTCAGGCCTTTGGGCCACGCAGAAATATCCTCTGAGCGTCGGCTCGCTGCGCGACCGCAAGGTCGGCATGGTTGGCATGGGCCGCATCGGTCAGGCGATCGCGCGGCGGCTCGATGCGGCGCGGGTCCCGGTTGTCTATCATTCACGCAATCCCGCCGCGGGTTTGTCCTACCAGCACTATCCGAACCTGATCGAGATGGCGAAGGCGGTGGATACGCTGATCGTCATCACCCCCGGCGGCGCATCGACGCTGAAGATGATCAATGCCGAGGTGATGGCTGCTCTGGGACCGCGCGGCGTCATCGTGAACATGGCCCGTGGATCTGTCGTCGACGAGCCCGCCCTGATCCACGCGCTGAAATCCGGTGTGATCCTGGCGGCAGGTCTGGACGTGTTCGCCACCGAGCCGAACGTGCCGGACGAATTGCGCGCATTGCAGAACGTGGTGTTGCTGCCTCACATCGGTTCCGGCTCGGTCGTGACGCGCAATGCGATGGATCAGCTCGTGGTCGACAATCTGAAGACCTGGTTCGCCGGCAAGCCGCCGCTGACGCCAGTTCCGGAGACGCCGGTGAAAGGCCGCTAGATATGGGCTGTCCGGATGACATCAGGCCGGCGTGGCGGAGGCGAGCATTTGTTGTCGCCGCCGTCACGACACTGATGACCAGTGGATCGGCCGCGTCGGCGCAGGATGCGTCGACCCTGAAGAAGGACATGATCGGACAGTGGGAGCTGTCGACGACCGAACGCAGCAAGACTTGCGTCGTGACGCTCAAGGGCGATGCGTCTCCTCAAGGTCTCAAGCTCGAGCTTGAACCGGCGTGCGCGGCGTCGCTGCCGTTCACCAAGGATATTTCGGCCTGGAACGTCGCCGGTCTCGACATCGTGCGCCTGCAGAACGCCGCCGGTCAGTCGGTGATCGATTTCACCGAAGTCGAAACCGGAATTCTTGAAGGGCGGCGGGAAGGCGAGGGCATCTATATCCTGCAAAACCTCGCGGCCGCCCGGTCACTGACCAAATCGATGGACCAGATGATCGGCGACTGGGCTTTCGTGCGTGGTAACGGCCAGAGCATCTGCGGCGTGACGCTGACCAACACCGAGGTGCCGCCGGACAATTTTCAGGTTTTCCTCAAGCCCAAATGCGATCCCGCGATCGCGAACTTCAAGCCCAAGGTCTGGCGGCTTGAGCGCGGCGAAATCCTGCTGATGTCGGCCAGCGGCGATACCTGGCACTTTCAGGCGGACGACAATGCGCAGTGGCGGCTCGTTCCTGACAGCGCCAATCCGCTGATTCTCGTGAGGCAGTGATCTTGCGGCCGGCCATTCAGGCCGGCCGTCGAAGCGTTAGTGCATGCCGAGCAGATGCGGCAGGAACAGCGTCAGTTCGGGCCAATAGGTAACGATGCCGAGGAAAACGAGCATTGTCACAAGCCACGGCCATACCGCCACCGCAAGATCGGTGATGCGCATGCCGGCTATCATGGACGCAACATAGAGGTTGAGTCCGACCGGTGGATGACACAGGCCGACCTCCATGTTGACGTCGATGACGATGCCGAAATGCACCAGATCGATACCGAGTTTCTTTGCGGCCGGGGCAAGGATGGGAGCCATGATCAGGATGATCGAGTTGGGCTCCATGAAGTTTCCGGCCACCAGCAGCAAGAAGTTGACCATCAGAAGGAATCCGAACCAGCCAAGATTCTGGGTCAGGATCCAGTCTGCCAGCGCAGAGGGAATGTTTTCGTTGGTCAGGACGAACGAGAACAGTACCGCGTTGGTGATGATGTAGAGCAGCATCGCGCTGGTATTCGCCGCTCGCAGCAGCACGCGCGGGACATCCCTGATCGTGATCGCCTTGTAGACAAAGACCGCGATGAAGAACGAATAGACGGCCGCCATCGCCGCCGCTTCCGTTGCGGTGAACAGGCCGCTGTAGATGCCGCCGATGATGATCACCACCAGCATCAAGCCCCAGATGCTGTCGCGGAAAGCCTGCCATGTCTCCAGCCAGGTTGCCCTCGGCAAGCGCGGATAGTTGCGTTTCTTGGCGAGATACCAGGTCACGGTGCACAGCATGCTGGTCAGCAGCATTCCGGGCAGCAGACCCGCGACGAACAACGCGCCAATCGAGGTGTTGGTGGTGACGGCGTAAACGATCTTCGGAATAGACGGCAGCATCAAGATGCCGAGCGAGCCGGCCACCGTGATAATGCCGGCGCCAAATCGCATCGGATAGCCGTGCCGGACCATCTCGGGCAGCACGATAGCGCCGATTGCCGCGACGGTGGCGACGCTCGATCCGCAAACGAGGGCGAACATCGCGCACGCCACGATGCCGGCGAGGCCCAGACCGCCATGCCAATGACCGACAAGGGACACGGCAAAATTGATCATTCTGCGCGCGACGCCGCCATGGGTGAGGAAGCCTCCGGCCAGGATGAAGAACGGGATCGCCATGATCTCGAAACTTTCCAGGCCGGTGAACAGCTTCATCGATACCGACTCGATCGGCACGTCGGTGAGAATGAACATGAACGTCAGCACGGTGAGGCCGAGGGCGATCGACACCGGCATGCCGGTGATCATGAACGAGATCAGAAGGATGAAGACCGTGATGGCGCGGATCGGCTGTGGCAGCACGATCAGCCCGGTTTTGTGCGCGAAGCAGATCGCCAAAATCAGGAGCGGCAGACAGATCAGGACATATGAAAGCGGATTCGACCAGCGACTGGGGACAGTGCCATGTGCGTCCGCCGCCACATGCAGGTTATCGGTAGCGGCGACGCCATCGACCTGCGCTTCACTGTGATGCGGCAGATGATCGGTCCAGTAGTACGACCAGGCCACTTGCAGGAAGCGGAAGCACATCAGTCCCGAACCAAGCGGAATCGCCAGATAGATCATCCACATCGGCCATTCGAGATCGTTCGACCGTTGGCCGGTCTCGAACATTTTCCAGACGAATGAGACGCCGAACGTGGCAATGGCGGCCGTGAACAGCGCGCCTAACAGAACCGCATAAAGGATGACGCGCTTGCGCGATTTCGGCGGCAGCAGGTTGACGAGAACGTCGACGCCAACATGAATGCCCGTGCGCACGCCGTAGGCGGCGCCGAACTTGGCCATCCAGATGAACATGTAAATGCAGAGCTCCTGCGCCCACGATAGGTCGAGAGCGGCGAGCCA
>JBEPUM010000189.1:0-6519 GCA_041691515.1 Pseudomonadota bacterium | reverse complement strand
CTCGCGATCGCCGCATTGCGGCTGGTCACGGTCGGAAAGATCGTGGTGTCCACCGCGTAGGAGGTGCGGAAGTCGCCGGCGGGGATCAGGGAATTCGCCATCTGAATCACACCCGCTCGATGTCTTTGGTGCCGAACAAGCCGTAAGGCTTGATCATCAGAATGATGATCAGCACGTAGAAGGGCGCGACCTCGTAGAGGTTGCCCCAGTGCAGATACTCGCCGTCGATGAACTGCGCGAAATTTTCCAGGAGTCCGATGATGACGCCGCCGAGCACCGCGCCGCCGATGCTGTCGAGGCCGCCGAGGATGGTCGCCGGAAACACCTTGATGCCGTAGATCGACAGCCCCGACGAGACGCCGTTGACCACCGCGACCACCACGCCGGCCACCGCCGACACTGTGGCCGAGATCGCCCATGACATTGCGAACACGTTCTTCACGGAGATGCCGAGCGATTGAGCGACCTGCTGATCGAACGCGGTGGCGCGCATCGCCAGGCCATGTTTCGAGGCCTGGAAGAACCAGGCCATCGCCGCCATCATCGCCAGCGATACCACGAGACTCATCACATAGACGGTCTGGATCTGCAGTCCGAGGAAGTGCACCGACTGGCTGGTGAAGATCGGCGGGAACGGCTGTGGATTGACGCCAAAAATCCACTTCATCGCCGCCTGCAACACGGTCGAAAGCGCGATGGTCACCATGATGACGGAGATGATCGGTTCTCCGATCATCGGGCGCAAAAATACCATCTGGATCAGGATGCCGAAGACGAACATGAAGATCATGGTAATCGGCATCGCGAAGTAGAACGGCACCTGGTATTTCACCATCAGCGCCCAGCACACCCAGGCGCCGACCAGCAGCAATTCGCCTTGCGCGAAGTTGACGACCTGAGTCGCCTTGTAGATCAGCACGAACGACATCGCGACCACGCCATAGAGCGTGCCGACCACGAGGCCGTTGACAAGAAGCTGGATCAGGAGTTGCGCGTTCATGGGTGGCGGTTCTCTATTCGGCGGCTTGAGCGGCGGCAGTATCTGGCGCGAGATCGACCACCGGCAGCGTAGTGCGGATACGTTGCGTGGTGCCGTCCTGGAAACGGATCACGGTGTCGACCTTGATCGTAGTCTGGTCGCTGTAGATCGCATCGATGATGCCGGCGTATTTGTCGTTGATGACGCTGCGGCGGACTTTGCGGGTCCGCGTCAGTTCGCCGTCGTCGGCGTCGAGCTCCTTGTAGAGCAACAGGAATTTTGAGATGCGCTGCGCCGGCGGCAAGGTGGCGTTGACTGCCGTAACTTCTTTGTGCAGCAGTTCGTAAACCTCGGGGCGCGAGGACAGGTCGGTGTAGGTCGTGAACGCGATGCGGTTCTTCTCGGCCCACTTCGAGACGATGGAGAAGCGGATGCAGATCATGGCCGCCAGCTTGTCGCGGCCGTCGCCCAGCACGACGGCTTCGGCGACATAGGGCGAAAACTTCAGCTTGTTTTCGATATATTGCGGCGAGAAGCGGTCACCGTGGGAGGTCTGCGCCAGATCCTTGATGCGGTCGATGACGACGAGTTGCTTGTTGCCGTTGAAATAGCCGGCATCGCCGGACAGCATCCAGCCGTCGCGGATATCGGCGACGGAGGCTTCCGGATTCTTGTAGTAGCCGAGGAACATGTTGGGATGGCGCACCACGATCTCGCCGACGCCGTTGGCATCCGGGTTGTCGACACGAATTTCGATCTCGCCGGACATCGGAACGCCCGTCGTGTCCGGATCGACATGCTCTTCGGGATGCAGCGTATAGGCGCCGAGCAATTCGGTCTGGCCATAGAGCGTGCGCAGCGGCACGCCCATGGCGCGGAAGAACTTGAAGGTATCGGGGCCGAGCGCTGCGCCGCCGGTCGCCGCTGAGCGCAGCCGCGTGAAACCCATCCGGTCGCGCAGCGCGCGGAACAGCAGCGTGTCCGCAATCGCAGAATGCTTGCCATGCGCCAGCGCGGCGAGGCCGGTCTTCATGCCAAGTCCATAGAGGCTCTGCTTCAGCGCCGACGAATCCATCACGCGGGCGCGCACCTCGGCGGCGAGCGATTCCCAGACGCGCGGCGCGAACAGCACGAAGGTTGGGGCAATCTCGCGAAAATCGTTCATCATCGTCTCGGGCTCTTCGACGAAATTGATTTTCATGCGCGAGAGAAGCCCCATGCCGAGCGCGTAGATCTGCTCCATGATCCACGGCAGCGGCAGCACCGAGACGTATTCGTCGTCAGGCCCCTTGGGATCGAAGGTGAGATAGGTGGCGCAATGGCGCAACACCGCGCCGCCGGACAGCATGGCGAGCTTCGGATTGGCTGTCGTGCCCGAAGTGGTGCACAGAATGGCGACATCGTTTTCACCGGTAGCATCGACCTGCTGGTCGTAAAGATCGGGCTCGCGGGCTGCGCGGGCGCGGCCCATCTCGGCAAGCTTGTCCGATGTCATCAATCTCGGGTCGTCGTATTTGCGCATGCCGCGCGGATCGGAATAGATGATGTGGCGGACGCCCTGCGCGCGCTCGCCGAGACCGAGCAGCTTGTCGACCTGTTCCTCGTCTTCGGCGAACACCACCTTGGCCTCGCCGTAGCTCAGCAGATAGGCCGCTTCCTCTTCCAGCACGTCGCGATAGAGCCCGAGGCTCATGGCGCCGATGGCGTGCGCAGCGATTTCAGCCGCCACCCAATCAGGCCGATTGTCACCGATGATGCCGACGACGTCGCCCTTGCCGAGGCCGAGCTCGATCAGCCCGAGCGCGAAGTCGCGGGTGCGCGCGTGATACTGCTCCCAGGTGACCAGCTTCCACAGCCCAAGATCTTTTTCGCGCAGGGCGATCTCGCTACCGTGTTCGCGGGCGTTGAGGCGTAGCATCTTCGGGAATGTCGCGGCCTGCGCCGTGCGGGCATGATAGTCGAATGCCGGAGTGCGGGTCATGCGCGTGCCTCGGCTTTGACAGGCACGTCGTCGGGATCGGCCAGCACTTCGTCTTCCTCGCCGAGGTAGGCACGCTTGACGTGCGGATCGGCAAGCACGGCGGCGGGATCGCCCTCCGCGATCTTTTTGCCGAAGTCGAGCACTACCACGCGATGCGAGATGTCCATCACCACGCCCATGTCGTGTTCGATCATGACAACCGTCATGCCGAACTCCTCATTGAGATCGACGATGTAGCGGGCCATGTCCTCCTTCTCTTCGAAGTTCATGCCGGCCATCGGCTCGTCGAGCAGGATCAGCTTCGGCTCCAGCGCCATGGCGCGCGCCAGTTCGACGCGCTTGCGCAACCCGTAAGGCAACGTGCCCGCGGTCGCCTTGCGCACCGATTGCAGGTCGAGGAAGTCGATGATCTCTTCGACCTTGCGGCGATGTTCGAGTTCTTCGCGGCGGGCGCCGGTCAGCCAGTACAGCGATCCCGTGAGAAAATTGTTCTTCAGCAGGTGATGGCGGCCGACCATGATGTTGTCGAGCACGCTC
This sequence comes from Pseudomonadota bacterium, assembly GCA_041691515.1. GTDB lineage: Bacteria > Pseudomonadota > Alphaproteobacteria > Rhizobiales > Xanthobacteraceae > Nitrobacter. The sequence continues at coordinate 3,022 of JBEPUM010000189.1, read as the reverse complement.
ATATGATGGAACAGCGCGAGGTTCTGGAAGGTGCGGCCGATGCCGAGCGAGGGCCGGGCGTTGGGCGTGAGACCCGTGATGTCGCGGCCCTGATAGAACAGCTGGCCCTCGGTGGGCCGATAACGGCCGGAAATGCAATTGACGATCGAGGTCTTGCCGGCGCCGTTGGGGCCGATGATCGAGAACAACTCGCCGGCCTTGACCGCGAAGCTGACATCGCTGAGCGCGCGCACGCCGCCGAAGCGTAGTGAAACCCCGCGCACCTCCAACGTATTGTCCAATCACTCCTCCCAAATCAGGCGCTTTTCGCGCTCTTTATCTGGCGCCGCCGTTCAAAGCGCGATCCTATCTTGGCCATGCCCGGCAGGCTATGCGACGAATGCGTTCGCCGCGTTGGTACACCGGATGCCATGCGTGATCGCACTCCGCCCAATGTCCCGTTGGGCGTGACAGCTTCCATAGGGTAAAGCTGTCGTATGAAATGTCTTGTGACCGACAATTCGGCGGCAATTTTCTTGGCCCTGCGTCGCAGCCGTTGTTGCGTTGCAGCAACCCTCGTGCCGATGCGACGATGATTACGCCGGATCACCTGCGCCGCATCGCCATCTGGTCGCGCGAACTGTCCGAGCGCGAGCTTGAGATGGCTTGCGCCGGCATTACCGAGAGATCGTATCGCGCTGGCGAATTTGTCTTCCTGCGCGGCGACCGCTTCGAATACTGGACCGGCGTCGTCTCGGGCTTGATGCGAATGGGGGTTGTCTCGCGCGGCGGCAAGGCGATGACCTTTACAGGCCTGACCGCCGGTGCGTGGTTCGGCGAGGGCACGATGCTGAAGAGGGAAGTGCGGCGCTACGACATGGTGGCGCTGCGCGACAGCCGCATCGCGCTGATGGATCAGGCGACCTTCTTCTGGCTCTACGACAACAGCGTCGCCTTCAATCGCTTCCTCGTCGCGCAATTGAACGAACGGCTCGGCCAGTTCATCGGGCTGGTCGAATACGGACGCACGCTGGACGTGACCGCGCGGCTGGCGCGCTCGATTGCGTCGCTGTTCAATCCGATCCTCTATCCCGATCTCAGCCGCCATCTCGAGATCACGCAGGAGGAGATCGGCGCGCTGTCGGGAATCTCCCGGCAAAACGCCAACCAGTGCTTGAAGCGGCTCGAGAAAGAAGGGTTGCTGCGGCTCGAATACGGCGGGGTGACTATTCTGGAACTGGAATCTCTGCGCAGCTACGGCGAGTAGCCTGGCCCATTCCGGCACCTGCGCCCGCGTGAGCCGGTGCCGCGATTGCGACGATCTCGGCGATCTGGTGGAGCGGTCAGGCTTTCGCCGCGAGTGAAATCGCTTTGCCGCGCTCCGCCAGCTTGACCATGGTCTGCAGTGCAAAATTGCTCGGCGTCGGAACATCAAGCTCAGCGCCCTTTCGGACCACGAAGCCGTTCAGAAAATCGATTTCGGTGGGTTTGCCGCGGGCGAGATCCTGCGCCGTCGAGGAAAATTGCGTAGGCATCGCCGCCGGAATTTTCGCCGCCTGCTGGACCATATCATCCGGCAGGGTCACGCCGCATCCGCGTGCGACCGCGACGCATTCTTCGACCACGCTTGCGACGAACTCGTTCGCGCCCTCGACTTCGGCCATCGGGCCGTACGCGATGTTCGCCACGGCCGACAGGGCGTTGTAGGCGCAGTTCGTGACGAGCTTCATCCATTGCACCTTTTCGATGTCGCCCGCGATCGTGGCGGGAATGCCGGCGGCATCCAGTGTGCGGGCCAGGGCCTCGCTGCGTGGCGATGATCCAATGACAAGTTCTCCGCGTCCGTGATGTTTGACGTGGCCTGGCCCGGCCATTTCTGCACCGACGTAGACGACGGTAGGGATGACAAGACTGTCGATGACGGTGCGAAGGCGCTGCGGATTGTCGACGCCGTTCTGCAGGCTCAGGACAACCGTATCGTTATTCAGCCGCGAGGCGAGGGCGGCCCCGGTGCGTTCCGTGTCGGCCGACTTCACGCAGAACAGCACGAATTCGGGTATCTCAAGTACTGATGCGTCCGTGACTGCACGCGCGCGAAAGTACACCTGCTGTGAGTTCATCTCGAGTAGGAGGCCATTCGCATTGATCGCGTCGACGTGAGGTTTTCTGCCGACGAACGTGACGTCGTGTCCGGCGCGGACGAGCAGCGCTCCAAAGTAGCATCCAACGGCTCCGGCTCCGACGATCGCGATTTTCATGTTTGTCCCATTCTCGAAGTGGAGTGCTGCGCAGCGCGTGGGCCGGGTATTCAGGACTCACCCAAGGCCGGCGCAGTCTTGTGTAAATCAACACAAACAGGCGATCAAATTTGGGACTGCCGGCGATGGCTGCCGTGCATGCCGATATAACGCAAACCGCTGCCCCGGGGAACGATCGCCTCAAGCCCGCCGTTGCGGCCACTGACAAACGCCGGTCAGGGTTGCGGCCATCGCCATTGCAGCCAGGCTGCAATAAGATGATGTATGTCATCTAACCTGATCGGTTCGACGCGATGACGAACGGATGTCTCCGACGTCGCATAAGGAAAGGTGTCTATGCCCTACCTTCATCTCGACCTGCCCGCAAAATTCGAAGCGTCGCAAAAGCGCGAACTCGCCGCGCGCTTGTGCCAGCTGTATTCTTCCGTGATGAAGACGCAATCCTGGCGGCCGAATGTCGGAATCGCCGAATTGGGCGAGGACAATCTTTTCCATCTTGGCGCAGATGGGCTTGTGCCGATTGTGATGGTGCTGGTTGAATTCCAGGCCGGACGTCCGAACGATTACAGGCTGGAGCTTGCGAAAGGCATCGTCGACGCCTGCGTGGAGGTTCTGGGCGTGCCCAGACAGTGGGTGCTGGTCGAATTCACCCCGCATGTCGGCGAGGAAATTTACCGCGACGGAAAATGGGTGGCGGATTGGACGCCGGAGGAGAGCACGGTTCGCTAGACGCTCGATGGCGTGCATGCCGTCAGGGGTGACAAGGCGATATGGCGGAGAGGGAG
>JBEPUM010000188.1:0-6539 GCA_041691515.1 Pseudomonadota bacterium | reverse complement strand
GCGTCATCACGTCGCGCGGCTTGCCCTGATAATTCATCAGCACATAGGGATGCGCTGACGGCGTGGTCGGATGCGAAAACGCACCGGGCGCCTTGCCGGGCCGCACCGGCGCATCGATCCAGCGATCGGTGAAAAAGCGCTCGGCGATGCCGGCCATTTTAGGCGAGAAATCGCCGTAGGCCGTCAGCACCATCTTGCGCGCGTCGCTCCACGGAATGACGCCGTTGGCCGCGAACGGCAACGGCGCGTTGCGGTCCCAATGCGCGAGCTTCTTCTTTTTGAACCACCTGGCCTTCAGCGCGTAGTAGCGATGCGACAGCCGCGGATAGGCCGCGCGTACCGACGCCACCAACGCATCCACCACTTCGCGCTCGACGCGGTTGTTCAGATGCCGCGAATCCGCGACATCCTGAAATCCGCGCCACCGATCGGAAATGTCCTTATCCTTGGCAAGCGTATTGGTCACGAGCGCAAACGTCCGCTCGTTGGCCTTGAAGGTTTTTGCCAATGCCTGGCCGGCGGCCTTGCGCTTTTCCGGCGAACGGTCCTGCAACAAATTTAGCGTCGGCTCGATCGCCAGCTCCTTGCCCCCGATTTTAAATCGCAGACTTGAGATGGTCTGATCGAACAGCCTGTTCCAGGCGGAATAACCGGTCTGCGACTTTTCGTGGAAGAGCTGCTCGACGCGATCCTCGAGCTGATAGGGTTTGTCCTTGCGGCTGTCCTCGATCCACGGACGATAATGCCCGAGTTCGGGGGCCTGCATCGCGCGTTCGATTACCTCGTCGCCGATGCGATTGAGTTCAAGCGCGAAGAACAACAGGTGCACCGACGCTGCCGTCAGGCGCTCCGACACGTCGCCGTAGAATTTCGAGATCGCGGGGTCGACGCTGTCGCCTGCGTGAATCAGGCCGGCATAGGAGCCGAGCCTTCCAGCGAGATCGTCGATCGCCTCATATCGTTTCACCGCGCCCGCAAGCCAGATGCCACCGTCGGGCTTCGCCGTCTCCTCCGCGAGCTTGCCTTTGTAGTCAGCTTCGAACGCGATGCAGTCCGCATCGACCTGATCGAGATCGCGGGCGACTTCCGGCGCGTCGATGCCCGAATAGAGGTCGGCCAGATTCCATTCCGGCAGTTTTCCGGCACCGGATTTGGCGGCGCCCGTTTTCTTGACCGCCGCTTTGCGGGAGGTGGCGGATTTGCGCGACGCAGACGACGACCGAGAAGCCATATCAATCCAAACCTTGTCTATGTATTGCGACCAGACAGCGTGTCGCGGGTGAATGACAGCCCGGCGACAAACCTTAAGAGCGCATTAATCAGCGTCAGCCAGAGTGCCCCGATTCGGTACAGATAGTTGTAGCGTGCGGGGAATGCCATGACTGCCACCATTTTGATCGCCGACGATGACGCGGTCCAGCGTCGGCTCGTCGAAAATATGGTGCAGCGGTGCGGCTATGACACGATCATGGTCGACAGCGGCGACGCCGCGATTGCCGCATTGACGGCGCCCGATGCGCCCGCGATCGACGCCATCGTGCTGGATCTCGTCATGCCCGGCCTCGACGGCATGGGCGTACTGGCGAAAATCCGCGAGGCCGGCCTCAATACCCCTGTTGTTGTGCAGACCGCCCACGGCGGCATCGACAACGTCGTCTCCGCGATGCGCGCCGGCGCGCACGATTTCGTAGTGAAGCCGGTTGGCATCGAGCGGCTGCAAGTCAGCTTGCGCAATGCGCTGAACGCCAGCGCGCTAAAAGGCGAATTGCAGCGCATCCGGCACAGCCGCGAAGGAAAACTCACCTTCGCCGACATCGTCACGCGCAGCGAGACCATGGCCAACGTGATGAAGGCCGCCAAGAAGGCCGCCAGTTCGTCAATTCCGGTATTGATCGAGGGCGAATCCGGCGTCGGCAAGGAACTGTTCGCGCGCGCGATCCATGGCACCAGCGAACGCAGCGCCAAACCATTCGTGGCGGTCAATTGCGGCGCGATCCCCGACAATCTCGTGGAGTCGATCCTGTTCGGCCACGAAAAGGGATCGTTCACCGGCGCGACCGAACGTCATACCGGCAAATTCGTCGAGGCATCCGGCGGCACACTGTTCCTCGACGAGGTCAGCGAATTGCCGCTAACGGCGCAAGTGAAGCTGCTGCGCGCGCTTCAAGAGGGTGCAGTCGAAGCTGTCGGCGGACGCAAACCGGTCAAGGTCGATGTTCGCATCGTGTCGGCGACCAATCGGCGGCTGCTCGATCGCGTCAAGGCCGGACTGTTCAGGGAAGATCTGTTCTATCGCCTTCACGTCCTCCCGTTGACGATTCCGCCGCTGCGGATGCGGCGCGACGACATTCCGAATTTGCTGCGGCATTTCCTCGCCAGATTCTGTGCCGAAGAAAATCGTGCGATCAGCGGCATCAGCGGTGAGGCGATGGCCGGACTGTCGCAACTCAGTTGGCCGGGCAACATCCGCCAACTCGAAAATGCAGTCTATCGCGCCGTAGTCATGAGCGAGGGCGATCAACTGGACGCCGCGGATTTTCCGTTGATCGGTACGCAATCGGCTGCCGACAACCCGGCCGGTGAGCCGCTGATCATGGAGCCGCTTCTGCATCCGACCGCGCCCGACATGGTCTCTGGTAACGAAATACCTATCGCGCCTTTTCCGACAGCGGGCAGTCTGGCGATGCTTACCAACGATGGCGAAATGCGAGCACTCGAAGAGATGGAGGCCGAGATCATTCGCTTTGCGATCTCGCATTATCGCGGCCAGATGTCGGAGGTGGCACGGCGGCTGAAAATCGGACGCTCAACGCTCTACCGCAAACTCGATGATGCCGCCGCGAAAGATCCGCTGTCCGGTTCATCGAACGAGGCTGGCTGATCGCGATCGCCGATCATGCGGAGACACCCTCCGCGCAGAATATGAGACGGAACCTTGAACCGTTGCGGCCCGGTGACAGACCAATGGAAAACGCGCGTCAGAAGCGCACAGCGCGTTGCAAACCACGCGTTTTGAAGTCAGTTTGTCGTGAGTTGCCCCATGTGGCACTGGCTGCCCGAATCGGGCCCGTGTAACGTCCGTGCATGAATCGCTGGACGCCGGAAGCAAGGCGTTGGCGAACGCAGGACGAAATTCATCCGAAAATTGTTCCACGCCGGGACAGTTTCACCCAAGGGGTGCGAGAATGCGAGACTACTCGACTAACCGGGCCGGTTTTGACCGGATCCTGATGGCCGTTGCAGCTACTTTTCTGACAGTCTCCACCTCAGCAGCATTTGCGCAAACGGATACCGCGAAGAAGAGCGCTTCGGAGCTTGCTATCGACGCGGCTGTGCCGATGCCGGAGCCCGCGAATGTTCCGCCGCCGACCGCGGCTGACTTCAAACCGGCGCCGCCCGCTGCGACTCAAGCAGCCGCGACCAAGCCGGCCGACGTCAAGGCATCCGACATCAAGGCGTCTGATGCGAAGCCTGCTACCTCAAGCACATCGACCGACGTCAAGTCGTCCGAAGCGAAACCGGCGGATGTGAAACCGGCGGATGTCGCCACGGCGCCCGCCGGTGATACCAAGAAGGATGAGGTCAAGAAGGACGACACGGCCAACACGACTCCAGTCGCGCCCCCGGCAACCACTGCCGCCGCGCCTACAACCGATCAGACAAAAGAGCCTGTGAAGGCTGCGAGCAACGTCGCGCCAGCGGATCAGCCGGTCGCAGACAAGCTGCACGAACTGTTCGATGCCAAGTCGGCGAAATATTTCGATCGCAAGGCCGAGCGAACGGTAATCGAAAAATTCTATACCGCGCGCGAATTCGCGCCGCTGTGGACGCAAGCCGGCGCGCTGAGCGCGCAGGCCAAGGGCGTGATCGCACGCCTCAAGGATGCCGCGTCCGACGGACTCAATCCCGCAGAATATCCGGTACCTGATTTCGCTGCCGCGACAACGCCAGATGCGCTGGCCTATGCCGACCTTAAGTTGACCGCCAGCATGATGGACTATGCCCGCCAGGCGCAGAGCGGCCAGATGCATTGGTCGCAGGTCAGCGGCGATATCTCCTATCCCGAACACCCTATCAATCCCGAGCAGGTGTTGACCAACGTGACCACCGCGAAGGACGCATCCGCAGCGCTCGACAGCTACAATCCGCCGCAAAAGCTCTATCGCGAGTTGAAGAAGAAGCTCGCCGAGTTGCGTGGCCAGGGCGAAGGCCCTGTGACGCAGATCGCCGACGGCCCCGCGCTGAAATACGTGCCGGCGCGCAAGAAGCAGCCAGCCGTGGAGATGGAAGATTCCCGCGTGCCCATGCTGCGCGCGAAACTCGGCATTACCGAGAACGCCGACGATACGCACTACGATGCGAAGGTCGCCGCCGCTGTTCGCAAATTCCAGGCGAATGCCGATCTCAAGGCGACCGGCGTGCTCGACGAGCGGACGGTCAAAGCGATCAACAGCCCGAAGCGGGATCGCCAGATCGATACCGTCATCGTCAACATGGAGCGTTGGCGCTGGCTGCCGCGCGAACTCGGCGCGCCGTCGCTCGGCAATGCCTACGCCATCCTGAACATTCCGGACTACTCGCTCAAGGTGATGCACAATGGCGCGGAAGTCTGGAAGACGCGCGTCGTTGTCGGCAAGCCGGGAACGCACGCCACGCCGCTGCTGACGGAGACCATGAAGTACATCACGGTCAATCCGACCTGGAACGTGCCGCCGTCGATCATCTACAACGAGTATCTGCCTGCCTTGCAGCAGGATCCGACGGTGCTGGATCGCATGGGTCTCAAGCTGGAGCGCGACCGCAGCGGCGGCATCCACATTTCGCAGCCGCCCGGCGAGCGCAATGCGCTGGGCCGCATCCGCTTCAATTTCCCGAACAAATTCCTCGTGTATCAGCACGATACGCCGGACAAATATTTGTTCGCGAAGGATGAGCGCGCTTTCAGTCACGGCTGCATGCGGGTTCAGAACCCCGACCAGTATGCTGCGACGCTGCTCAATATCGCGCTTCCGCAGGATCACTACACGCCGGAGAAGGTCCGGAGCATGTACGGCCGGAGCGAGATCGACATCAAATTCCCGACGCCTATTCCGGTCAACATCACCTATCAGACCGCGTTCGTGGACAACGCCGGCAAGCTGCAAATCCGCAAGGATGTCTACGGCCGCGACGCCACGATGCTGGCCTTGCTGCGCAACCCCAAGGGCAAGGATCTTGAGGCGGTGGTTGCTCACGCGCAGCCGAACTATTCCCGTCCCAAGGGCGATATCCCGCAAGGCGTTGCCTTCAACGACGACCGCGGCGGCGGGTTCAACAGCAGCGGCCCGTCGTTCTTCGAGCGGCTATTCGGCGCACCGACACCGCCCCCGCAGGTCGAGGATCGCCGCCGGCGGATTTACCGGCGCTAAGCGCACCGATCTGAAAACAGATTTAGTTGAATAAAAACAATGGCTTCATCTCACAATGAAGCCCTTGTTACGTTAACCACTGTCCACCTTGTCTTAACCGTCCGGCTCTTTTCTGCCACACTCCGCGGGCTAATTGTCCTTTCGAAGCAGGCGGGTAAGGTAAATCTCGATTAACCCTCCTGTCCTACGACTTGCTTTTATGCCCTTTCGCTACACGGGGTCGCGAAGGGTCCCTCGGCTGATCGTCCTCTGGGTGGGCTCATACGTGCTTGCTGGTTTCGCACGCAGTTTGAAATCATTGTCGATTCCACGGGCCGGTTATCGCATCGGGCTGTCTTCGATTCTGCTGCTGATAGGCGCAGGGTCGGTGCATGACGCCACCGCGCTCGGCGAAACACGGACGCTGTCGTTCCATCACACCCATTCCGGCGAAGATCTGACCGTCACCTTCAAGCGCGACGGCCGCTACGACGAAGCGGCGCTGAAAGAAATCAATCACTACCTCCGCGACTGGCGCAGCCAGGACCAGACCACGATGGATCGTCATCTGTTCGATATCCTCTGGGAGGTCTACCGCGACGTCGACGCCAAGCAGCCGATCCAGATCATCTCCGCCTACCGCTCCCCCTCCACCAACGCCATGCTCCGCCGCCGCTCCGCGCACACCGGCGTCGCGCGATTCAGCCAGCACATGCTCGGGCATGCGATGGACTTCTTCATCCCCGGCGTTCCCCTCGAAAAAATCCGGTTTGCCGGGCTTCGCCTGCAACGCGGCGGCGTCGGTTTCTATCCGACGTCAGGCTCGCCCTTCGTTCATCTCGACACCGGAAATGTGCGGCACTGGCCGCGGATGACTCACGACCAGTTGGTGCGCGTGTTCCCGAATGGCCGCACCGTACACGTTCCTTCCGACGGCAATCCGCTACCCGGCTATCAACTCGCAATGGCAGACATCGAGAAGCGCGGTCAGAACGCCGACGAAGATGGAGCGGGACCGCGCAAGTCGAATTTCCTGCTAGCGCTGTTCAAGGGCAAGTCTGCCGAGGATGACGACGACTCCGATGGCGCATCGGCGGGCCGGACAACGACAGTCGCCTCCGCGGCCCCGTCCGTCTCAGCTGATCCGATCCC
>JBEPUM010000187.1:0-6549 GCA_041691515.1 Pseudomonadota bacterium | reverse complement strand
TCGCGATCGCGGGCTTGCAGCCGGGCGACGCGTTGCTGATCGCCGGCAAGGGCCACGAGACCGGACAGATCGTCGGTGATCGGGTGCTGCCGTTCAGCGACCATGACGCTGCGGCTGCGGCGTTGGCGTCGAGGGTGGCATGAGCACGCAACCGCTATGGACTTCGCTGGCGATGACCGGTGCGATGCGCGCCGCTACTAGCGGGACTTTGCCGGCAGCCATCACCGGCATCTCCATCGACAGCCGCACCATCGCGCCGGGCGAGGCCTACTTTGCGATCAAGGGCGATGTGCATGATGGACATGCGTTCGTCGATGCGGCGCTGAAAGCGGGCGCCGGGCTCGCGGTGGTCGAAGCCGCACAGAGCGGAAACTTCGCAGCCGATGCGCCGCTGCTGATTGTCGACGATGTCCTCGCGAGCTTGCGCGATCTGGCGCGGGCTTCGCGCGAACGTCTCACCGCGCAGGTGATCGCGGTGACGGGCTCGGTCGGCAAGACCTCCACCAAGGAAGCATTGCGGAATGTTCTCGTTGCGCAGGGCACGACCCACGCCTCGGTGGCCTCGTTCAACAATCACTGGGGTGTGCCGTTGTCGCTGGCGCGCTGCCCGGCGGACGTGCGTTTCGCGATCTTCGAGATCGGAATGAATCATGCGGGCGAAATCGAGCCGCTGGTGAAGATGGTGCGGCCGCATGTCGCAATCATCACGACGGTCGAACCGGTGCATCTGGAGTTCTTCTCCGGCGTCGAGGCAATCGCCGATGCCAAGGCCGAAATCTTCGAGGGTGTCGAGCCGGGCGGCGCTGTTGTGCTCAATCGCGACAATGCGCAGTTCGCGCGGTTGCAAAAGCGCGCCAGGAAACTCGGTATCGCGCGGATCGTTTCGTTCGGCGTGGACAAGAAGGCCGATGCGCGCATGCTCGATGTGGCGCTGCATCCGGCGTGCTCCGCCGTGCACGCCACAATTCTCGATCATGACATTACTTACAAGCTGGCGATGCCCGGCCGTCACATGGCGATGAATTCACTTGCCGTGCTGGCGGCGTCGTCATTGGCAGGCGCCGACCTCGCGCTCGCAGGTCTTGCGCTGTCGCAGGCGCAGCCGGCCGCGGGACGCGGCGTGCGCCATGTCCTGACAATGCCGAACGGCGAGGCGACGCTGATCGACGAGAGCTATAATGCCAATCCCGCCTCGATGGCGGCGGCGCTTAATGTGCTGGGTCAGGCCAAAGTCGACGCGCAAGGCCGCCGGATCGCCGTGCTCGGCGACATGCTGGAACTCGGTCCGTCGTCCGCGCAGTTGCACCGCGGGCTCGCCGACGCCGTGCAGGCGAACGCCATAGATATGATATTTTGCTGCGGCCCCCTGATGCGCAATCTGTGGGATGCGCTTTCCTCCGGCAGGCGGGGCGGCTATGCAGAGGGCTCGGCTGCGCTCGAATCGCAGGTGCTTGCCGTGATTCGCGCCGGCGACGTGATTATGGTCAAGGGCTCGCTCGGCTCGCGGATGAAATTGATTGTGACGGCTCTAGAGAAGCGCTTTCCCGGCAACGCCGCGCATGACGAAGCCGCGGTATGAGGGATTTAAATGTTTTACTGGCTCATCGATCTCTCCAGCACCGTTCCCGGCCTCGGCATTTTCAAGCCGCTCCTGAACGTCTTCCGTTACATCACTTTCCGCACCGGCGGAGCAATGGTGACGGGCGCGCTGTTCGTGTTTCTGTTCGGTCCCTGGATCATCGATAATCTTCGCCTGCGTCAGGGCAAGGGCCAGCCGATCCGCAGCGACGGACCGCAATCGCATCTCAGCAAGAAGGGGACGCCGACGATGGGCGGCCTCATGATCCTGTCAGGGCTCGTGGTATCGACCGTGCTGTGGGCGAACCCACTCAATCCCTATGTCTGGATCGTGCTCGCGGTCACGCTCGGCTTCGGCTTCGTCGGGTTCTATGACGATTATCTCAAGGTAACCAAGCAGACGCATAGCGGCTTTTCCGGAAAGACCCGGATCGCGATCGAAACGCTGATCGCGGTGGCCGCGTGCTACGCGCTGATCCGTCTCGGTCGTCAACCGTTCTCCACCGCGCTGGTGATCCCGTTCTTCAAGGACGTGGTGCTGAATTTCGGCTGGTTCTTTCTCATCTTCGGCGCATTCATCATCGTCGGCGCCGGCAATGCGGTCAATCTCACCGACGGTCTTGATGGCCTTGCGATCGTGCCGGTCATGATCGCCTCGGCAAGCTTCGCCATGATCGCCTATCTCGCCGGCAACGCGGTGTTCGCGGATTACCTTCAGCTCAACTACATCGCCGGAACCGGCGAACTGGCGGTGCTCTGCGGCGCGGTGCTTGGCGCGGGGCTCGGATTCCTCTGGTTCAACGCTCCGCCCGCCTCGATCTTCATGGGCGATACCGGTTCGCTCGCGCTCGGCGGCATGCTCGGCTCGATCGCAGTCGCGGTGAAGCACGAGATCGTGCTGGCCGTTATCGGCGGATTGTTCGTGCTGGAGGCGGTGTCGGTGATCGTGCAGGTGGCCTCGTTCAAGCTGACGGGCAAACGCATTTTCAAGATGGCGCCGATCCATCACCACTTCGAACAACTGGGCTGGACCGAACCGCAGATCGTGATCCGCTTCTGGATCATCTCGGTGATGCTGGCGCTGGCGGGCCTCTCCACGCTGAAGCTGCGGTGATGAGATGGCGGCGCGCGCATTTGCAAGTCGTCATTCCGGAGGCTGCGCAGCAGCTATCCGGAATCTCGAGATTCCGGGTTCACCCTTTCTTGCGATGCAATTGCATCGCAAGACGTGCCCCGGAATGACAGGATAGAGAATGATCCCCGTCACTTCATTCGCCGGCAAGACGGTCGCGGTGTTCGGCCTCGGCGGTTCCGGCCTTGCAAGCTGTCATGCGCTGAAAGCCGGTGGCGCCGAAGTCATCGCGAGCGACGACAACAACGACAATCTTGTGAAGGCTGCGCAGGCCGGTTTCATCACCGCCGATCTGCGCAAGGTATCGTGGGCGAATTTCGCAGCACTGGTGTTGGCACCGGGCGTGCCGCTGACGCATCCAAAACCGCACTGGAGCGTGCGGGCCGCGCGCGAGGCGGGCGTCGAAGTCATCGGCGATATCGAACTGTTCTGCCGCGAGCGGCGGCGTCATGTGCCCGATGCTCCGTTTGTGGCGATTACCGGCACCAACGGCAAATCGACCACGACGGCGCTGGTCGCGCATCTGATGCGCGAAGCCGGACACGATGTGCAGATGGGCGGCAACATCGGCACTGCGATCCTGTCACTGGAGCCGCCGCGCGCCGGCCGCGTGCATGTGATCGAGATGTCGTCGTACCAGATCGACCTCACGCCCTCGCTCGATCCGAGCGTCGGCATCCTGCTCAACGTCAGCGAGGATCATCTCGATCGCCATGGCAGCATCGAGCACTACGCTGCGGTCAAGGAGCGCTTGATTGCGCGTGTCCAACCGCAAGGTACCGCTATCGTCGGCGTCGACGATATCTGGAGCCGCGCGGCGGCAGATCGCATCGAACAGGCCGGCAAACGCGTGGTGCGCGTGTCGGTAAAGCGTCCGCTGGCGGACGGCATCAGCGCCGATCATGATGTCATCGTGCGTACATCAGGCGGTGCGCGCCGCGAGATCGCGGATATCGGCGGCATCGGTTCACTGCGCGGGCGGCACAATGCGCAGAATGCCGCGTGCGCTTCGGCGGCAGCGCTGGTGCTCGGCGTCAGTCATGAGGTCCTGCAAAAGGGCCTGCGCAGTTTCCCCGGCCTCGCGCACCGCATGGAGCAGGTCGGCCGAAAAGCCAATGTGCTGTTCGTCAACGATTCCAAGGGCACCAATGCCGACGCCACCGAAAAGGCGCTGTCGTCGTTTTCAGAGATTTTCTGGATCGCTGGCGGCAAGCCGAAGACCGGCGGCATCACCTCGCTCGCCGAATTCTTTCCACGCATCCGCAAGGCGTATCTGATCGGGGAGGCGGCGAAGGATTTTGCCGCGACGCTCGAGGGTCACGCGCCCTACGAGATCAGCGAGACGCTGGATGCCGCGGTGCCCGCCGCCGCCCGCGATGCGGAAGCGTCAGGCCTGGCGGACGCCGTCGTGTTGCTCTCGCCGGCTTGCGCGGCGTTCGACCAGTACCGCAATTTTGAAATCCGAGGTGACCGTTTTCGCGAGCTGGTCACGGCGTTGCCCGGCGTCAAGCCGGTGGTGTGAACCTTACCCTCCCCCTCCGGGGAGAGTAAAACAAACGATTTCCTTAACCTTCTGGAAACCACGATGGGGGACCAATGGGATGATCTCCGCCCGCAGGACCTGTCATGATTTCACGCGAACAACGCACCCCGCTTTCGGAATGGTGGTGGACCGTGGATCGGCCGCTGCTGGCCGCCATTATCGTGCTGATGCTGACCGGCGTCGTGCTGTCCTTGGCGGCAAGCCCGTCGGTGGCGACGCGGATCGGGCTCGATCCGTTCCACTTTTTCCATCGCCACGTGTTGTTTCTGCTGCCGTCTGTGTTGGTGATGATCGGCGTCTCGTTCATGTCGCCGCGGCAGATCCGCCGCTCCGCGCTGATCATGTTCGCGCTAAGCGTAATCCTGATCGTGGCGACGCTCTGGCTCGGCCCGGAGGTCAAGGGCGCGAAACGCTGGATCACCCTGGTCGGCGTCAACATCCAGGCGTCCGAATCCGCAAAACCTGCCTTCGTCGTGCTGGCGGCGTGGCTGTTTGCGGAATCCGCGCGCAAGCCCGAGATGCCGGCGACCTCGATGGCGCTCGCGCTGCTGCTGGGACTCGTGACGCTGCTGGTGATGGAGCCGGACTTCGGCCAGACCATGCTGATCCTGATGGTATGGGGCGCGCTGTTCTTCATCGCCGGCATGCGGATCGTCTGGGTGTTCGGCCTTGCGGGCACGGCCGCGGCCGGGCTGTTCACGGCCTATCTGCTGGTGCCGCACGTTGCCGTGCGTATCCAGCGTTTCATGGATCCGGCCTCGGGCGATACGTTCCAGGTCGATACCGCAATGGAAGCCTTCAGCAACGGCGGCTGGTTCGGGCTTGGCCCGGGCGAGGGCATCGCCAAGCGCAGCCTGCCGGACAGCCATACCGATTTCGTGTTCGCGGTCGGCGCGGAGGAGTTCGGCATTATCATGTGCCTCGCACTGCTGGCGCTGTTCAGCTTCATCGTCATCCGCACCCTGTCGCGCGCCTATGCGACCGAGGATATGTTTTCGCGCTTCGCGGCGTCCGGCCTTGCGATCATGTTCGGCGTGCAGGCCGCGATCAACATGGCGGTCAACCTGCATCTGATTCCGGCCAAGGGCATGACGCTGCCGTTCATCTCCTATGGCGGCTCGTCGATGATTTCGCTGGCCTACGGCGTCGGCATGATGCTGGCCTTGACGCGGCAGCGGCCGCGCACCGAAATGGAATCGATCGGCGACGCCAACACGGCCGCCAGCTACGCGTGACAGGATGACGGAGCAGCCGCTGATCGTTCTCGCCGCCGGCGGCACCGGGGGACATCTGTTTCCCGCCGAGGCGCTCGCTGTCGAGTTGATGAAGCGTGGGCTGCGCGTGCGTCTGGTCACGGATTCGCGCGCGCTGCGCTACAGCGGGCTGTTCTCCAGGGACATGACTGACGTGGTGCCGAGCGAAACCGTGCGCGGCCGCTCGCCGGTGGCGCTGGCGCGTACCGGGATCATGCTGGCTACCGGCACCGCCGTTGCGCTCAATCTGATGCGCCGGCTGAAACCAGCCGCGGTGGTCGGCTTCGGCGGCTATCCGACTGTACCGCCGCTGATGGCCGCTCGGCTCGCCGGCATTCCCACCGTCATTCATGACGCCAACGCGGTGATGGGCCGCGCCAACCGTTTCCTGTCGAGGCGCGTCAGCGCCATTGCGACGTCGCTGCCGGGTGTGCTCGACAAGGAGCCGTCGCTGGTCGGCAAGACCACGACGACGGGCACGCCGATGCGGCCGGCGATTTTGGCCGCTGCGGCCGTGCCGTTTGTGGCGCCCGGTGCGGACGACGCGTTTCGCGTCCTCGTGGTCGGCGGTAGCCAGGGCGCGCGTGTCATGAGCGATATCGTACCCAGCGCGATCGAGAAGTTGCCTCCGGAATTGCTGAGCCGCTTGATCCTGACGCAGCAGGTTCGCGACGAGGACATGACACGGGTGCGCGCCGTCTACGATCGGTTGAAGGTGCGAGCCGAGCTTGCGCCGTTCTTCAGCGACCTTCCGGCGAGGCTGGCGTCGAGCCATCTGGTCATCTCCCGTTCCGGCGCCGGCACCGTGGCCGAACTCGGCGCCATCGGACGGCCCTCCATTCTGGTGCCATTGCCAGGCGCGATCGATCAGGATCAGTTCGCCAACGCCGGCGTGCTGTCGCAGGCCAATGGTGCAATCCGAATTGTGCAAAGTGATTTCACGCCGGATCGTCTCGCATCGGAGTTGTCCGCGCTGGCTGCTGACCTTGCGCGGCTCGCTGCGATGGCGACGGCCGCGCGCACCGTCGGAAAACTCGACGCTG
>JBEPUM010000186.1:0-6615 GCA_041691515.1 Pseudomonadota bacterium | reverse complement strand
GGCGCCGCGCCTTCGATGGATCCGCGCGATCCCACAAGCGCCAGAGCGCAATCGCCATCAGGATGTAGAGCGCCGTCCACACGATGGGGAATGCGATCGGGGGTGGCGTCCAGAACGGCTTGGTCAATCCCGCGTACCAGGTCGGAATTTCCGGCCGCGTGTAAACGGATTCGATGAAGCCGACACCGAGACAAAGCAGCAAGCAACCGAGCAGTCGTCCAGCCGATTTCAGCGTCATTCGTCGATTCCCGTCAGACAAGGATGATCTGGGGCACGCACGGGGAATTTACAACCGCGCGGAACGCCATCAGCGCGTCAGTTTTTCCAGATCGGGAAACGGGCCATAAACCACCCCTGCGCAGGCATCACCAACGTCGGTCGCCACGCGGTCGAGCCGCGCATCGACAAACACCACCGCGCGTTCGACGACACCGCGATAGCTGCCATCAAGTTCGCGCGCGTTGTAATGCAGGCAGCTGACGTAACGCAGCCGCCCGCCGACGGTGCGCTGCACCGGTTCGGCGATCGCCGCATCGCGAACGCCGACCGGGTTGTTCAGATAGGTCTTGAAAAACGCCAGCAGCTGAGTGCGATAGTCCGTGGGAAACGGCTGATTGGCGACACCGCGATCGTCGGTATAGACGACATCGCCCTGCCCGCCGCTCGCGCATGCCGCAAGCAACGCAGGTAGCAGCATAATTGCTGCAATTTTCGCAGATGTCCCCAACGCCAGCTTATCTTTCAGGTTCGTGTCGTCGTCTGAAAAACTTAGACCGTCCGGGACCGGAATGAAATTCGCAATTCAGTTATCTGAGGCAATGAACAGATTATGTCGGCAACGAATCGGGCCTGCGGCATCGGGGGCGATGACCACAGGCCCTGTTCGTACCGCAGGCAATTAGCGATGCATGTGGGAACGATGATGACGATGGGAATGCCGGCGGGCGTGATGATGATGGCGGCCCATCTTGGCATTGGCGTTCAGCACGTTCGACTTCAGGGTCACCGACTTGATCGCCGGAGCATGGCCCGTCCGGGCGGAGCCGGCCATGGCGGGTGCAACAAACACGGCGGCCACGAGCAACGCGGCGGAAATTGTCTTCAGCATGGTCGTCTCCTTGAAACGTCGATCTGGAGTTGACCGGCCGGATGGCCGGGCTCCCGGATCACGCGCTCAAGATGAACGTCCGCCGCTGAACGGCGGCTGAACGGAATTGTAGCCGCCGTTCATCCCGACGAAGGCTGGCCGTATCGGCACCTCGGACATCCTCGCTGGGCTTTTCGGCAAAAATGGCACGGAATATATGATTGTGCCGGGAATGGGCGACTTTGCCCGGTGTTTCCTTGTGCGGGCTTTGATGTAGGATCGGCTGTTGCCGACAACAGGAGCGATGGATGAGCAAGCTTGCAATCAGAATGATGATGGTAGCGGCCGTTTCCCTGGCACTGGCCGTCCCCTCTTTCAGCCCCGTCTACGCCGCGGGCAGCGATGAACCTTCGCCGCCGCCGTCATCGTCGACCAAGTCTGCCCCCAAGGGCAAAAAGAAGAAGAGCAACAATCAGTCGCGCATTGACGACCCCGCCTTCCTCAACGGCTATCGCGCGGCCTATACGACGATCTACGATCGCCACGATTATGCCGGCGCCATCGAACAGTTGAAAGCGCTCGGACACGAAGACGTCGCCGATGTCGCCAACCTGATCGGTTACTCCTATCGCAAGCTCGGCAACTACAAAGTCTCCCAGATTTATTACGAGCGCGCACTCAAGGCCGATCCAAACCATGTCCGCACCTGGCAGTATTACGGACTGTGGCAGATCGAACAGGGCAACCGCGATCAGGCGCAGTACCACCTCAACCGGATCGGCGCGATCTGCGGCACCGATTGCGCGGAATACAAATCGCTCGCGTCCGCGCTGGAAAAGCCGCCCGGCACCGGCCTCGTCTACTAGGATTTTTGCATTTCGATGGAGACCGGCGCCGTATTTAGCGGCGCCGGTCTTGTTTTGTCCGCTAACCATGGGCCGATCCGGGCCTCGACACGCGACCGTAAAGCACGGTTAAGTATCGCATCGACAACCGCCCGCGGGGCCGGATAGACCGCCGGTCTCCCCCTCGCCTCGGCAGCAGCCGCAGAAGCCCGCGAACTCATGACCTCATCCCAACGGTATGACCGGATCGCCTTTGTCGCGAGCACGAGCCCTGAAGCCCAGCAAGCGCTGGCCGAGCTCGCCAGAACCTATGGCAATTACGATCCCGCGGAAGCCGACGTGCTGGTCGCGCTCGGCGGTGACGGTTTGATGCTGCAAACGCTGCATCAGAACATGCGCTCGGGAAAGCCGATCTACGGCATGCACCGCGGCACCGTCGGTTTTTTGATGAACGAATACGGCAAGCACGATCTGCACGCGCGTCTCGCCGCGGCAACCGATACCGTGATCCATCCGCTGCTGATGCGCGCTACCGATATCCATGGCGCGGTTCACATTCATCACGCCATCAACGAAGTGTCGCTGTTTCGCCAGACCCATCAGGCGGCGCGGCTGCGTATCATGATCGACGAGCGTGAACGCATGCCTGAACTCGTTGCCGACGGCGTGATGGTTGCGACCCCGGCCGGATCGACCGCCTACAATCTGTCGGCGCAGGGTCCGATCCTGCCGATCAACGCCGCGCTGCTGGCGCTGACACCGATCAGCGCCTTCCGTCCGCGGCGCTGGCGCGGCGCCCTGCTTCCGAACACCGCCTTTGTCGTCATCGAAGTTCTCGAGGGCGACAAGCGCCCGGTCGCAGCCGTCGCCGACCACGACGAAGCCCGCAACGTCCGCCGCGTCGAGGTTCTCTCCGACAAGACCATTTCGATGCGGATGCTGTTCGATCCCGGCCACAGCCTGGAAGAGCGAATCCTGAGCGAGCAGTTCGGATATTAGCGGCGCGCCCCTTCTGGACACCTAAATCGGCCCAAAAGCTCCCACCTGATCAGTATTTGGCCTTCCGGACGCGGCGACAGTGAAGCGAACTTTTGAACCACCACTCCGGCAACCATTCGTTAACGACGCCGGCATATAGTTAACGCCGGGTATACCGACGTCACCGGGTCCGTTCCAGCCATGTACGGCATCGACTTCAACAAGCTGCGATTTCTCGTCTGCGACGACAACGCACACATGCGCCGCATTCTGCGCACGCTGCTGCATTCATTCGGCGCGCGCGAAGTCTACGAGGCCGAGGACGGTGCCACCGCCCTCGAGATGTACAGCCATTACGTGCCCGACATCGTCATCACCGACTGGTCGATGCCTATTTTCGACGGCATCGAACTGGCGCAGATGATTCGCCAGCCGGATTCCAAGGGCAATCCGTTCGCCCCGATAATCATGCTGACGGGCCACTCGGAGAAGCGCCGCGTGACCGTCGCGCGCGATGCCGGCGTCACCGAATTTCTCGCGAAGCCGATTTCCGCCAAGGGGCTCTATCAGCGCATTCTGAATGTCGTGGTGTCGCCACGGCCGTTCATCAAAACCAAAAACTACTTCGGTCCCGATCGCCGCCGCAACACCAACAATTCCTATATCGGCCCGGAACGCCGCAGCGGCGCGGAGCCCGAAGTGATTGCGCAGCCATCGCTACTGGATAAGGCCCGGGCTCCCGGATAACGAGGCGCAGAGATCATGCCGACGGAAAAACCTCCCGCGCTCAAGGTCCAGGCCTTCGCCGACCATCACGTCATCACGCAGCCCAATCCGCTGCGCAAGGTGATGCGGCTTGTCGACGAAAAGAGCTTCGATGACCCGGTCGCGCGCGCGGAAAAGGCGCTCGCCGGTCTCTCCGATGAATTCGCGAACTGGATGGCCATCGAGTGCGACCGGCTTGCCGCGGCCCACGCCGTCATTCTCAAGGACGGACTGACGATCGCCGCGCGGGACGAGCTGTTCCGCGCCGCGCACGACATCAAGGGCGACGCCGCCACCTTCGGCTATCCCCTCGCCGCCGTCGCCGCCGAAAGCCTCTGCCGCATCATCGAACATGCTCCGGATTTCAACCGGGTACCCGCCGACCTGATCGCTCATCACATCAACGCGATTCAGGCAATCATACGCGAGCATGCGGGCGTCGGCACAGCGGCCATGGCGAAAGAACTCAGCCGCAAACTGCGTGGCGTCGCCGACGAGTATCTCACGGTCGTCAACCGCGACCGCCCCGAGCATCTTGAGGCTATCCTCGCACCGAGCATCGCGCCGGCGGAATAATACCGGTCGTCCCTGCGAACGCAGGGACCCATATTCACCAAGCTTTCGTTGGTTAGCCTGATCGCCCATTTCCCGTCTGCGAATCCGCGACGTATGGGTCCCTACGTTCGCAGGGACGGCGGAGATTTCGCGCGCGGCTACGCTGCCGCGAGCAAATCGCTGAGCAGTGGTTCGCGGCGGCGGAACTGCTGGAGTTCGGGCTCGTCGGATTGGCGGTCAATGGACTGGGAGTCAGATGACCACAATGGCTCGCGATGCCAGGCTTGGTAGGGCGCTGGTTCAAACGATTCGGGTTCGGAAAATTCGGGCTCGAAAAGTTCGGGCTCAGAAATTTGAAGTTCAGAAAATTGGGGCTCGACGAGCTGAGTTTCGTAGAGTTCGGGCTCGGGTTGGTCCTCATAGGACAGCAGTTCGCTGTGCTCAGGCTCAGCGGACGCCTCTGCGACGAGTTCATCGCAGAATACGCGAGCCTCTTCGCGCGCCGATTCGGTTGCGAAGCGCCGCAACAGGATCAGAAGAGGTTCAGAGACTTCGGTCGGCGCGGTTTCGCACATCGTAAGGACGCGCTCGACCATGCGGCGGCGTAGCCGTGTCGCACCGCCGACGGTGCCGACAAAGCCGATCTCGTCGCTGGCTTCCAGCGCAGCACGAAATGCCGGGAATGTGGATTCCGGCAAGCCCGCGCGCGTCAGCAGCGCAGCTAAGCTCGCGCCGCCTCGGTCATGGACCAGCGCAGTGACCCGGCTCAGAGGCAGGCCTGACAATTCCACCAGCGCCTGATCGAACAAGTCGAGATTGCCCGAGAGCAGCGCGCGCAGGATCAATCCAGCCGTCAATTGCCCGGTGGCGCGCAGATGCCCGATCAAACCGCACAGGTCCTCGCCGCGCGAGCGCGCTGCGATGTTGACCGTGGAGCGATCCCGGGCTTCACCGACTGCCCGTCCGGCGCGATCGGCGCTGAGCCAGTTCCGCGCAACGACGAGCTGCGCCAAGGTATCGGAGAGTTTTGCGACCAGCGCGAGCCGCGTGGCTGATGGCAAGTCATCGAGCGCCAGCATCGATTCGCGTATCGCCGCGAGATGGCCGTGCCGTTCGACGATACGGTCCCATGACAACGGCGCCAGATCGGCGCCCGGATTTTCGATGAGTTCAAGGGCTGCGGACGCCGAGCCGACCTCGGCGATGGCCGCGCAGATCGATACCGGCACGATGGCGCGCCGCGCGATGGCACATTGCGCTTCGCAGTTGCCGGTCGCGACGAGATCGACCAGATCGGCATCGATCAGGAGCGGCGAATGTTCGAGTATCGGGAGTGCAACCGAAGACTGATCCACTGCAAGCGCCTGGACAATCGCCGCCGGCGCGGACGCGCTGCGCGCGAAAACCTCGGCCATGGCCTGGCGAACCAGCGGTGACGGATCATCCAGTTGCATGAGAAGCCCGCCCTCGGCGGCCGCGCGGTCGTCATCCGACAAGTCGGAGATGAGCCAGGCGCGGGCCAAAGCTCGTGTCGCTTCCGCTCGCTCGCCTGCGGGAGCGGTACGTACCCAACTGATGAACTGCCGAACGATCATGGTGTTTCCGGCTTACGCAACTTGCAACGACACCGTGACGCGGTGCCACTGTCATAGAAAATAAACCACGACGCTTAACAAAGGGTTCACCATAACCGCCCGTGTTCATTGAGGTTTTGTTAAGAGATACGACGCCGGGGCTAACGGAGTTGCGCGAGCCAAATCGTATGACCGCCGCAATCCTGATCCTCGGCGGCGAAGGATACGACGTCGAAATCCTCGCGATCGAGCAGCGATCGATACTCTTCTTGCGACAGGCTGGCGTGATACAGCGGCTCGCCTTCGTAGGATCCGATCGCCTCTCCCTCGCTTGGCCCGCTCGTGAACATCAGCGCGGCTTTCGGCGCAGCGTGCCTCCGGAAGATCGAAAACATCTTGCGCTGATCGTTCTGCCGAAGGTGGAAGAAACTATCCCATGCGAGGATACCGTTCGCACGCCGATCAAGAGCGAGCGATCGCATGTCGGCAACGATCCATGTCTCGTGGGGAAATCGAGCCTTGCAGAGGCTGATCATTGCAGGCGATGAATCGGCGCCGATGACCCTGCGCCCGCTCTCGATCACATAGCGCGAGATCGGTTCACCGGAGCCGCAGCCAATGTCGAGCACGACATCGCCCTTGCGCGACAAGGATAGAAACCGGTCGAGCCATGTTCGCTCGATCAGCTTTCGCCCCCTCGCCTTGTCCCAGTTCAGCGCGTGACGATCATACAGATCGACGATACGCTCGGCAGCGTCTTGCATGACATCAGCATAAACGTCCGGCGGATGTCAGGAAAGCACGCAACTCC
>JBEPUM010000185.1:0-6663 GCA_041691515.1 Pseudomonadota bacterium | reverse complement strand
GTCGATCAGGAAGTTAGCGAAGACAACCACCGGTTCGCCGTCCGCGACACCTGCCCGGTCACCGGGAGCGCCTTAAGCCTCTCCCCGCAGCCTTTCCAGTCGTAGAAGGACTGACAAGCCTCCGCGGGCATCGTTTCCGAGGCCTGATGAGCGCATTTCGGACAGGTTAGAATGGACTCAAGTTGAATAACTCCCGACTCACGTCAGGAGTGCGACCGACGGTCGAGGTTTTGCAAAATGTTGCGGGGCTCGGTGAACAGATGCCCACCCACCATCAAAACCCGTTGGCGCGGGGTCGAACAACTGGTCGTCATCCGTTCCATGCCTTGATGATTTCGTCGTGTCCCTCGGCCTCCCAACTGTCAATGATGATGGCCAGGTTTTGGACCGGCTTCCTTCGGCGGGTCTGCGTTGTGTTCTTGATGTCCGCTATTGTGCTCGTGCGAGTGACCATAATCTTGGTCGATGGACTCCATCTCTTCGTCAGGAGGCGCTTTTGCGACGATGTCCTTGTATTGCTGAGGCGACATTCCCGGTAATTTTCCGACGAACGCGACGATGCTCCAGAGTGTCGCATCGTCGTGGCCGAGTCCCCACGCCGGCATTCCGCTCATCTTCAGGCCGTGCTTGGTGACCCAGAACACGGTTTTGGGATCGAGAGGATGCTCGGCGAGTTTCGGCGGCTTCGGATAGAGGCTTGGCCGGATTTCTGATTCGGATTTGCCGGGCGCCAGATGACAGTTTGCGCACATCGCAGCATATTGTCCCGCGCCTTTCAGGATCAGTTGCTCGCCCGTCAGGTCGGGGACCTGGATATCGTTCGCCCGGACGGCAATGGCACGGTCGCGAACGATTTCGATGGCTTTTCTGGTCAACGCCCAATGCGGGGTATCAGCCCCGACGTCGTAGGCGCCCGAAAACATGAAGGCCGCGGCTCCCACCAGCACGATCACGACTGCGAGGATCGTGGCGCCAATCACTTTGGTCATTTCGAAGACTTCCTTCTCAATCTATACTTCGTTCGATAGGACCGCCTGCAAGCGGGCGGCTTTGTTCTGTGACAACCTTTGAAGTGGATGCGGCCAATTTGGCAGAAACCGCAAAACCCACTCCACCGGTCATTGAACATTCAGAACCAGCATCAGCCCGCCGCCGCCGTGCTGTTCGACGTTATTGTTCGCGGTGTGATGCGGGATGTGACAGTGCACCAGCCATTTGCCCGGCTTCCGCGCGGTCCAGATTACGTCATAGCGCTGTCCCGGACCGACATTGACGGTGTCGGCCTGATACCGTGCGCTCTGCTGCAGTGTCACGCCATCGACCGCGACCACCTCGAATGGACCGCCGTGGATGTGCATCGGATGCACGAAGTTGGTGTTGGTTCCGATGAATCGGATCTTGATGGTCTGGCCGACCTTCATCGGAATCGTATCGGTCGAGGGATAGGCCTTGCCGTTGATGGTGAAGTAGTTGGGCATCGCTCCTTCCATCGACATGGCCGGATATGTCAGCCATTCGCGCTTCAGCCATTCCTGCAACTGGATCGTGTAGTCCAGATCGGCTTTCACTTCGGTCGATGGATCCTTGGGCGCAATCAGCAATGCACCGTAGAGCCCGAGCGCCTGCTGGCGGTCCGGGTGATCGTGGCTGTGGTAGAAATAGGTTCCGCTTTGTCCAACCGTGAATTCATATGTGTAGGAACCGCCCGGAGGCACCGGTTGCTGCGTGATGTTTGCCGGGCCATCCATTTCGTTCGGCACGATCAGCCCGTGCCAGTGGACGGTGGTGGATTCCGGAAGATTGTTGTGAAAGTTGATGCGGACGTGATCGCCCTCGGTCATCTGTAACCGCGGACCCGGCACCTGATGATTGTAAGCGTAGGCATCGACCGCGACATCGGGCAGGATGTTCCAGCGGATGATGGAAGCTTCCAGGTCGAAGACTTTGACGCCGTTCTCGATCCGCGGCTGCAACACCTGGTCGCCGTTCGCATCGCGTGGAGCAGTGTAGGTAACTTGCCTCGGCTTCACAGCGGCCATATCTTTCATGGCTTCCCCCGGCAAATCGAAAGTGTTGATCATGCCGGGCGGCATAATGGAGGCGTCCACATCGCGGGCGCTGAGACCGAGATTCACCGAGAAGCCGGGTATGACCATTCCGGATATCAGGAGGAATCCGGTCACGCCGGCGAGCGCAGCCAACTGCGGCGGCGTTGCGTCGCCACCCATTTGATGGTGGGACGTTTTTTTCCCGTCAGACTTATTCGCCACCTGCGGGCCTTCGTGAGCTTCGTGTGCTTTCGTTGCGTTCCCTTTCGCTTCTTCGCCGGGACGCACCGTCATCAGGCCGTGCTTGACCTTCTTCTTCACCATCCAGACGTTGAACGGATAGGCCGTCGAAAAGCCGACCATGACGCCCAGGGACATCACGCCCCAAAAGACCAGCTCGAGCGGATCCATGGCCCGCATGTCGCGTCCCATCATCAGCAGGCTCATGGTCGGCGCCATTCCGGCCATCATGGCATTCATGCTGATGAACTCGGGCATGAAGCTCTTGCGCACGTTCTTCCAGTAGGTGCCGCCCATCATCTTCTTCATGAAGAGCGACTGGAAGATGAACAGCCCGAACGAAAACCCGGCGATGTATTCGACGATCAGGTCGATCCACATCGGCAGTCCGAGCGACGCCGTCACGACCGCGGCCAGTATGATGCCGGTCGCGTCCCCCGCGACGCAGTGGATGGTGCTTCCGACGCCCTGCTTCCAAAGCGGCGACGTGAACTGCTCATGTTCACCGGGATGTGGCTCTTTGTCCGCAAGCACGTACAGCAGAAGTCCGAACGGCCCCATATAGAGCGTGACAAGGATGAAGCCCCACTTCATCACCGTCGGCTCGGGGTTGCCGTTGAACTGGTCGAACGCGACGTAGGCCGTCGAGCCGGCCGCGAGAACAAACCAGGCGATCAGGTAATAGTCGTAGGGAAGCGCTATCATGATTGCCCTCGCGGGTTGGAGTTGGCAGGTCGGGGGACGTTCTTGCGTGCTACTTTGACTTCTCCAGTTTGGTGATCGTGAATCCGGCGCTGGCCTTTTCCGCTGCGAACCGCACCTTGTCGCCGGACTTCACTTGCTTCAGCATCGCGGGATCCTGGACGCGGAAAACCATCGTCATGTTGTCGGCCTCCATACCGAGACTCTTGATCGGACCGCTGGTCATGGTGATCTTTGCGCCTGCAGCGTCGACCTTCTTGACTTCGCCCCTCACCATCGCATCCTGCGCAGAGGCGGCGAGCGGAGCAGAGAGCAAAAGCGTGAGGACGGCGAATGCGAGTTTTGTGAGCTTCATTTTCTTTCCTTTGAGCTGGTGGCGGTCGAACATTTGGTGACGATCTTAAAAGCAAGCGCCTACATGCCCTTCATTCCCTTCATGTCCATGCCTTTCATCCCCTTCATGCCCTTCATCTCATCGGGCTGACCGGTCTTCTTGGGACCGGTTTGACGCGGTGCCTGGCCGGCGGGCGCATCGACCACGTGGGCGATCGTGCCTTCGGGATACTTGTATGGACCGGGATCGCTGTAATCGTCGCGCGCAAGCCCCTCGCGGATCTTCATGACGGTAAACATCCCGCCCATTTCGATCGGACCGAATGGTCCCGCTCCGGTCATCATCATCAGGGTGTTGTCGGGCATCGGCATTTCCATCCCGCCCATTGCCATTCCCGTCGACCCCATCGCCATCGCGTCCGGCGCGAGCTTTCCGACCGCTTTGGCTAAATCCTTGGGCGACACGCCGATCATGTTCGCAACATTGTGTCCCATCGCGTTCATGGTGTGATGCGACTTGTGACAATGAAACGCCCAGTCGCCGGGATTGTCCGCCACGACGTCGAAGGCGCGGACGGCGCCAACGGGGACATTGACGGTGGTCTCTGGCCACTGCGCGCTTTCGGGAATCCACCCTCCGTCCGTGCAGGTGACCGCGAAATGATGACCGTGCAAATGGATCGGATGGCTTGTCATGGAAAGATTGCCCATGCGCACACGCACACGATCCCCCAAACGAACCGGCAACACATCGATTCCCGGGAAGACGCGGCTGTTCCAGGTCCACATGTTGAAATCGGTCATCTCGGAGACTTTGGGCAGATAGGTGCCGGGATCGATGTCGTAGGTGCTCATGATGAAGACAAAGTCGCGGTCGACGGGACGAAAAGTAGCGTCGCGTGGATGCACGACGATCATTCCCATCATGCCCATCGCCATCTGAACCATCTCGTCGGAGTGCGGGTGGTACATGAAAGTCCCGCTGTTCCGCATCTCGAATTCGTAGACGAAGGTCTGACCGGGTTTGATGTGCGGCTGATTGAGACCGCCGACGCCGTCCATGCCGTTCGGCACGATCATGCCGTGCCAATGCACGGTGGTATGTTCCGGCAGTTTGTTGGTGACGAAGATGCGCACCTTGTCGCCCTCCACGGCCTCGATGGTCGGGCCCGGAGCCTGGCCGTTGTAGCCCCACAGGAAGGCCTTCATGCCGGGCGCGAACTCACGCACCACCGGTTCGGCGACGAGATGGAATTCCTTCCAGTCGCCGTTCATGCGCCACGGCAGGGACCAGCCGTTGAGCGTCACCACCGGGTGGTAATCCGGGCCGCTCGACGGATGAAGCGGCGGCTGCATCGTCGCTTTGTCCATTATCGGAGCTTCGGGAATATTCGCCGCCTGGACACGGCCGCTCACCGCCGTTGCGCTTACCAGTGCGGCGGTGCCGAGAAATTCTCTGCGCGATAACATTTTGGTCTCCTTTAATGGCCGCCGTTGCCGCCCGCCTGGGCGGTGCTCGTCGGAGATTTCGTTTGACCTTCTTCGCTACCGCCGCCGTTAACGACAGTTTGCAGGTCGGACTGCGCGAACCAAAAAGCGCGCTTGGCTTCGATAGCCGCGCGCAACGAGGCAATGCGTTGACGTGCTTCCGTCAGCAGCGCGAAGACGTCGACCTGCATGCTCGAGAAGCGCAGTTGCATCTCTTCGGTGATGATCTTGCGTAGCGGCAGGACCTCGCGCTGATACTGGCTGGCGATGTCATAGGATGAGCGGTAGCTGCGGTAAGCGTCGCGCGCTTCCGACCGGACATTGATGGCTTTCTCGGTCAGACGATTGAAGGCCTGGTTGTAGGTCTCCGCGGCCTGCCGGACCCTCACCTCGCCGCCGTCGAAGATCGGAACCTGGAACTGGATGTCAAATCCGCGCTCGCGGAATGGAGCGCTCTCTGGATCTCGGGTTTTGCGGTCGATGCCGGCAATATCGAGCATCGTCACGAACCGGCTGGCTTCGGTGAGGTTCAGGGATTTCGCGAGCGCGTCGAGTTCGATGCGGGCGATTTGCAGATCGATACGATGTTCAACGGCATCGACCTCGATGCGCGGCAACGCCCGCGGACGCGGCGGCAAAACCGGCAAATGGTTCGGCAATTTGAAGTTGAGATCGCCGTCCCACAGGCCCAACAGGCGCGCCAGAGCTTCGCGCGAACTCGTTGCTTCTTGACGCAGCGTCGCAAGGTCTGCGGTGGTTTCCGCATAGAAGACCTGCTCCCGCGCCTGATCGAGCTTGTTGAGGGAGCCGGTTTCGCCCAGCTTCTTGGACAACTGCGCGGTGGATTCGGCGGTGGCCTTGGCGTCGCTGAGAAGTCCGACCAGTTCGTTTGCGGCAACCGCGCGGTAGTAGGCACGTCTGACATCGGCAGCAAGACGGAGTGTTTCCAGCCCGGCGCGAAGCTGCGCCTCATGGAAACGCTGCTTCGCGATCTCGGTTCGGAACGGTAGCGTCGCAAGTGCGAGGATGTCTCCCACGACCTGGCGCTCGATCTCGGTGGCGCCGTTACCCGAAATGCGCGAGATCGAGAACGTCGGATTGGGCGGCAGGCTTTCCTGAACACGATCGGCTTCGGCAAGCGCCAGTTCGTTGTACGACGCCTGAAGCCCGCGATTGTTCAGCAACGCGATCTGAACCGCGGTTTCCACATTGAGTGTCCGATGCAGCAGACGCTTAACGCTGTCGTCCGCACGCTGCGCGTCGTCCACGGAGCGGATCGCGATCACGTCCTTTTGGATCGTGCTGCCGGCGATGTCGGCCACGGTCGTCATGCCGCCATCCGGCGAAAACGAGGCGCAACCGGAAAGCAAAAGTGAGATCGAGACCACCAATATCGCGCGATGTCTGCAAGGGGCTGCTGGAAGCGACCGGCGGTGTTCGACGTAAACGATGTGTGTCATGGCGCGCTCCTACTGGCCAGGCTTGGGAGTTGGAGCGACGCGCTGGTTCTGTTCGGTCCAGCCAGAAGGCGCCGCCGGACGAAAGCTGGTGTAAGGCGCGATGCTCGACCGATAGCCGACGCCGGCTACCTTCGCGCCGGGATCTGCGGGATCCGCACCGACCAGCGGCGCCGCAGGCAGCATGCAGCCGCCAAGCATCGTTGCCGCGAAAACCACCCCCGCAAGGGCCCCAAACCTGATATCGAATAATCCGCCCACCACCGAACGAACGGCGGAAGTCGCCCCAATCTGCGCTGACATAATACTTTCCTGAACTGACGATGAGCCACAGGTGCGCGTGCCCTTGAGGGGCGCAGCACCGCGTCAACTTGATCAGGTCAGGAAATGGGGGG
>JBEPUM010000184.1:0-6680 GCA_041691515.1 Pseudomonadota bacterium | reverse complement strand
CCGGCGTCTTTCGCCTTTGGCGGCTCCACCACAACTTCGCCTGCACGTATTTCGCTTTCACGAACCATTGCCACCACTCCCTCGATGTCATGCCGTCACGGTCCGAGCCACCACTCGCCACCAAGCATAACAATCTCGCCGCAGACCACGCCTATCAAAATCGACTTTCGACCGGCGAGAAACGCCGCGAAGCCCGCAGCCACCGCGCCATAGCGCAGGAAAGCCGGCACGCTCGCCAGCGCGCCCGGCGGAAAGACGAGAATCTGCGCGATCACGCCGGCGAGAATCGCGGTCGCGACCGCCCTCACCCATACCAGCAGTTCCGATCCCTCATCGATGCCGCCGCCAAACCACAACCCAAACATCCGCCAAATCTCATTCGGCAGAAACCCCGCGAACACGAGCAGCAGCAGCGCATGCCAATCGCCGATGAAATCGCTCACGTGCGCCTCCTCCACCAGTGGACGCCGAAGGCGATGGTGCCTGCCGACAGGCCGCTGATGAGAATATCGACGCCGGTGTTCAGCAGACTGACCAGCGGATAGAGCGCAAGACCGAGCAGCAGCGCTAGTACGTCCACAAGATGTTTGGCGTTCCGCGCGGTCGAAAGCAGAAACGCGAGGGGCGTCAGCAGCAGGATCGCGGCTGCGAGCGCCTCCGGCAGGTTGGCCGCCAGCATGTATCCGACGGTGGTGGCGGTCAGGCACACCAGCACGAGACCGATGCCGAGCCCACAGGTAAAGACCACGCGCCGTTCACGCGGGACCTGCGGCAGCAGGCGATAGCATTCGACCCACAACGTCACAGCAATGAAATGCGTCGGCAAAATCAGATGGCGGCGTTTGGTCGTTGGCGTGCGCAGGAGCGGCAAGACCGACACCACCATGGGAAACAGTCTGATGGCGCTGACTGTGACAGCAAGCGCGGCCTGCACTGCTGTCGCACCTGAGCCGAGGGTGGAAATCAGGATGATCTGCGCAGGCCCGGCCCAGACCAGCGCCGTGCTCGCCAGCACCCAGCCGAGGCTGAAGCGGGAGTCATGTGCTAGCGCGCCGATCCCGAGATAGGTCGCGAACAAAACCAGCGCCAGCACCGTCGAGCCGACCGAACGCATCCCCCATGCGAATACGCGCGGGGGACTTTTCCATGTCTGGGAGTCGAGAGCGGGGAGCGGCACGGGAGTCCGGGAAAGAGTGAGCGTCTAGTGCGAGCGCCTAAAACAGGGCGATGGGCGGATTTACCTTAACAAATGGTTTACACAGCTCGCCCTTTTTTCCCGTGATACCACCTAAGGTAGAGTTGGCGAGAACTAATTGAGGGAAGCAGACATGCTGGAGCAACGGCAAGACTTTCGCGGGCGCGTTTATTACGGCGGTCGCCTCGCTTTCAACGATCGCAAATCAACGCTCGATTGCATTGTGCGCAATTTCACGCTGGCAGGCGCCAAGATTGAAACCAATGAAGGAGCTATCCTGCCTGACGAACTCGACATCACGATCGAACGGCGCGGCGTCGCCTTTCTGGCGCGGATCGTCTGGCGCCGGGAGCAAGAAGCCGGGCTTGTTTTCCGGAATCCGAGACACCTTAACGGCACGGTCCCGTTAGACGTGGCGCTGCGCATCCGCGCCAGCGAGCGCGCCAACAAGATGCTGCGTTTACGTGTCGAGCAACTCAGCACCGGATATTGATCTACCCCTTCACCCGCATGTTTCGCAGCACGAGGCAGGCGCCGCCAGCGTGCCGGATACGATTACAGAGATCGTTGGCGCCGTTTCGCGTTTCCTCCCCGATCCGCACTTGATAGAACGTGCGGGTGCCACGGCTGCGCCACACCGAACCTAATAGGCTTGGATCGCGGTCGCCGATCACCACACTCAGGCGCTTCATCGCGCGTGCATAGGTCGCCAGCGCCCGGTCGCGATTGAAGCCGGCGGCGAGTTGCACACCCCAGGGGCGGTCCGCGCCAAGTTTTACACGCTGTTCGAGTTGAGAGACGAAGGGATTGGGCGCGCGTTTCAGCAGCGCCATCAGTTCCCGACAGTTCGACGACGCGGGTGCGTGATCCGGCGGCTTGCCGCCCTTCTCCATCGCTGCCCAGTCCTCGATCGACGACCCCGTAATGGCGATGACATAGTCACGTGTCTCGAACGGCATCGATCCCTTGCCGTCCAGCCAGTCCTGCACACGGCGAGGTCCTGCGTTATAGGCTGCGGCCGCCAATCCCAGATTGCCGAATTTTTCGCGCAACTCATTCAGGAACTCAGCCGATTTCGGCAGAGCTTGAACCGGATCGAACGGGTCGAGCAGCCGCCGCTCGTTCGCCGTTCCCGGCATGAACTGCGCGATGCCCTGCGCGCGCTGGCCACTGCGGGTCAACGGTCCGACGGCGTCGGACTGAAACCGGCTCTCCTGCCAGATCACACGGGCAAAAAATTCCAGCGGCAGGTTTTCGGCCTTTGCCGCCGATTCAATCATCAGACAGACCGCTTCCCGCGTATCCTGACCTGTCGTCGCAGCCGATGCGAAATCGGCCTCCGTTTCAAAGCCGACCTGCGCAAGTACGGAATGCGGCCCAAACAGCATCAAGGTCACCGCGCATCGCACGAGAACAATCAGGCGTGATGTCATATCAGTTGTCTGCGGGCAGCGCTTGACACATGGAACCGATGATCTAGCTATCACAGAATGATGGCGCACATATGGGAGCGCAAGGCATGACCGCACCGGCCGACGAGCATCTCGGTTTTGCATCCGATGACGATGCGCCGATCCCTTACATGGCGCGCACCCGCGCATACTATTTGGCGATCGGCTACGATACCCCCTATCGCTGGGCGCACTACACGAGCGCACCATTCCAACCCCTCACGAAGCCGATGGCCAACTCCCGCGTGGCCATCATCACGACGGCCGCGCCGTTCGATCCGGCCAAGGGCGATCAGGGCCCGGGTGCGAAATACAATGGCGGCGCTAAATTCTATCAGGTCTATGCCGGCGACATCGCAGCCGAGCATGACCTCCGTATTTCGCATATCGCCTACGACCGCATTCACACCACGGCCGACGATAGCGGCACATGGTTTCCACTGCCGCAGCTGAAACGCCTCGCCGCAGCCGGACGGATCGGAGAGGTCGCGCCGCATTTCTTCGGCGCACCGACCAACCGCAGCCATCGCGTGACCATCGAGACCGATGCCCCGGACATCCTTGCACGATGCCGCGCCGACGACATCGATGCCGCTATATTGGTGCCGAACTGCCCGGTCTGCCATCAGACGATCAGCCTCGTCGCGCGGCATCTGGAAGCCAACGGTATTTCCACCGTCGTGATGGGGTGTGCGAAAGACATCGTCGAGCACGCCGCCGTTCCGCGCTTCCTGTTCAGCGATTTTCCGCTGGGCAATTCGGCGGGCAAGCCGCACGATGTGGAGTCGCAAGCATTCACGCTCGAACTGGCTTTGAAGGTGCTGGAATCCGCACCAGCTCCGCAGACCACGGTCCAGTCGCCGCTGCGCTGGAGCGAGGACGCGTCCTGGAAGCGCGACTACAACAACGTGGCTTTGATGAGCGCCGAAGAACTGGCGCGACGGCGGCGCGAGTTCGACGCCCAGAAGGAGATTGCGCGCGGACTTCGGGAGACCGCCGCCTGAGCGCACGAAGCCTCGAATGAGGCATAACTCCGGCGAAATGCGTGCGCCTTCCGGAATGGCCGGTTTACGTTAACTTGTCATATCGTCCATGGCGGCCTTCCATCCCCTGGGAACCCCGATACAGTCCGCCTCCTTCAATACGGGGCATGGACCATGATCGAACGCCGCGAAAGCGCACGCGACAAGGTGATTTACGGCGGCGTTGCCAGTATGGACGACGGCCAGACCACCAGGGATTGCGTGGTTCGCAACCTGTCCGCGCACGGTGCTCAAATCGAATTCGATAAGGGAAAAATCTCTCCGGGAGAGAAGATCGCACTGACCATTATGCGGAAGGGGCGTTCGTTTCTAGCCAGAATAGTGTGGCTGCGTGACAATTTCGTTGGCGTCGCCTTCAGTGACGAGACGATCATCCGGGCTCCCGTATCCGATCTCGAGGAACGGCTCAGGATCAGCGAGAAGAAGAAGCGGCAGCTCCAGCAGCGCATCAACGAGCTTCTTGGAAATTGATCCGATCCCATCGACAATTCTTCAATCTAAACAAAAATGGCCGGCACCTACGAGGCGCCGGCCATTTGTCTTGGATTGATGGTCCCTCAGACCTTGACGAGCGGTCCCTTTGACGCCGGGCCCTTCGAACCGCCGCCGCCGGAACCGCCGGATTTCGGTTTGCGCGGCGGGGTCCGCTTACGGGTGCCCGGAAGCTTCTCCGGCTTGGGCGTGACCGGTCCATCGAGGTATTCGAAGCCGATCTTTTCAAGATCGACGCCTGCGACCGCTTCATCCTTGACCAGGACAACGCGGACGTGGCCGCCGCCCTTGAGCTTGCCGAACAACACTTCATCCGCCAGCGGCTTCTTGATGTGCTCCTGAATGACCCGCGCCATCGGCCGGGCGCCCATCTGCTCGTCATAGCCATGCTGGATCAGCCAGGCCTTGGCGGGCTCGGACAATTCAATCGTCACTTCACGATCGGCAAGCTGCGCTTCAAGCTGAAGCACGAACTTCTCGACCACCATGCCGATCACATCGGTGTTGAGATGCGCGAATGAGACGATGGCATCGAGCCGATTGCGGAATTCTGGTGCGAACTGCCGGTTGATCGCTTCGTGGTCGTCCCCTTCCCGCCTGCTGCGCGTGAAACCGAAGGCCTGACGCGCCATATCGGCCGCACCCGCGTTGGTGGTCATGATCAGGATCACGTTGCGGAAGTTGACCTGCTTGCCATTGTGATCCGTCAACCGGCCGTGATCCATAATCTGCAACAGCACGTTGTAGAGATCCGGATGAGCCTTCTCGATTTCGTCGAGCAACACCACGCAGTGCGGGTGCTGATCGACGCCGTCGGTCAGCAATCCGCCCTGATCGAAGCCGACATAGCCCGGAGGCGCGCCGATCAGCCGCGAGACCGTGTGGCGCTCCATGTATTCGGACATGTCGAAGCGAATCAGCTCAACGCCGAGCGACGCCGCAAGCTGCTTTGCAACCTCGGTCTTGCCGACGCCGGTCGGACCGGAGAACAGGTAGGAGCCGATCGGCTTCTCCGGTTCGCGCAGGCCAGCGCGCGCCAACTTGATCGACGCCGACAGCGCGTCGATCGCTTTGTCTTGTCCGAACACGACGCGCTTCAGCGTCTGCTCCAGATGCTTCAGCACCTCGGCATCGTCCTTCGACACGCTCTTCGGCGGTATCCGCGCCATCGTCGCGATCGTTGTTTCGATTTCCTTGATGCCAATGGTCTTCTTGCGCTTGTTTTCAGCAACCAGCATCTGCGCAGCGCCGGACTCGTCGATCACATCGATCGCCTTGTCGGGCAACTTGCGGTCGTGAATGTAGCGCGACGACAACTGCACCGCCGCCTCGATGGCATCGTTGGTGTACTTCAGCTTGTGATACTCTTCGAAGTACGGCTTGAGGCCCTTGAGGATGGCGATAGCGTCATCGACCGTCGGCTCGTTGACGTCGATCTTCTGGAACCGGCGCACCAGCGCGCGATCCTTTTCGAAATGCTGCCGGTATTCTTTGTAGGTGGTCGAGCCCATGCAACGGATCGTTCCCGATGCCAACGCCGGCTTGAGCAAATTCGACGCGTCCATTGCGCCGCCGGAGGTGGCGCCCGCACCAATGACGGTGTGGATTTCATCAATGAACAGGATCGCACTTGGGTGCGCTTCGAGTTCCTTGAGCACCTGCTTCAGCCGCTCTTCAAAATCGCCGCGATAGCGCGTGCCGGCCAGCAACGTTCCCATATCAAGAGAGAATACGGTCGCAGTGCTAAGCACCTCGGGCACTTCGCTGTCGACAATGCGCTTCGCAAGTCCTTCGGCGATCGCGGTCTTGCCGACGCCGGCTTCGCCGACGAACAACGGATTGTTCTTCTGGCGGCGGCACAGCACCTGAATCGCCCTGCTGATCTCGGCGTTCCGCCCGATCACCGGATCGATTTTGCCGTCGCGCGCCTTCTTGTTGAGGTTGACACAATAGGTCTCGAGCGCGTCGCCCTTCTTCTTGGCGTCGTCGCCGGTCTTCGATTCGGTCTCCTCATCGACGCCGCGCACCGGACGCGCTTCGGACACGCCAGGACGCTTGGCGATGCCGTGGCTGATGTAGTTCACCGCGTCGTAGCGCGTCATGTCCTGCTCCTGCAGGAAATAGGCAGCATGACTTTCGCGCTCCGCGAAGATCGCGATCAGCACGTTTGCACCTGTCACCTCCTCGCGGCCGGATGATTGAACGTGAATCACCGCGCGCTGGATCACGCGCTGGAAGCCAGCCGTCGGCTTGGCGTCGTCGGCACCGTCCGTGACCAGATTCTCGAATTCAGTTTCGAGATAATTGACAAGACTGGTGCGCAGCTTGTCGAGATCGACGCTGCAAGCTCGCATCACCGCCGCCGCATCCGAGTCGTCGATCAGCGATAGCAACAAATGCTCAAGCGTTGCATACTGATGATGCCGCTCGTTCGCTATCGCGAGCGCTCGATGCAGGGATTGTTCCAAGCTCTGAGAAAAAGTTGGCATTCCGCGTCCT
>JBEPUM010000183.1:0-6724 GCA_041691515.1 Pseudomonadota bacterium | reverse complement strand
CAGGCGGCGATCTTCAATCCGAACACGCTGGCGCCGACGTATACCGAAGCCGACATCACGCGGCCGTTTCCGTTCAACGGCTACTATGCCGAAGAAGACGCGCCCGATGTGGACGGCAAGACCTGGAAGTTCGAAGTCAAAGGTCTGGTCGAGAACAAGAAGTCCTGGACGCTGGACGAACTCTACAAGCTGCCCGAGGTCAAGCAGATCACACGGCACATCTGCGTCGAGGGCTGGAGCGCGATCGGAAGCTGGTCGGGAACGCCGCTGCGCGATTTCCTTAAATTGGTCGGCGCCGATACCAAGGCAAAATATTGCTGGTTTCAATGCGCGGATGTCGATGGCTACAACAGCCCGCTCGATATGGAGAGCGCGCTGCATCCGCAGACGCAGATGACGTTCAAGTTCGACGACAAGATATTGCCGCGCAAGTACGGCTATCCGATGAAGATCCGCGTGCCGACCAAGCTCGGGTTCAAGAGTCCGAAATACGTGATCTCCATGGAGGTCACCAACGACTACAAGGGCGGCTACTGGGAAGACCAGGGCTACAATTCCTTCAGCGGCAGTTGAGGCCAACTGGCCACCTCCGGGCGTGACTGCTATAAGCGGGCGGTTTCCGATGCCTGTTGCTGACGCCATTTCAAAAGCCAAGGGAGATTGCCATGCTCGCCCGTGCTTTATTGATTGCAACCGCGCTTTTGATCGTGTCGGCCGCCGCGGCTTCGGCGGAGTCGGCCAAGGCCATGCTGAAAAACGCCGAGGGCGCCGATGTCGGCCGCGTCAGCCTCACACAAGTCGATGATGGCGTGCTGCTGCGGATCGAGCTGAAAGGCCTGCCGCCTGGCGGTCACGCATTCCATATTCACGCCGTCGGCAAATGCGAACCGCCGTTCACGTCGGCGGGCGGTCATTTCAATCCCGGCAACAAGAAGCATGGCATGATGGCGGCCGAAGGCCACCATGCCGGCGACATGCCCAATCTTGTCGTTCCTGCCTCGGGCGAACTGAAGCTCGAAGTGGTCAATACCGCGATCACGTTGGACAAGGGCAAGCCGAATTCGGTGCTGAAGCCGGATGGTACGGCTTTCGTCATTCATGCGGTGCCGGACGACTACAAGACCGATCCAACCGGCAACGCTGGCGGCCGCATCGCCTGCGGCATCATCGAGTAGAAATTTTCAGGACGGCGCGCGTCGCGGAAGCGGCCGCTGGAATGCGGACAGGATCGCGCCGACGGCCAGCATCGCGGCGGAGACATTCAGCGCGTAGGACAAGCTGCCCATCGCATCGGTGATGGCGCCGACCACGATCGGGCCCAGTGTCTGCCCGATCCCAAACGAGATCGTCATTGCCGCGATCGCCGTTGGCCATGCTTCAGACGGATAATTAAAGCGTACGAATGCGGTGGTCGAGGCAACCACGGCAAAAAATGCGACGCCGAACACCAGCGCAGACAATCCAAGTAACAGCGGCGAGTGACCGAACAGCGGCATCGCAGCTCCAATGGCGTTGACGCCAAGGATGATGGTCATGCTGAGTCCGCCGCGGTCGAGGCCGAGCGTGTGGCGCCATATCCACGGTGTCACAAAGGCGCTGAGGCCGATCAAACTCCAGAACGCGCTTTGTGCGGCCGCGCCGCCGCCGGCATCGCGCACATAGGCGATCATGAACGTCATGTAGGCGATGTAGCCCGCGCCGAAAAGGAAGTAGGCGGCGAGGAAGATGATGACAGGACGGATCGCGAAGCGGGCTCGCGCGGTCTGCGGCCCGTTCGCTTCGATATCGAATCGCGCGAGAAACATCGGTACCGTCAGCACGATGGCGAGCAAGGTCATTGCCCACCACACGATCCACCACGATCCCGGGCCGAAGTATTGCAGTACGAACGGCGCGACCAGACCCGACGAGAGAATGCCGATGCCCGGTCCTGCATAAAACAGGCTGAGCAGGAAGTTCGACCGCTCGGGGTTGGATTGCGCAATCGTCGCAGCCAGCGCGCCGCCGGCGACAAATCCGATGGCCGCGGCAATTCCAACAAGCAATCGGGCGAAACTGAGAACGATAAAATTGCCGGTCAGCGCGCACAATGCGAGCGAGACGACCGCGGCTGCCGTCGCCCAGCGCGCACTCGCCGCTAGTCCGAAGCGTTTCGCCACCGAAGCTGCGATCAAGGCGCCGCCGAGATAGCCCGCCGCATTGATGGTATTCATGAAGCCCGCGGCGGAATAGGACCAGTCGAGACTGTCACGCATGTCCGGCAGCACCAGCGAATAGGCAAAGCGCCCGATGCCGAGACCGACCGTAGGCGCGAGCGACAGGATCAGGATCAGCCACGCGAGGTTTGCGGGCGAGGTCGGATGAGAGCGATTCACGGGGGTCTCCGGCGGCATTACTCTGTCAGGTAAGCCAGCTTGCGCCAAGACAGCAACCGGCAAGGGTGCGTTGCGGCCTGTGCAATAACGCTAGCCCGCCAGGACCAGCACAACACCACATACGGTGAGTAGCGTGCCGGCGACAAGGCGCACCGTGATCCGCACATGAGACAATACGAGCGCGCTCAACACCACCGTCACCAGCGGATAGGTTGCGAGCAGCGGCGCGACCAGCGTGATCGGTCCGTTCTGGACTGCGGCGTAGAGCGTGAGGGCTGCGAGGCCGTTGCAGATGCCGGTGACCGCGAACCATAGCTTGCCCTGCAGCGGCGCTTGGACGGTGAAGCGGCCCGTCCGCACGCGTTGCACAGTCAGCAGGACGATCGCCGATACCACATAGCCAATCAGCCCTGCCGCTATCGGATTCGGCCAGATCTCGAGGCCGATCTTGACGATCGGTGGCGCGATGCCCCGCAGCACCGCGCCCGTCAACGGCAATAACAGAGCCCAGGTGCGCCAATTACCTAGCTCGCGCGGACGCGAAACGGAGGTGACGACGGCACCGAGCACCGCGATGACGAGGCCGATGGATTCAGCGGGCCGCAGCGGTTCGCCCAAGAGCAATACGGCGGCGACGACGGAAAACAATGGCGCAAGATTGCCTAGTGCACTCGTGACAACCGGACCGAGCGCGCGATTAGATGCAAATGTCAGGATTGTGAGCATCGCGGGAAAGAAAAGCCCGACGGCGGCGAACAACGGTACCGCGCGCCACACGATCGGCTGCCCCCACAACAGGAAAGGCGACAACAGCAGGAAAATCAGCGTGAAGGTTGGGACGCTGATCGCGGTTCCGGAAAGCGGCTCGACCGTTCGCAAGCCGAACTGGGTCGTGACGACGCCTGCACCCAGAAACGCCGCTGACGCAAACGCAAAGAGGATGGCTGTCATGAGCATGAGGAATGGCGGGTCATTATCCTTTGAGTAGTGCCGCCGCGGCGGCGGCTTGCCAATCCCCTCCGAGCGCTTTAGCAATCCGCGCGAAACGCATTCCTCAGGCCCGTCAGGGCATCAACCGCTTAAGAGGCACTCGCGATGGCGACTCACAAACTGCTCCTTCTTCCCGGCGATGGCATCGGCCCCGAAGTAATGGCGGAAGTCAAACGCCTCATCGGCTGGCTCGACAAGCAGGGTATCGCGCATTTCGCGACCGAGGACGGGCTCGTCGGCGGCTCAGCCTACGATGCCAGCAAGCAGAGCATCACGGATGCGACCATGGCGCAGGCGCTCGCGGCTGATGCCGTGATCTTCGGCGCGGTCGGCGGGCCGAAGTGGGACAGCGTTCCCTACGAGGCGCGGCCTGAGGCTGGCCTGTTGCGCTTGCGCAAGGATCTCGCGCTGTATGCGAATTTGCGTCCGGCGATCTGCTATCCGGCGCTCGCGGAATCCTCCAGCCTGAAGCCGGAGATCGTCGAAGGCCTCGACATCATGATCGTGCGCGAACTCACCGGCGGCGTTTACTTCGGCGAACCGAAAACCATCACCGATCTCGGCAACGGCCAGAAGCGCGCCATCGATACCCAGGTCTACGACACCTACGAGATCGAGCGCATCGCGCGCGTCGCGTTCGATCTGGCGCGCAAGCGCCGCAACAAGCTGACCTCGATGGAAAAGCGCAACGTCATGAAGTCAGGCGTGCTCTGGAACGAGGTGGTGACGCAGGTTCACCAGCGCGAATACAAGGACGTCGAACTTGAGCATCAGCTCGCGGATTCCGGCGGCATGCAGCTCGTGCGCCGCCCAAAACAGTTCGATGTGATCGTCACGGATAACCTGTTTGGCGACATGCTCAGCGATATCGCGGCGATGCTGACGGGTTCGCTCGGCATGCTGCCGTCGGCGTCGCTCGGCGACATCGATCCCAAAACGAAAAAGCGCCGCGCTCTCTACGAGCCGGTGCACGGCTCCGCGCCCGATATCGCAGGCCAGGGCGCGGCCAATCCGATCGCGATGCTGGCGTCGTTCGGCATGGCGCTGCGCTACTCGTTCGACATGGGCGAGCTGGCCGACAAGCTTGATGCGGCGATCGCTGCGGTGCTGGCGAAAGGTCTACGCACCGCCGACCTTAAATCCGAGGGCTCGAGCGTGGTCAGCACCTCGCAGATGGGCGAGGCGGTCGTGAAGGAGCTTCAGGCGCTGCACGCCTGAGCCGCGTCGCCTCCAACATAAAAAATGCCCGGCAGTGCCGGGCATTTTGTTTTCGGATCGCGCCGAGCGGATCAATACAGCGGAAATGCCTGCGGATAGCCGCCGAGATCGGCTGGCGAACTGAGCGGCGCCCGGTCCAGCGGACGATTCAGGTTTTCACGGCCAAACGACGGATAACCGAGCGCTGGCGGGAAAGCATAGTCGGTGAATTTGCGCTCGCCGGGCAGCACCTCGGTGCCGGCATCCAGCCATGACCGCTTGCTGATGTAGACGCGGGTGCGCGGTCCGGCCTGATACGACGCGTTGGGTCCGCTGGAGCCATATGTGACGTGGCCTCGCTTGTCGTATTTCAGCGACTCGGCCCGGGCGCTGCCAACGCTAAACGCGACCGCCGTTACCGCTGCCAGCAGCAACGCACGTCGTATAGCAGCTGAATTCACCGCGGCAGACAATTTCAAAGTCATCGTATCCTCATAAGGCATTCCGAGTGACCGCCTTTTTACCGTCCGGCGGGCGGGTGCCACAAGGCCAATCGGGCCACACCTCTCCAGAATAATGCCGGCGATGACAAAATGTTGCATCGAATCCAGCGTCTTGGCCGATGGGGGGACTTACAGCCTGCCGCGCAGTCCGGGGTTTTGCGGGCTGGTCACCCAGTCCGCCGATGCGGTCGGGGTCGCCGCGGTCGTGCACGCGCCGCGCCTCAACTCGGCGTGGGCGAACAATTCCGCCAGTTTTGGGTCGTTTCCCGCGGTCAACAGGACCAGATGATCGAGAATGCAGCCAATGGCTGCTCGCCGGACCGGCGGCAGGCCGGCCTGGCAGGACCAGCCGCTGATCCTCACGTTAGCGTCGTCGAAATTCTTCACGAAGCCGAGGCAGGGCGAGTGGTTGCCGGCTTTGTCGGCGAAATCGACGAGGCTGACATAGCCAAACTTGCTATCGATCACGCCGGCGGCCTCGATGTCCCGCGTTTCGTCGGGGTCCATCCGGGCGGCAACCTCGGCGATCGGCAGACCGGCCTCTCTGGCTTCAGATCCAGGCCGGTAGAGCTCTAGTTCAGCGGCCGGCTTTTCGCCGGGGCCTGCCGACCATCGCAGAACGTCTTTGCGGCCACCCTCGGGATGCCGAAAAATATCGTAAGTGGCTGCTTTTAATGAGCTATCGACCTGTGTCACCGCGAAAGCAGGATAGGAGCGCGCCGCCAGATTCCAACCCCGTTTGCTGGCCGGCGATGCCCCCTCCCACATGATCGGCAGATGGGCCAGTATCTGGTTTCCGACGATGGCAATGAGGGCGAGGGCGCCTACATAGGCAAGAAGCCGCCCGATGACGGCGGTGCATTCGTCGGCAAAACTCCGCAGCGCCGGATGAATTTCGGCGGGCCGCAGCGTCGAGCGATAGGCCCACATTGGTCGCATCGCAAACTCGGGAACCAAGGTCTAACGTTGTCTTAAGGGCGTTTCTCGCATAGAAGCGCTGCCTCTTCCCTTTCTGCGCGCGGCAGGAGGAAGCATTTTTCTTCGGAGAGTGAACGATGGGTTACAAAGTCGCGCTGGTCGGAGCGACCGGCAATGTCGGGCGGGAAATGCTCAACATTCTGGACGAACGCAAATTCCCGGCTGACGAGGTGGTGGCGCTGGCGTCACGCCGCAGCATGGGCGTTGAAGTGTCCTATGGCGACCGCACCCTGAAGGTCAAGGCGCTCGAGCATTACGATTTCTCCGACGTCGATATCTGCCTGATGTCGGCGGGAGGCGCGGTGTCGAAGGAATGGTCCCCGAAGATCGCCGCCGCCGGCGCCGTCGTGATCGACAATTCGTCGACCTGGCGGATGGATCCGGACGTGCCGCTGATCGTGCCTGAGGTCAACGCGGATGCCGTCGTTGGCTTCACCAAGAAGAACATCATTGCCAATCCGAACTGCTCGACCGCCCAACTCGTGGTGGCGTTGAAGCCACTGCACGACAAGGCTGTCATCAAGCGCGTCGTCGTTTCGACTTATCAGTCGGTGTCGGGTGCCGGCAAGGACGCCATGGATGAGCTGTTTTCGCAGACCAAGGCGGTCTACACGAACAGCGAACTCGTCAACAAGAAATTCCCGAAGCGTATCGCCTTCAACGTCATCCCCGAGATCGACG
>JBEPUM010000182.1:0-6727 GCA_041691515.1 Pseudomonadota bacterium | reverse complement strand
ACACCAGATCCGGAGCGGACTGATGAAGTTCCTGAGCTACGCGTATCGATTCATCTCCAATTTCATGTTCTTGGCGATGGTCTATTTCAGTCTCAATTTCCTGGAGAAGTACGAGCAGCGGGCCATCGTCGCGGCGCTGGTGCTGGTCTATGCCGCGATGCGGACGGTGTCAGCGTTGCGGACGTTCTATTTCTTCCAGCGTATCGAGCGGCTCGAAATCGAAGCGCGGCGTATCGCGGCTGCCGCCGGTGTTGATTCCGCCGCGCGCAGGCAAGTCGTCAACGAGGTTTCGGAACTTCGCCGTGCCGGCGAAATGAAATCCTATATCGACTTGTTGTTTCTGACGCTGATCGTGCTGCTTTGTCTGTCGAAGATCGTGACGGGCTGACACGGGATCAGCGAATCGTCATCGAACGCACCGACCAC
The DNA here is from genome assembly GCA_041691515.1 of Pseudomonadota bacterium. Taxonomy (GTDB): domain Bacteria; phylum Pseudomonadota; class Alphaproteobacteria; order Rhizobiales; family Xanthobacteraceae; genus Nitrobacter. The sequence goes on along the minus strand of JBEPUM010000182.1, from coordinate 6,301 downwards.
AACGTCGGAGCTTGTCGCTCAGCCGCTAATGCAGCCCGGGCTGCGTCACCGGCTGGCTTCCGGGAATGGTGCGCTTCGCGGCGCTCGCATCGAGGGAAATCAGGCGCGCAATTCCATCGGCACCGCGGCCCGGCTCGACGGTTTGCTCGGCGTGATGCGCCAGCGGAACCACGGCCTTGAGCGGCACGGCGGATTTTTCCTGAATCGCAAATACATTCTCCGCGGGCACGGGAAGTGTGTCGGCGGCATTGCCAGCCATAACAGGCGATTGGCGCGGCCATGGCGGTTCTTCCGGCAGCGGCACGGCGCCACGCACGAAGCGCCGTGAGCGGTCGAACGCCGCGGGCAGCAGTACAAGCTGGCCATCGTGCAGATCCGAATCCGAGATCGCCGGGGCGGGAAGAGCATCGGCACTTGCAAAGCTGAAACTAGGCACCTTGGGCCAATGCGAGATGGCGACCGTTTCCAGTGTCGGATGCAACTGCCAGTCCTGCGGATCGGTCGGGGTCTTGGGCAGGTCCGGCGTGGCCGGCACGACGTGGACGATGTGGTAGCCGCGCTCCTTCAGCGTACGAAGAATTCTGGGCAGCGCGGCGACCGTCCGCCCCTGGATATCGTGCAACAGCAGAATGCCTTTGCCCTTGGCCTCGATCCGGCTGATCGCGAGCTGATAGACGCGATCGGCGGAAATGTGCCGCCAGTCGTCGGCCGGAAAGTCCGCGCTCCAGACCTGAATGCCTTTTGAGGCGAGATAATCCTCGACGTCTCTCGCCCGCAGCAGGCCGGGAATGCGCATGAACGGTGCAATAGCCGTGGGATCGCCCAGGGCTTCGGTTGCCGAGGCAATGCCGTCGTCGATTTCCTTGCGTGCCTGTTCAATCGGCATCCGGTTCATGCTGAGCGGATGGTTCTGGCTGTGGGTGCCGATGGAGTGACCGGCTGCGAGGACGCGGCGCAGGTCTTGCGGATACTCGTGCGCCATCCGTCCGATGGTGAAGAAGGTCGCCTTGACGCATTCGTGCGCTAGGATATCGAGGATCTGGAGGCTGTGCGGCGGCAGGGGACCGTCATCGAAGGTCAGCACCACCTCGTGGTCCCGGAGCGGCAACGTTTCCGGATATTGCATGGTCCCGATCCGCGGGTGTTCGCGGGGGTCCACGACCAGCGTCCGGGAGGTGCCGATGGCATCGGGATTACCGGGGCAGTCAGCAGCGGCCAAGGCGGGGAGTGCTGCAAATTGCAGGGCGGATACGAGCAGGCCCAGGCAAAGTATCTGCTGTGATCGCACCAAAATCCCGTCGAAGCCCTTAGTCATCCGAAAAATACCGCCGCGCTCGCCATTTTCAGCCTGAAAATTACAGGCGAGGCGATGAACACCGCCTTAACCGGGGCTAGTGTTCCGATTCCGAAGTTCGCATGTCTTCGCTGGTGACAATGAAGCGAACTTCTGAACCACCACACTAGTTGGCCTTCGGACTGTTCTCGGCGTTCACATTCTTGTCCGCGCCTTTCGGCTTTGGAACGACGTGAACCACATGGTAGCCGTTGACGCGGAGATATTTCAGGAAATCGGGCAACATGGCGGCGGTCTGCGCGCGGGGGTCGTGAAACAGGATGATCCCCTTACGGGCGACCTTGAGCCGGCTGATAATCAGCTTCAATTCGTGCTGCGGGGTCATCGGCAGCCAGTCGCTGGCCCAAAAATCTGCACCGAAGACAACGATCCCCCGGGATTGCAGCATATCGAGCAGTTCAGGCGTCGATTCGAAAAACGGAAAACGGAAAAACGGCGTACTGGGGACGTCGGTTGCCTTGCCGTGGAGAGCAACCTCGTCCGCCGAGATTCCGCGATTGATATTGTCTTTGGCCGCCTCAAAGCTCATCGCGTTGAGGTGCGGATGCGACCACGTATGGTGCCCGAGAGTATGGCCGCCCGCGGCGACTTTCTTGACGATATCCGGTAACGCCTGCGAACCCTTGCCGACCTGAAAAAAAGTCGCGCGGACGCATTCGCGGGCTAGCGCGGCCAAAATGCGCGGCGTCGTCGCGGCGGGGCCATCGTCGAACGTGAGTACGACTTCCTTGTCGCCGAGCGGAAGGGTTTGGGGGAAGCTCTTCAGCCCGACGCGGGGATACGTGGCGGCATCGACCTCAAGGACGCGCGAGGTACCCAAGGTACCTTCGCGCGGGCAATCGCTGGCCCATGCAGCCGTGGTCCAGGTGACAAAAACGAGAAGCGTAACCCTCAACACGACCATGACGTTGTTCCGGACCGGCGCTGTATAACGCGTCTACACGTTTATCGTTGCGTTTGGTATGGCCTATTGGCTATTGGCTCACCTGATAATCCCAACATGGATTGCGATTCCGCCAAGCGGTGAGGTGCGGTATGGCTGATGATGCTGACTTGGCCGCTGATACCACCGCCGGCGATGCGCCGCTCGATCGTTTCCCGATGCGGGATGAGGGCGGTGATATTCGTCCCGAGTTCGTCGCAAAGGTCTCGGCGGCCATTCAATCCGCCGATGCCAGCCTTCTGCGCGAAATCGTCGCGGAACTTCACGAGGCAGACCTTGGCGATCTGATCGAGGCGCTTCTTCCCGACGAGCGTCCCCGGCTGGTCGAATTGACCGGCACGGATTTCGACTTCTCGGCCTTGAACGAGGTCGATGAAACGGTCCGCGAGGAGATCCTCGAAGAACTCGAACCCGAAACGGTTGCCGAAGGCGTCCGCGAGCTTGAATCTGACGATGCCGTCGAACTGCTTGAGGGGCTCGATCAAAAGGATCAAGAGGAGATTCTCGACAAGCTCCCGCAGTCGGAGCGTGTCGCAATCGAGCGCAGCCTTGATTACCCCGAAAATTCGGCCGGCCGGCGTATGCAGACCGAGGTCATTACCGTGCCTCCGGATTGGACGGTGGGGCATGCGATCGACTACATGCGCGATACGCCGGATCTGCCGGAACGGTTTTACGAAATCTACGCTGTCGACAGCACCAAACATTGGCAAGGCGCAGTTTCGCTCGATGTGCTGTTGCGCGCGCGGCGGCCGGTGCCGATCGCCGAGCTGATCGATGAGAACCGCCGGCGTGTTTCGGCGATGGACGATCAGGAAGAGGTCGCGCGCTTTTTCGGCAAGTATAATCTGGTCGCGGCTCCCGTCGTCGACACCGAAAACCGGCTGGTCGGCGTCATCACCATCGACGACGTCGTCGACGTGATCGAGGAGGAGGCGGACGAAGATCTCAAGGCGCTCGGCGGTGTCACCAGCGACGAAGAACTGTCCGACAGTGTCTGGACCATCGCCAAGGGCCGCTTCAACTGGCTGCTGGTCAATCTGGCGACCGCCTTCCTGGCCTCCTCGGTGCTTGGCCTGTTCGAGGGACAACTAGAAAAGATGGTCGCGCTCGCCGTGCTGGCGCCGATCGTGGCTAGCCAAGGCGGTAACGCCGCTACCCAGACCATGACCGTCGCGGTGCGCGCGCTGGCGACCCGCCAACTCGGTGCCAACAATGCGCTCCGGGTAGTTTTCCGCGAGGCGCTGGTTGGTCTCGTCAACGGACTGGGCTTCGCGGTTATCACCGGCGTGGCGGCTGTGGCCTGGTTCAGGATTCCCGGGCTCGGCATCGTGATCGGCCTCGCCATGCTCTGTAACCTCATTGCAGGGGCCTTGGGCGGCATTCTGATCCCGATCGTGTTGGAACGAGTCCGGGCAGACCCCGCGGTGGCGTCAGGTACGTTTGTCACCACGGTCACCGACGTCGTCGGCTTCTTTTCGTTTCTCGGGATCGCAACCCTTTGGTTCGGGCTGAAGTAGCGAACGCGCCGTCGTTCACCCGGCCTTAACGCGCATCACCGACCATCATCGAGACGGAGGTGGGCATGCAGCGTTTGCGCCTGAAAGCAGATGGACGGATCGTTGAGCTCCGGGATGGGCGTGAGTTTCCGCTCGCACCGTCGAGTCCTGCTGCGAGGCCTGTGCCGGCCGCCGCGCCTGAGGTGAGAGATCTGCGCCAGCGGGCGCGGTTGACCCAGATCGAATTTGCGGCGCGGCTGGGCGTTCCCGTTGAAACCATCCGGAATTGGGAGCAGGGCAAGCGGATGCCGCGCGGTCCCGCGCGTGCACTTCTGGCGGTCATTGCGCATGCGCCCGACACCGTGTTCGCAGCCCTCGATAATCACGCCGTCTGAGCGCGGACGCGCGCAGGGCAGGCTGATGGCCGATCAGGCCGTTGATCTGGTTCCGTAGATCGCGCATGCAAGGCAGGTCATCTGCTCGCTGGTTCATCGCATGTTCTTCCTCCTTTCCAAGGTGCTCGGCTTTATCGCGCTGCCATCGAACGCGATTGCGCTTGTTTGCTGTCTGGGCCTTGGCTTGTTGGTGCTGAAGCGCCGACGCGCCGGCACCAGCTTGCTGACGGTTGGGATCGCGGCGCTGCTGATTTTTGGTTATTCCCCGATGAGCAACGTGTTGCTGCTGACGTTGTCGGAACGTTTTCCGGCGTGGCACTTCGACGGTCATGAGCCCGACGGGATCATCATCCTTGGTGGGGCGATCGAGGCCGGACCTTCCGCGGCCCGCAATTCCGTGGAAGTCGATGGGGCCGCGGAGCGGGTGATTGCCGCGCTCGAATTGGCGCGGCGGTTTCCAAGGGCACGCATCGTCTACAGCAGCGGAAGCGGAAATCTGATCGAACAACCCGTTTCCGAAGCGCCGATCGCGGGCCGGCTACTGGAACGTTTCGGTGTATCGCCTGAAAGGATCGTTCTGGAGACCAATTCCCGCACAACCGACGAGAACGCGCGCTTCACCCGCAAACTGGTTTCACCAAAACCTGGCGAGCACTGGTTGTTGGTAACGTCCGCACATCACATGCCGCGATCAATCGGCGTATTCCGCAAGGCCGGCTTCGATGTCGAAGCCTATCCGGTCGATTGGCGTACGCGAGGCTGGAGCGACGCGGCGCTGCCGTTCCACAAGCTGAGCGCGGGACTCGCCCGCGCCGATGCCGCCGTACATGAGTGGACCGGCTTGTTTGCCTATTGGCTGACCGGGCGAAACGATACGTTGTTTCCGGCGCCACGCACAAATTAGCCCCGCGCTCAATCCTGCCTTGGCAAACCCAGCCGATATACGCCGCGGAAGTCCGCCGGCTCTGCGGGCTTGCCTTTGCGATAGATCACGAGGCGTCCGGCTTGGGCCAGTGCCACGGCCGCGCGCCGTATCGGCATCAGCAGACTATGCCAGTCGGCTTCAACGGCAATCGCTTGTGCGACTTCCGGCGCACTCAACGTCTTGGCGCTGTCGCGCGTCAGAACTTTAAGGATGCTCTCTTCGAGAGAGGGCGTCGGTTGCGAATCTTGTGTGGTCATGGGCCGATGCCATGACGCAACGAAGGTTGCTTCGCAAGGGGAACGGTCGGATGCGAGGCGCCAACGGGAAAATAGCTGCATACGAGGCCAGCGCCAGCCGATATGATAGCGGGCAAGGGTAGCGCTGCCGGCCGGAAGAGATGGAATCGCAGGTGTTCATACGTTCGGCGGCTGCCTCATTTGCCGTTCACATGGTTTTGGCGGCTGGCCTGTTCTTTGCCGAGGCGCATCCGTTCGACTATGTCCCGGCCGCGTCGATTGCGGTCGATATCGTGACACCGGACGAGGTTCCGTCGGCAAAGGAGAGTCCCCCGGAACCGCCGAAAACCGCTTCGACCGACACGTTCAGTATCCCGGACGACAAGCCCGTTATGGATACCAAGCCTGCTGCGGATACCAAGCCGGCTGCCGACACCAAGGCGGCTGCCGCACAGAAGCCGACCGCGCCTCCCTCGGCTTCATCGCCGCCGCCTCAGACATCGCCGGTGTCGGCACCGTCTTCGAGCGCTGTCACGCCATCCGCTTCGAAACAGGCTGCCCTTCAGCCGTCGCCCCAGCCGCAACCCGCACCGGCCCCGTCCTATGCGGCGCCGGAGCCCGATATCACAGTCAAGTATGGGGTCCTGCTGGGTTTGCCGACAACCGGAGTTGGTGGCGCCGACGATACCGGAGGAGGTGCTGCGGAAGCCAGCAAAGCCGATATCCCCTCGATGGATACCGCGGAATTTCGCCGTCACCTCAAGACCTGTTCGAAGATGCCGGCATCCGTCGCGCCCGGCGACAATATTCGCATCGTGCTGCGGGTACCGTTCACCACCGACGGAAAAATTGCCGCGCCGCCAGCGTTGATCGAAGCCAGCGCTTCGGCGAAGGGGCCTGCCTTGATGAAAGGCGCGGTCGATGCGCTGGTCGCCTGTCAGCCCTACGC
>JBEPUM010000181.1:0-6738 GCA_041691515.1 Pseudomonadota bacterium | reverse complement strand
GCGCGCCGGCAGTCATAGGCCAACGACACCAGCGAACGCAGCGTCGGGAGCTTGCCTTGAATGGCGCCGAAGTCGCTTTCCAGCGCCCAGAACGCGGTGATGACCGCGGGCGGCACGCCGTATTGCTTTTCCGCGCGCGCAAATGCCTGTGCATGTTGCTTGATGAGCTGCTGGCCGCGCACCCGGCGCGACTCCGACGCCATGCGGCCGGCGAATTGCGTGAACAGTTGACCGAACACGCGCTGGCCGCGGTCGCGGTTCACGATGCCCTGGTCATAGACCATGTATGGCGCGGCCGCGCTGATCGCGCGCGGCGACACCCCGGCCTTTTGCGCATCCTGTTCCAGACCGCTCAGGAATTGCGCAAAACTCATGCCGTTGTGGCACGACGCGCCGCGCTGTGCCGCTGCGGGGGAGGCGAGGGCGATCATCGTGAGGGCTACTGCCGGTATCTGTATTCGCAAATTCAACTTCAGCATGGTTTCCCTGTCACCCGTCATTCATTGATGCGCGTCCATCGCCGCGGTAAACGCGCGAAGCGCGTCTTCGCGCAGATGATCCAGCCATCCATCGCAAAACGTCTGCGACTGTTCTTTGGATGGCTTGCGGGGTCAAGCCCGGCGATGACGGATTTTGCTAATACGATGCCGCATGCATGGAGTATTCGAGCTGCATCGCGACGAAGCTGGATGTTTTGCTCCCGTAGCGGGCTTCGATCCCGAGAAGGGCTTGATCCAATGCTTTCGCCGGTTGCAGATCCCCGATCGGCGGCAGCCGCCGCTCCGCGAGCCAGCCCGATGCGATCTGATCGGGCAAGATGCGCAAGCCGTTGCTGGTCTCAAGCGCACCAGCTGTGGCGGCAAACGTCACCGCGCGTGAGCGGGAGGTCCGCGACCAGGCGTCCGCAACCAGCGCCAGCGACACTTCGTCAACGCCGGGCACAAGTTCGATGCCGAACTTTTCCCGGTTCCAGAAAGCCAACGTGTTTCGGATCGCCGTTACTGCGAATGGGCGTGTGAACTGGAAAGCACTGCTGTCGTGACGCAAGTCCCAACGGGTGAGGCCAAGACCTTGGCCGACCGCGTCAGCTTTGTCCCGGCCGGCGATGGCTTCGATCAGCGCGAGCGACATCGGAATCGACGCGGTGATGCCCGTCGTCGTCGCAACGCCGCGATCCACCACCAGCCGCCGGTCCCTGACGGTGTGGATCGCGGGATGTTTGCTGCGCAACTCCTTGAGATAGTACCAGTGGGTCGTCGCGTGCCTGCCGTCGAGCAGGCCGGTGTTGCCGACGACCTTGGCTCCGGCGCAGACCCCGATGATGACGGCGCCTTTGGCCGACTGATCCCTGATCCACGCCAGCACGGCTGGGTCGTCGTCGCGGCTCATGGCGGGGACGATGACATAGTCGGCGCCTTGCGGATGCTGCGCATCGAACTCCGCGACCGTCGCCTGCGGCTCGACCTTCAGCACCGGAAACAGCGTCACGGGTCCGGGCTTCGTCGCCAGCAGCACCACATCCGCGACGCCGGCGCGCCGGAGAATGCCATAGGGCATGAGATAGTCTGTTGTCTCGGTGGCATCGTTGATGCCGACGATCGCGATCAGCGGGCGCTGGCGTTTTGGCGGCTTCAAGGCCGCGATGGTGGTGTCAGCTTCTTGCTGCGCGATCGGCGGCGCTGTTGCAACGGCCTTTGCCGGAGGCAGCGTGAACAGCCAGACCGCAAAGCCCACCGCGACAAGCGCCGCGATACCGAGACCGCTCCATAACACAAACGGCCAATTCATGATGAGGTGCCTCAACGGCCGACGGTTGCGAGATAGGCTCGCAATTTACCGCGCGCATGGCGGGTGCGACATGGCGTAAATCGGGCAAAAACTGCCATGGAACCAAACGGCTTCGATGCAGACGAGCATCGCTGGCTTAAATGCAAATGCGAGAGTTCGTGGCGCAAACGATGAAGCGCTCGCCACACAGCCGGCGAGTTTTTCACCTGCACGCCGCTCGAATCCCCAGCGGCGTTTCGACGAAACGTGGATGGCTTTTGCCGCTATTTCATCGCGGCGATGGCGTGCATCGCGGCGATGTAGCCGAACGGACCGAGGCCGCAAATCACGCCGGTGGCGACGAACGAGATTTTCGAATGCCGGTGATATTCGTCGCGGGCGTGAATGTTGGAGATGTGAACTTCGAACACCGGGCCTTCAAACACCTTGATGGCGTCCATGATGCCGACGGAAGTAAATGAAAGTCCGGCCGGGTTGAGGATGATGGCGTCCGCGTCCTGCCGTGCCGACTGAATGAGATCGATCAGCACCCCTTCATGGTTGGACTGATGAAATGAAACGGCGAGGTTCAGCTTTTTGGCCTGATCTTCGCAGGTCTCCTTGATCTGCGCGAGCGTCGTCGTGCCGTAGATATGTGGCTCGCGAATTCCCAATAAGTTGAGGTTGGGGCCGTTCAAAATCATCAATCGCTTCATCGTTGCATCCCCTTCGATAGCCGCCGAACGATTTCGCAGGAAAGGTCACCAGCGACGGAAACAGTATCGGCACGATACCGGCCGCAGGCGCCATCAGTTTGACCGTGATAATGATCATTACGCCGAAACAGGCCGGATCGAAACCGGCCGCGCGCGCGATGCCACCGAAATCGGCATCAGAATCATGATGGCCGGCGTCATGCATCGCATTCAGCGCGACGGCCTGTGTTGTGCGACCCTCACGCGCTCCCGGTGCGCGCTTTGTTTTGCGCGGTTGCCGCAGAGCGCCATGCTGCACCACCGTCGCGCCCGGCCGCGGGTGTGGTCGGCGAACAGCAGCGTACAGGCCGGCCCCTCGCATGCCTTCACATGGGTGAAATCCTCGTCGCAGACAAACGTCGAGAGCGCTTCCCCAAGCGGCAGCAGCAGTGATTCCGCCGAGTGCCAGCGCCGCGTCTCGTGAAGCTGGAGACCGCTGACGCCGTCCGGGTCGGGACTCTTCACGATCCGGCTGAAGCGTTCGTCGCGTTCGAGCAGCCGGGTGAGCGGCTCCAATTCCCTGAGATCCTTTGCGGCAAGCTTGCGCCCCTTGCGGTCCCGGACGAATTTTCGAAACCATTCCCGCAGCGAGCGCGCCTGAGCTGCGACGCGGTCGAGCTCGCCCGGCAAGGTCTGACCGCGCAATGCTTTGAGCACCTCAGACGGTGCAAGCTGTGCCTGCTCCATCCAATCGGCAAAACCTTCGCCGTCCCCGATCCAGTCGACGGGCGTGTCGACCGGTGTCGCAACCGAATTCAGGAAATCCAGCGCAATTGCATCGGCGATGAAGATCGCGGGCGGCCGGTTGCTTGTCATCCAATCCCCCGATGTGAATCGTCGGATTTATACATAACCTCTCTATTGCCACTTGACAAGTTACTAAGGCGGCAGTACCCCGAGCCCAATGTAACCTTATTAATAGCATCTAAGAGGTTACTAATTCTTCGCGGTCTGTCGAGACGATTTAGGAGAGCAGAATGTCCGGAAACGACGTCACTGCGGTCCTCGCGCATGGTGCATGGGCCGACGGATCGAGCTGGAGCAAGGTGATTGGCCTGTTGAAGGCTCGCAACCTCAGATCGGTTGCCGCGCCGTTGCCACTGACATCGCTTGACGATGACGTGGCCGCACTCGACCGGACCCTGGAACGGGCCGGCGGTCCGGTCGTGCTGGTGGGTCATGCCTATGCCGGCGCCGTTATCGCCGCCACCCGAAGCCCGCAAGTGCGATCGCTTGTCTATGTTGCAGCACTTGCGCCGGCGGAAACCGAAACGGTTGCGGATGTCTTCTACCGGACAGAATCGCACCCCGCTGCGCCAAAACTCGCGCCGGACCGCGATGGTTTGATCTGGTTGCCGGACGAAGCGTTCGCCGCGGCCTTCGCGCAGCACGCGACCGCCGACGAACACCTAATTCTCGCTGCCGTGCAACGGCCGATCTCCATGTCCTGCATCGGCACCAAGGTGGGGCGCCCGCTCTGGATGGACCGGCCAAGCTGGTTTCTGATTGCCGAGGAGGATCGCATGATCCCTCCGGACACGCAGCGCTTCATGGCCGCGCGGATGAAGGCGACCATCAGATCGCATCCGGTGGACCATACGCCGAGCGTGACCGCGCCGCAGCTGGTGGCGGACCTCATCGCAGATGCCGCGCACAATGCTGCACGTACCTCATAGCGAGTCCGCATGCCTTTATCAGGTTACAACCCAGGAGAGAATCCATGACTGCAGTCAAACATCAGTTCGCTGACGTAGACGGGATGAAGATCTTCTACCGCGAGGCCGGCAATCCGGATGCGCCGGCGCTGCTGCTGCTTCATGGATTTCCAAGTGCGAGCCATATGTTTCGCGATCTGATCCCGCTGCTGGCCGATCGCTTTCATCTCATTGCGCCCGATCTTCCGGGCTTCGGTCAATCGGATATGCCCGACCGCGAGACCTTCGCTTACACGTTCGATCACATCGCGCATGTGATCGGCCGCTTCACCGAAGTGATTGGCCTCGAGCGGTTCGCCATCTACGTGTTCGACTGCGGCGCACCGGTCGGATTCCGGATCGCGATGGATCATCCCGAGCGTATCACCGGAATTATCTCGCAGAACGGCAACGCCTACGAAGAAGGGCTGAGCGAGGGATGGACGCCGATCCGCGCCTACTGGCAGGAGCCGTCGCACCAGAACCGCGATGCGCTGCGCGCGTTCTTGTCGCCTGAAACGACCCGGTGGCAGTACGTTCACGGTGTGGCTGACGAAACGCTGGTGTCGCCCGACGGCCAGTCGCTCGACAACTACTATCTTGCGCGGCCCGGCGCGGACGAAATTCAACTCGATCTGTTCGGCAATTATCAGAGCAACGTCGCGCTCTATCCGCAATTCCAGAATTACTTCCGCACCCACAAGCCGCCGTTCCTCGCGATCTGGGGCAAGAACGATCCGTTCTTCCTGCCCGCCGGCGCCGAAGCCTTCAGGCGCGATCATCCTGCCGCGGTGGTCCGCTTTCTCGACACCGGTCACTTCGCGCTGGAGACGCACGCTGCCGAGATCGCCGCGGCAATCAGGGAAGTCATGGGACGCTGATCGCAGCGTCCTTTCAATCAAGCCAGCATCGTCATTCAGGAGAAAACCACATGCCGAAATCAGTCGCCATCGTCACCGGGGCGAGCCAGGGAATCGGACGTGCCACCGCGATCCGCCTTGCGAAGGATTTTTCCGCGGTCGCGCTTGCCGCGCGCGGGCGGGACAATCTGGATGAAACGGCAGCAGCGGTGAAGGCCGCCGGCGCAGAGCCGCTGGTGATCGATATCGACCTGTCCGATGTCGCAGCGCCGAAAACCGTTGCCGACCGGACGCTCGCGGCGTTCGGGCAGATCGATGCGCTGCTCAATATCGCCGGCGCCGTGCCGCAGATCGATCTGTTCGAGATGACGGACGAACAATGGGATGGCGGCCTGGCACTCAAGCTTCACGGGGCGCGGCGCCTCGCGATCGCCGCGTGGCCTGCGCTGAAGGCGACAAAGGGATCGGTCGTATTCATGTCGGGAAATTCGGCCTTGTTTCCGAAAGCGCCGTACGCGGCCGTGGGCACCATCAACGCGGCCATCGTCGCGCTCGCCAAAGCCTTCTCGGATCGCGGCATCGCGGATGGCGTGCAGGTCAACAGCGTGCTGCCGGGGCCGGTCATGACCGGCCGCCGCCAATCGTATCTGGCGCACTGGGCCCCGCTTCACAACATGACCGTGGAGGAGGCGACTGCGAAATTCCCTGTAGATGCCGGCATCGCGCGTTATGGCGAGCCGGAAGAGATCGCCGAGCTGATGGCCTTCCTGGTTTCACCCGGCGCGCGCTGGATGACCGGCTCCACGCTTCGCATGGACGGCGGCGAAGTCAAATCGGTCTAGCTGCATCGGAAAATTTTTCCGGCGTTCCGCGGAATACAGGAAGCGCAGCCGGCAGTTGATGCCGATCGGTGTGCGTTGAGGCTTACAGCATGCTTATCGCGTGTCGGGTGCCGCGACGCTCACCGTTCTTGTGGAATTTTCATCCCGCCTTCGTGCGCAAGCCCTGTACGTAAACGCAGGATATCGGCACAATCGATCATCTTGTGAACGGATGAACGCCCGTCGGCCTGTCGTCGCATGGCAACTGACGAGCCCGCGCATCCGGCGTCTGTCTATTGACCCGCGAGGACATGATGGAAATAAATGGTGTCGCTCATACCTTTATCACAGCCGGGAATTTTGCTGCGGCCCGCGCCTTCTATGCGCAACTCCTGCCGTTTCTGGGGCTTACGATCGTGGCCGATACGGTCAATACGTTCTATTGTGTCGGCGGCCGTACGGGCTTTGGAATTCATGCCCCTGCGGCGGAATTTGCCGGGCAGCGATTCCGGCAGGGATCAGTCGGATTGCATCACCATTGTTTTCGCGCCCGCGAGCGCGCCGATATCGATGAGGCCCATGAGTTTCTGAAAACAATCGGCGCGCGCATCATTCATGCACCGCAGCAGGACAGTTTTGCCCCGGGTTACTACTCGGTGCTGTTCGAAGATCCGGACGGAACGCGACTCGAAATCAATCATGTTCCGGGCAAAGGCTTGTTCGCGGACGATGGCATGACGATCGGCGGCGGTTATGCCGACGGCACGCAGAACGGCTAGCCCGCAAAGCACGCCCCGGTCTTTGAACAGCGCAGGGGTAGCACGCTGACGTTTCCCCTCAC
>JBEPUM010000180.1:0-6739 GCA_041691515.1 Pseudomonadota bacterium | reverse complement strand
TGCCATGACATCGCTTCGCATTACGCTTGTGGGCGGACCGACCGCCTTGATCGAAATCGGCGGCTTCCGCCTCCTGACCGATCCGACTTTCGATGCTCCCGGTGAATACAAGCTGCCACATGTGACGCTCGAGAAGCTCTCGGGTCCGGCGCTTGGTGCCGGTAGTATCGGCCCGGTTGATGCTGTGTTGCTCAGCCACGATCAGCATTCCGACAATCTCGACAATTCGGGCCGGGATTTTCTGAAAACGGCTAGTCGTGTGTTGACAACGATTGCGGGGGCGAAGCGGCTTGGCGGCAACGCCGAGGGCCTTGCGCCATGGGCCAGTACGACACTGAGCAAGGCCAACGGAAGCGCGCTCACGATCACGGCGACGCCCGCGCGCCACGGCCCTGCCGGGATCGAACCGATGTCGGGCGATGTCATCGGCTTCGTGCTGACCTCGACCGCTCCGGGTTTTCGTCCGATCTACATCACCGGCGATACGGTCTGGTTCGATGGCGTCGCCGAAGTGGCGCGGCGTTTCAAGGCCGGTGTGGTGCTTCCATTCGCCGGAGCGGCGCAGACGCGCGGACCGTTCCATCTGACGATGGATACCAATGATACGATCGAGACCGCGCGGGCCTTTCCGGATGCCGTGATAGTGCCGGTGCATCACGATGGCTGGAAACATTTCAGACAGAACGGCGATGATCTCAAGTCGTCGTTCGACACGCTCGGTTTCGGCGCGCGGCTAAAAATGCTGGAGCCGGGCGTGCCCACCGTGATCGAGATTCCCGCTTGAGCTTAACGATGTCCGCTAGTCCTTGCGGAAGACGACCGATGCCATCCAACCCGTCATGAGCGCCATGAGTGCGGTCGCCAGCCCGTAGAAAAAGCTGTGCTGGTGCGCGGCGGTGGCGACGAACTGTTCGAAGCCGACCTTGACGATTTCGAATGCGGTATCGGTCTTCGTCACCAGCGCGCCGTCGGCGAGCAGCTTGATGCCGATATGATACGTCCCGATAGGTACCTCCGCGGGAAGCGGAATGCCGGTGCGGAACAGCGTCGGCGTCAGGAATGTCACCGCGGACGTGTTCTCGCGGTACAGTCCGTGCTCGGTGCGCAGCCTTATGAAGGCGCTGCGGAACGGATCGCTCGCCACCACGTCGGCGTAGTCGGGGCCGACGCGCTGTGTCAGCAGCACATTCGTCAGTCCAAGCTGCTGCCTGCGCAAGATGTCCGGCGCGGCGATCTTGTCCAGCGGCCGGTTGGTAAAGGCCGCGAGATAGGCCGGTACCTTGAGGAATTGCCGCGAGTCGTTGTTGACCCAGATGCCGAACCGGCGCTCCTTCCGGCGCGTGACCATATCGACGCGCGGGCCGCTGACGGTCACGACAAGATCATAGCCCGTGGGCGGCATCGGTGCGGCGCTGTCTCGTTCGACCGATCCGAACAACACTAGCTCCTCGCCGGAATAATTCGGCGTCACGGTGACCCGGTGATTGGACACCGAGACGATCAGGCGTTCGGCATGCGCGGGGTTCGCGATCAAGGGCGTGCAAAACAGCAGCGCCAGCCCGGTCATGAAGCGGATCGTGCGCGCCATCATACGCCACCCGAGGTGTCGCGGAGGGTATAGAGTTCGTCCGGGCGGATCACGAGTTCGATCGCGAAGCGGATTCCGACGGCCAGAATCAACAGGCCAAGCAGCAAGCGCAGATGTTCACCGCGAATGCGCTGTCCGGCGCGGGCGCCGAATTGGGCGCCGGTCACGCCTCCGACCATCAGGATCAATGCCAACACGACGTCGACGAGGTGGTTCGTCAGTGCGTGCAGCATGGTCGCGAACGTCATGGTGACGAGGGTGAGCACCATCGAGGTGCCGATGACGGTCGAGGTCGGCACGCGCAGCACGTAGATCAGCAGCGGAACCAGGATGAAGCCGCCGCCGATGCCCATGATGGCGCCGATGAAGCCGATGGTGAGGCCGATGGCCACGACCGGGATGACCGACAGATAAATCTTGGACCGCTTGAACCGGACTTTCAGCGGTAGTCCGTGAATCCAGCCATGGCTACCGGAGCGCCGCAGCGGGATGTTCACGCCGCGCCGGGTGCGAAGAATGGCGCGCAGCCCCTCCCAGAACATTGCTGCGCCGACGCTGGACAGCAGCACCACGTAGGACAAGGCAATCAGCAGATCGAGCTGGCCGAGCGAACGCAACAGCGTAAAGGTCCACACCCCGAGCGTCGTTCCGACAATGCCGCCGCTTAGCAGAACCAGCGCCAGCATCGGATCGATCGCCCGTTTGCGCCAGTAGGACAGCGCGCCGGAGAAGGAGGAGGCCGCGATGTGGCTGGCGACCGACGCAACGGCGACTGCGGGCGCGATGCCGACGAAGATCAGCAGCGGGGTCATCAGAAATCCGCCGCCGATGCCGAACATGCCGGACACGAAACCCACCGCCGCGCCCATCGCCAGGATGAGGAACACGTTGACCGGAATGTCGGCGATCGGAAGATAGAGCTGCACGCGCGTTCGCTTCGGATTGCGCCGCGGACAGGCCGGAACTGCTCGCAGCAATGGATTCTTGACAGCGGTGCGGAGCCACGCCGTCTCCCTGCATAACCGAAATCATTAGCGGGAGGGACTAAAGAATCCGGGACAGCCCGGCTTTTCCACCCGGCTCGCCCTTCACCTCCGAAGTTGGTGAATATTTGAGATTAACGCGCTGCCCGTTTGGTCGTCATCGGCCTGACGGCCGAGGTCTTCGTGGGGGCTTTGGCGGGCGCGCTGTCCCATCCACCCGTGGGGCTTGCAACATTGACGGCGTCGTCGGGCTGACGCTCAGGGGTGAATGTCTGAATCGCGAGCTTGGCGGCGGCGAGCGACTGCGGATCGAGGCGCTTGGCCACGTCGTCGCGTTTGCGTCCGGAATCTGCGTCGCCCTGGGCAGCAGCGAGACTGAACCACTTGAAGGATTCCGCCAGGTTCTGTTCGACGCCGATGCCGCGGGCATAGAGAATGCCGAGATTGAACTGACTGTCGGCGACGCCGCGTTCGGCGGCCTTGCGGAACCAGTGTGCCGCGCTCTTGTAATTTGGTCCCTTGCCGCCGCCGTCGGCGTCAAGCACCGCGAGGTTGTGCATGGCCTTGGCGTTGCCCCGTTCGGCCGCCTGCATGTAATAGCGCCTCGCCGCGTCGACGTTCTTGCTCATGCCGAGGCCCTTCTCATTGAGGGTCCCGAGTCTGAACATGGCGGGCACGACACCGGCCTCCGCCGCGCGATCATACCATTTCGCAGCTTCGCCGTAGTCGGCGGCAATGCCCTTGCCCTCGGCATAACGGAGGCCGATTTCATAAGCGGCCCTGGCGTCACCGTGGAGCGCAGCATTTCGCAGCACGGGGCCGCCGATGCCGTCGGGGAGTTTTTCCGCAGCGGGAATCGCTATCGGCGCGAACGCGTGCCCGTCCGGAGCAGATGCGGGCGCGGTCGGGATCGTGCCTGTAATGTCGGCAGACGCGGTCTCTGCCGCGGCTGGTGCGCCACTGGACGGCGGCGAATTCATCGACTGCCGGTCGATCGAGGTCGGCGAGGTCATCGACGGCATTGCCGGAGCCGGAGCCGGATTTATGGGTTTGGCGGCGGCATCGGCCGGAGGGTTCACCGCGGGCGGTGCGGCTACGCTGTTCTGGCTCACAGCTTCGGCCGGGGCGCGATCGAGCAGCGACATTGCAAGCTTGAAACTTCCAAGCACGATCACCACGACGCTCGCGCCGACGAGCAGCGAGCGGATCTTGGAGGTGATGTTGGATGCGCCTGTTGCAGACGCGCGCGGCGATTCGATCGCAACCTTGGTGCGGCCGGGCTTGTCGCTGGACGGCGATGCGGCAGCTGCCGCTTGTGCCGCCCGGCGCGCCGCGGCGATGAAATTCGATGAACTCGATTGTTCGCGCGATGCAGCGGAGATTTCGCCGATCGCGCTCTCGGAGGCCGCGATGCGCTCCGACGGCGAACTCCCGCGCGCCGGCGGGCGGGTGCCGGGTTCCAGCGGATGATCGGGCGGAAGGTCCGGATTGATCGCGGAGCGCGGCGGTTGCGGCGGTTCCGCTCGGGTGCCGTGCTCGGCGTCGAAAGTATCTTTCGGAATCAGGATGTCGCTGATTGTACGCGGAGGAGCCGGGGCGGCTGCGGGTGCCGGTTGCGGCATCGCCGCCATTTGCGACAGTACGGGATTTAGCAATTCGGGCTTTGGGACAGCGGGCGGTTCCGGCATCGGAGCGCGGAACGGCGCGGCCTGAGCGACTGGTGCGGAACGGCCCGAGCGCAGATCGCCTTCGATCATCGCGAGCCGATCGACCACGTGCCCGAGCGTGTTGTGAACGACCTCCAGCGAATCCTGGGTGTGCCGGCCGGCTTCCGTCTGGCTGAAGCGCATTTCGGACAATTCGCGCTTGATCGCATCGACGAGACCGCTGTCCATCGCAGGTGCAGCGCCGCGGGCACTCCCCTCGGTCAGCGCCGCGAGACCGGCCTGCTGCCGCTCCAGATGACGCAGAATGTCCTGCAAACCTTCCTCGACGCGCCCGAGATTGCTCGCGCGGGGATCGCTGATGCCTTCAAGGCGCTCCAGCAGCAGCGAGACCCGCTGCTCGAGGTGAGCCAGCGCCGACGAACTGTCGTGACCGACCGGGAGATGGTCGAGACGGTCGGACAATGCGCGTACCGCGCCTTCCAGCTGTTCGGAATTGCCGCTGATCGCCGGACGTTCGCGAGTCTCAAGGGTCGTCGTCAGTGCGGCAATGCGTTGCTCAAGTGCGGCAATTGAATCGCCATGGCTGTCAAAACGGCCGAGCTGATCGACTTTCGACGACAGCGTCTGGAGATCGCCGCTGAGCCGCGCCAGCGCGTCATTGGAAGCCACGTTGGAGACGACGCCGCGAAGCGCGCCAATGGTGCCTTCGAGTTGCTGGATCGCCCCGGTGTCGCCGCTGGTGCGCACGATCGTATCGATCTTGCTGCCGAGATTGCGGATCGCGTCATCGAAACCCGCGAGCTGTTCGGCAGGTTTGAGGCTTCGCAACGCATCGTAAATCTCGTTGAGGGCACGTTCGATGTTCGCAAGCGCCTGACCGTCGGTGCCGCTCTGGCGGCTCTCGTCAATGCGGCGTGACAGCGAACGAATTTCGCCTTCGATCGATTCGATCGCGTGGCGTGGCATCGCCTCGGTAATGATGTGACGAATGTCGGCAAGCTCGCCGCGGAAAGCCGCGATCGATTGCTCGAATCCATCGGGCCGCTGCAGCGATTCGATCTGGCTGGTGATCTTGAACAGTTGCCGCTCGAGGCCGGAAAAATCAGGAGCTGGCGGTAACGGCGTTGTCATCGCAGGCGCGATCGGTGGCGCACTGCGCGGCGCTGCCGCACGCGGAGCGCCATCGAGTTCATGCTGGCGCGCAGCGATTTCCGCGATCGCGAATTCGAGCGAGGCAGGATTGAGCGGCGGCGATGAGCTGTAAACGTCGGTCGCGGCGCGTTCGACCATGTCGGCGCGGCGTTGCGAATCCTGTTCCGGCGCGGGCCATGCCTGCGTAGGCGTGTTGATGCGGGCGAGCCGCGCATCAAGACGCGAGATGGCGTCGTTAAGCTGGCGGGCGACGGCCGGTTCACTGCGCTTGGCCGGGCTCGACAACTGATCGATCTGACGCGTGATGGAATCGAGCCGCTGATGAATATCCGAGACGTCGGGTGCGCCCTGATTTGCTATCGGCGGCTGCGCTGCGCCAAAATCCGGCGCGGATCCGCCCACCGTGGAATTGAGCCAATCGTTAAGGGTCATGCCGGCGCGCCTGGCGGCGGCTTCGGCCCGCTCGCGAACGGATGGTTCGATCCCGTCTACGTTCCACGCTCCGCGCGAATTCATGCTTTCGTCCGGTGTCTGACCGGCGCATCTCGTGCGCCTTCAACCTCCCTGCGCGTCCCTTGAATAGACAATCGAATTCGGCGCAGGTCGTCTGCCTCTGAGCCTCGACCTTTTCGTGTTAGGGTAAACAACGGGTTAAGGAGTTGGGCGGGCGGTCCCAAAAGTTACTTTTTGCCGAATTTCGTGTCAGGCAGTCGAAGGCACATTGAGGTTGTTTTGCTCTTGATATGTGTCTTGCGGTTGTGAGAGGCATGAGGAACTTGCACGTTGCTGCGTTGCGAAATGTTCCTTACACCGGACACGCTTTAGCCGAACCATGAGGTCGACATGCCGAGTTACAAAGCGCCGCTGGAAGACGTCAGCTTCCTTCTGAACGATGTGTTCCAGTTCGACCGCTATAACAATCTTCCAGGTTTCAGCGATGCGTCCGCCGATGTGCGCGAAGCGATTCTCAGCGAAGCTGCGAAACTCGCCGAAGAAGTGCTGCAGCCGCTGAATCGGGTCGGTGACGTCGAAGGCTGCACCCGTCATGACGACGGCAGCGTCACCACGCCGAAGGGATTCAAAGCCGCGTTCAAGCAAGTCGCAGAGGGTGGCTGGCTAGGGTTGTCGGCGCCGGCTGAATATGGCGGGCAAGGCCTGCCGGTCACGCTGAGCCAGACGGTGGCGGAATTCCAGATATCGGCCAACATGGCTTTTTCGATGTATGGTGGCCTGACCATGGGCGCGACCGCGGCGCTGATCGTCCACGGCAAGCCTGAACAGAAGGCGATGTTCCTGCCGAAGATGGTGGCGGGCGAGTGGACCGGCACCATGAATCTCACCGAGCCGCA
>JBEPUM010000179.1:0-6789 GCA_041691515.1 Pseudomonadota bacterium | reverse complement strand
GCTGTTATCGCGAGGCGCTTGGCCTGCGGTTTGGTGAGCAGGGCGTCGGTCACGACGACGGCGAGCGTGGTGTTTTCGGCGGCTGTTGCCGCCGGACCGCCTTTCAACCGCATCGTCAGCATGTCTGGCGTGAACGCCGGCGGCAGCCCGCGTCCGCCATATTCGCCGTCCATTTCGAACGGCGCGGCCCAGAACCACGGCCCGTTGCCGACCGTCACGCTACCGACCGCATTGACGACGGCAAGCGCGCAGACCCGCACGCCTCCGGACGTCGTTGCCGAGGCGGAGCCGAGGCCGCCCTTGAAATTGGCGGTGGTGGCGCCGAGGCCGGCGCCAACGCTACCGAGGGCGAAATCGGCGCTTGCCGCGGCCGCGGCGGCGTAGCCGAGATCGCGATAGGGCGCGAAGCGGCCCCAGCGCTTGTCGCCGCCATTCAAAAGATCGAACACGACGGCGCCGGGCACGATGGGAATGACGGCGTCGCGGATCGCGAAGCCGCGCCCTTGCTCGGCAAGCCAGGCCTGAATGCCGCCTCCGGCTTCGATGCCGAAAGCGGAGCCCCCTGACAGAGCCAACGCGTCGATCCGCTCCACCGTATTGACGGGATCGAGCAGCGCGCTGTCGCGCGTGCCCGGGCCTCCGCCGCGCACGTCCATTGCGGCGACGGCAGGCGTATCGAAAACCACCGCCGTGACGCCGGAAGCCAACGTTGCATCATCGGCGTGGCCGACGCGAACGCCCGGAATGTCGGTGAGCAGGTTTTTCATCGTTCAACCTTCGCCAGTGTGCAATGGCCCGGCCGTCCTCCGAGAGACAAGCGCTGTATGGTGCCGGCATTCGACTGCATCGTCCGGTCCGCGCCGAGATGATCGCATGGCCGCCATCGGGTCAACTTGATCACGATCCGATCACAAGTATGGCGGCGAAGCGAGAGGCCTCTTGCGTCCCGCTGACATCGCAGGGCAAGTAGCCGCATGATTCACGATGTTTCCATTCCTGCCGCGCTGATCGCTGGCCTCGTCAGTTTCCTGTCGCCCTGCGTGCTGCCGCTGGTGCCGCCGTATCTGATCTATCTGACCGGCGCGACCATCGAGCATGTCGCGAACGACGAATCGAGCAAGACCTCGAAGCGCGCGGTGATGTTGGCCGCATTGATGTTCGTGCTCGGCTTTTCCACCGTGTTCGTCGCGCTCGGCGCTAGCGCCAGCTTCATCGGCGGTTTGATCAGGGCCTGGTCGGCGCAACTCTCGATCGCCGCCGGCATCGTCATCATCATCATGGGCCTCCACTTTCTGGGGTTGACGCGGATTGGTTTCCTGATGCGCGAAGGACGGTTGACCGCGCCGAAGCCGGTCGGATTGTGGGGCGCCTATGTGATGGGGCTTGCGTTCGCGTTCGGCTGGACACCATGCATTGGTCCGATCCTCGCCGCGATCCTGTCGGTGGCGGCTTCGGAAACAACTGTCGTGAAGGGCGCTGGACTGCTCGCGGTGTATTCCGCCGGACTTGGCATTCCCTTTCTGCTCGCCGCCTTCATGGTCGAGCAGTTCGCTTCGGTGTTCAATCGCATGAAGCGTCACCTCGAAACCGTCGAGCGCGCGATGGGCGTGTTGATGGTTCTGACCGGCATCGCGTTTCTGACCGGCACGATCTCCAACGTCAGCATCTGGCTGCTCGAGACATTTCCGGCGTTGCAGAATTTTGGCTAGGAGCGTCGCGCCTGACGATGCTCGCTTCTATCGCAGTTCGAGCGGGAAAATGAAAACGCCCCGGCGAACCGGGGCGTTGAACGTGACGTCAAACCGTCGCGTATGTCTTACGTGCCCTTGCCGGGATCGACTTCTGCGTACCCGCCCTTGTCATCCCATTTATAGACGACATAGTCGATCTGCTTGATATCGCCCTTTTCGTCGAATTCCATCTTGCCGATCACAGTGTCCCACGCGCCGGCCTTGATGACCTTCATCACCTTCATCGGATCTGTCGTGCCGGCCTTGGCGACAGCCTGCGCCCACACCTGCATCGCGGCGTAAGTGTAAAGCGTGTAGCCCTCGGGATCGATTCCCTTGGCCTTGAACCGCTCGACAATGGCTTTCGCGGTTTCCTTCTTGCGCGGATCGGGACCGAACGTGAACAGCGTGCCCGCGCCGGCAGGGCCTGTAATCGACGCAAATTCCTTATCGGCCAGTGCGTCGCCCGCCATCAGAACCGTCTTCATGCCCTGATCGCGCATCTGCCGTACGATCAATCCGGATTCCTGATGGTAGCCGCCGACAAAAACCAGATCGATATTGTCGCGCTTCATGCGCGAGACGATCGCCGTGAAGTCCTTGTCGCCCTTGTTGTAGGACTCGAACATCTTCTCGGTAAGGCCGGCCTTGTTCAGCGCTTTCTTGGTCTCGTCGGCGAGGCCTTTGCCGTAGGTCGTCTTGTCGTTGAGAATGGCGACGTTCTTGCCTTTAAAGTTTTTCGCGATGTAATCGGCGGCGACCAGGCCCTGCTGATCGTCGCGGCCGCAGACGCGTGCGACGTTCCAGAGCTTGCGCTCGGTGAACAGCGGATTGGTCGAAGCCGGCGTAATCTCCAGCACGTTGCCGTCGGCATAGGCCTCGGAGGCCGGGATCGACGACGACGAACAATAATGTCCTGCCACGAACGGGATGCCCTGACTCGCGATCTTTTCCGCAACCGACCGGGCCTGCTTCGGATCGCAGGCATCGTCGCCAACAAAGAGCGCGAGTTTCTTGCCGAGTACGCCACCTGCGGCGTTCAGATCGGCAATGGCCTGATCGGCGCCGTTCTTGAGTTGCCGGCCGAACGCGGATTCGCCGCCCGTCATCGGGCCGGCCACGGCGATGGTGATGTCCTGCGCGAACGCGGCTGTCGTCAGAGCGAGAGATGCCCCCACAGCCATGCCGATGAGCTTCAATGATTTCATACGATGGTCCTCGCGATGTTCCTGGACGAAACAACCCATGCGCCGAGCCGGGCTGCAAACCGGTGCTATTGTCGGCTGAATTCACGAGGAAGTCATTGGCAAATTTGGGGCAGCGCGGCACTTCGCCGCCGTGGCCGCTGCCGTCAGGTGTGTCGGCCGCCTTCCAGATAGGCGGCCCGGATTTCCGGCCGTGCCAGCAATTCGGCGCCGGTTCCGCTCAGGGTGATCAGGCCATTGACCATGACGTAGCCGCGATGCGCCAGCCGCAGCGCGTGGTTGGCATTTTGCTCCACCACCAGCACGGTCAGGCCGTCCTCGCGATTGAGGATGCGAATCGCATCAAAAATCTGCCGGGCGATCAGCGGCGCGAGACCGAGCGAGGGTTCATCGAGCATCAGGAGTCGCGGGCGGCTCATCAGCGCGCGGCCGATCGCCAGCATCTGCTGCTCGCCGCCGGACAGCGTGCCGCCGCGCTGGGTCATGCGTTCTTTCAATCGTGGGAACAGCGTCAGCACGCGATCGAGGCTCGCCGCGCGATCATTGTCGCTCGAATTGGTGGCGTCGGCGCCCATCTGAAGATTTTCCGCGACGCTCATGCGCGGGAAAATCCGGCGGCCTTCCGGCGATTGCGCGATCCGCATGCGAGCGATGTCGTGGGTTGCCGCGCTGGTAATGTCGCGCCCGTCGAATTCGATCTGGCCCGCCCGGGCGCGCGGCTTGCCGAAGATCGTCATCATCAGCGTCGATTTGCCTGCGCCGTTGGCGCCAATCAGCGTCACGATTTCGCCCGGCTTGATGACGAGGTCGACGCCCTTCAGCGCCTCGATCTTGCCGTAGGACGCGCGTAGTCCGCGGATCGCGAGGAGGGGAGTATCCGACGGCGCATTCACGTGCGGGCCTCCGCCGTGATTTCCTCGCCGTCGCCGGTGCCGAGATAGGCCGCGATCACCTTGGGATCGTCGCGGATGGCCTGTGGCGCGCCGTCGGCGATCTTCACGCCGTAGTCCAGCACCACGATGTGGTCGGAGATCTCCATGACCACGGACATGTCGTGCTCGATCAGTAGGATCGAGGTGCCGTAATCGGCGCGGATGGCCAGCAGCAGTTCGTTCAACGCAGCACTTTCGCGCGCGTTCAGTCCGGCAGCTGGTTCGTCAAGGCAGAGCAGCGCGGGTTCGGTACACATGGCGCGCGCGATTTCGAGCCGGCGCTGGTCGCCGTAGGGCAGGTTGCCCGCGGCGTCGTCGGCCCGGTCGAGCAGTCCGATCCGGTCGAGCCATGATCGCGCGCGATCGATCGCGTCTCGCTCCGCGGTGCGCCAGGACGGAAAGCCGAGCAGTCCGAGCAGCGTGAAGCCCGAGGCGCGCATCAGTGCATTGTGCTGCGCGACCATCAGGTTTTCCAGCGCCGTCATGCCGGGAAACAGCCGGATATTCTGGAAGGTGCGGGCGACTTTTGCCAGCTTGGAAATCCGGAAGTCGTTCAGCCGTTCGAGGCGCAGAACTGCACCGTCGGCGTGCGCGAGCCGCATCGAACCGGCGCTCGGCTTGTAGAATCCGGTGATGCAGTTGAAGACGGTGGTCTTGCCGGCGCCGTTCGGTCCGATCAGCGCCGTGATCTTGTTACGCTGCGCGGTGAAGGACAGGTCGTTGACCGCGACGATGCCGCCGAAGCGCATCGACAGGTGGTCGACGGTGAGGATCTCCGCGCCGCTCATCCGTGGCCTTCCTTGACGAGGTCGGACGAGATCGCGCGGTTATGCTCGAGAAAAACAGTCGGGGCGCGGTGGCCGATCAGGCCGCGCGGGCGCCAGATCATCAGCAGCACCATGACGGCGCCGAACACCAGCATGCGGTATTGGTCGAAGCCGCGGAATAGTTCGAAGCCGCCGATCATCGCCAGCGCCGCGAGCGCAACGCCGAGCTGCGAGCCCATGCCGCCGAGCACGACGATGGCGAGCACCAGCGCCGATTCCTGGAAGGTGAACGACTCGGGGCTGATAAAACCCTGCCGCGTGGCGAAGAAGGCGCCGGCGAAACCGCCGAACATTGCGCCGGTGGCGAACGCGGTCAGCTTTGTCGTCGTGGTGTTGATGCCGAGCGCGCGGCAGGCGACCTCGTCTTCGCGCAACGCTTCCCACGCACGGCCGATCGGGAGGCGGCGCAAGCGGATCGTCACCCAGTTCGTCAACAGCGCCAAAGCAAGGATCAGATAGAACAGAAAGACGATGCGATGGGTCGGCGAAAACGGGATCCCGAGTTTTGCGGCAAGTCCGTGCTCACCGGGCGAGAGCGGGATGCCGAAGAAGGTGGGGCGCGGAATCCCGCTGACGCCGTTCGGGCCGCCGGTCAGACTCTGCCAGTTGATGATGACGAGTCGGATGATCTCGCCAAATGCGAGTGTCACGATGGCAAGATAATCGCCGCGCAGCCGCAGCACCGGGAAGCCAAGCATCACGCCCCAGCACGCGGCAAGCAGACCAGCCAGCGGCAGGCATTCCCAGAAACCGAGGCCAAAGGTGGTGGCGAGCAGCGCATAGGAATAGGCGCCGACTGCATAGAACGCGACATAGCCGAGGTCGAGCAGACCCGCGAGGCCGACGACGATGTTGAGGCCCCAGCCGAGCATGACATAGGTCAGCACGAGAATGCCGAGGTCGAGCAGGTAGCGCTGATTGTAGAAGATGATCGGTACCAGCAGCGCGAAGATCAGCAACGCCGGCGCGAGCAGGCGGCGGGCGAGGCCTAACCCGGTCTGGACCTGTGGTGGAACGATCCGCGCAGTGTCGACGGGGCCCCACCACTGCCGCAGCAGTTCGATGATGATGCTGCCGCCGAACACGATGGCGACCATCGCCGCGAGCTCGCCGAACCGCGTGTGATAGGTCAGCTGTCCGGTTTCGCCCGGGACAGTGCGGATCCCGATCATCAGCGAAAACAGAATGAGCGCCACGAAAGCGCTGATGGAGGCTTTCTTCAGGATGAAGGCGATGCCGGGGCCGCGTGTCGCAGATTGCTGGTTCGAAGCGGGCGTTGCCACGTCGCGGTCCATCAAACTTTTTCGACTTCAGGACGGCCGAGCAGGCCGGTCGGCATGAAGATCAGCACCACGATCAGAATCGAGAACGCGGCGACGTCCTTGTACTCGACCGAAAAATAAGCCGACCAGAAGGTTTCGATCAGCCCGATCGCGAGGCCGCCGAGCATCGCGCCGGGCAACGAGCCGATGCCGCCGAGCACCGCGGCGGTGAACGCCTTGATACCCGCGACGAAGCCCATGTAGAAATCGACGAGGCCGTAATACAGCAGATACATGATGCCCGCGACGGCTGCGAGCGCTGCACCGATCACGAAGGTCATGGAGATCGTGCGATCGACGTCGACGCCGAGCAGCGCCGCCATGGTCTGGTCCTGTTCGCAGGCGCGCATGTCGCGGCCGAGCCGGGTGCGCGACACCAGCCATGTGAAGATCGCGAGCAGCACTACCGTCGTGATCACCACGACGATCTGTACGTTCGACAGGCGCACCACGAAATCACCCTTTTCGTACAGGCTGTGACCGCCGGTGATGAGGGGCGGGATCGGTTTGACCTGCGCGCCCTGCGTCACCTGCGAGAAATTCGACAGCACGAACGACATGCCGATCGCCGAGAGCATCGGCGCGAGCCGGAATGAATGCCGCAACGGACGATACGCGATGCGCTCGACGGCCCACCCGTAAACCGCGGTGATGGCCATCGACACCAGCAGCACAACCAGAAGGATCACCGGCACGGCGGTGAGGCCCATCGAAACCAGGATCAAGAAGGTGATCAGCGCAATGAAGCCGCCGATCATGAAGATGTCGCCGTG
>JBEPUM010000178.1:0-6821 GCA_041691515.1 Pseudomonadota bacterium | reverse complement strand
GCGAACACCACGCCGAGATGCAGCGCCAGCAGCGGACCCATCGCGGCCGTCGCGCGCAACACCAGCAGCAGCAATCCTGTTGCGCCGGTCAGCCACAGCATGACGATGAAAGCTGTATCCATGCCCGTGCGTTGCGCGTCGACGAGATCAGGATCGCGCGTCGTCCTGGCGGCGAGCAGGCCGACCGGCCCGATCACAAGGCCGATGCCGCCAAGCGTGCCCAGCACGACCGGAAGATCCCACCACGGGTACGGCGCTTCGCGCGCGAGCAAGTAGTGGTACAGCGTCGCCACCGAGGTCGCGGCGAAGCAGAGCAGGAAGCCGTAGAACGTCAGGTGATGATACAGCTTGCGCCGGTCGGCCGGCCGTTCGTCTTCATTATAGCAGCCGACACCGCCGCCATGCAGATAGCGCAGTTCGCCGGCGTCGCGCAGCGCCTGCAACAGCGCGCGAGGCCCTGTGCGCATTCCGACGGGTTCGCCGATATCGCGCCAGAACGCCCGCACCCCCATCACCAGCGCCACGATTGCATAGAGGAACACCGCGCTGAACAGCACGGCCATCGCATTGTGCGGCATTAGTTTATAGAACGCGCCGGGTCCGGTGTGGACGCCATAGAGGATGCTGGGATCGTTGAAGGCGGCGAAGCCGAATACGAATGCGGCGACGCTCAACGCCGCGATCAGGCTGATCGCGAGGCCGTTGCGCGCGAACAGCCCTGCGAACGCGTGCGGCCAGGCGTAATGCGCATAAGATTCTGCTCGCGCAATCGCAAGCGTCTGCGGCACGTTGACGTTGAACTCATGCGGCGGCGAGAACTGACAGTCCGCGTAGCAAGCGCCGCAGGCGTGGCAGAGGTTGGCGAGATAGTTGAGGTCGCCGTCGGAAAACGAGCGGCGCATTTCCATCGCCGGGAATACCGCGCACAGCCCCTCGCAGTAGCGGCAGGAATTGCACACCGTCATCAGGCGGTCGGCTTCGGTGAGGATTTTCGTTCCGTGCATCGTTCGTCTATGCCTTCCGTCCCGCATTGTGTGCGGACGACCTGGTCAGTCCCTTGCTTTCGAGCCAGGTCTGAATCAGTGCCGCCACCTCGGCGTTGTTGCTGTCCATCATGATCATGTGCGAATTGCCAGTTATACCCGCCTTGGGCAGGTCGACGACATCGACGCTGCCGCCTGCGGCGCGGATCTTGTCTGCGAACGCCATGCCGGTCGCGCGGATCGTCGGCCATCGCGGGTCAGTGTCGATGAAGTCACCGTAGATCATCAGGACAGGAATATCCTTAAGCACTGCGCCCTGCGCCGGATCGCCGCCGCCGACCGGCTCGACCGCGATCAGCGCCTTCACCTTGTCGGGACGCGCCTGCGCCACCTTGAAACCGAACGGTCCGGATTGGCTGTGGACCAGCAGCACGCAAGGGCCGACGCGATCGACCTCGGCGATGTAAGCCGCGATCGTCGCGTCGTCATTGCCGGGCCAGCGCGGAACACCTTGCATCACGAAATTGTCGTAGCCGGCATTCGGAAACTGGTTGCCGGGCTTCAGCCGCCGTTGCGCCGGATCGGCATGATAGGAGCCGGGTCCGTCGCCGATCCGGAAGCGCACGAAGGGATCGTGGGCGGGAAGAAAGATCGGCTCGTCTTTGAAAACATCGGGATACGGTGCCCAGCCGGATCGGCCGCGTTCGACGGCATCCGAGATATAGACGCTCCATCCCTGCCGCAGAAAATAATTCAGCCAGCCTTCGCGTCCATCCGGCGTGGTCTCATAGGTGACGCCGGTCAGGCCGCCGCCATGCCACAACAGCAAAGGATATGCGCCGGTTTCTTCCGCGGGCAGGAAGTACTGCACGTACATCTGCTCGACATGATAGGTCCCGTTCGGATCGATCGTGATGGGCATACCGTTCTGCGTCAGGTTGACCTGCCGCAGCGGCTTGCCGCCGATGTCCACGCGCCGCCCGCCAATATGGAACGAGCCCATGTCGCGCAACGCGATCGGCGGGCGCGGCGTTGCGGTCATGCGATCGCCCGCATCGCAGGATGAACCTTCTCGGCGTCAGTTCTTTGCATTGGCCGCTGCTTCCCGTCCGGCCACGCGGCCGAACACGCTGCCGATGGTCATGCCCATGCCCGCCGCATAGCCTTTTCCGAGCACGTTGCCGGCCATGATCTCGCCGGCGGCGAACATGTTGGCCGAAGGTTTGCCGTCCGCCATCACCATGCGCGCCTGCTTGTTCACGCGGGTGCCGAGATAAGTAAAGGTGATGCCGGGCCGCACCGGGTAGGCGAGATAAGGCGCTGCCTCGATCTTGCGTGCCCAGTGCGTCTTCGGCGGCGTGATGCCTTCGGTGCGGCAATCATCGAGAATGGTGTGGTCGAAGGTGCCGGGACGAACGGCAGCGTTGAACTCCGCCATGGTCTTTTCCAGGCCAGATGGATCGAGTTCGAGCTTTTGCGCCAGTTCTGCAATCGTGTTGCCTGCGATCGGCGGAAACAGCGTCGGCATGAAACTCGTCACCACGCTGGAGTCGAAGATGATGTAGGCGATCTGGTCCGGCTGGGCTGCGACGAGGCGGCCCCAGATCGCGTAGCGCTTCGGCCAGATGTCCTCGCCCTCGTCGTAGAAGCGCTGCGCGTGCTTGTTGACGACGATGCCGAATACAACAGAATCATGCCGGGTGATGATGCCGCCGTCGAATTTTGGCGCGCGCGCATCGATCGCCACCGCATGGCATTGGGTGGGGTCACCGATCGATTGCACGCCGCCGTTGCCGAGCAGCATCTTCAGGATCGAACCGCGATTGTAAGGCGTACCGCGGATCAGAAAATTGTCGGCGGCCGGGCCCCAGGATTCCCGGAGCCATTCGATATTGGCCTCAAACCCGCCGGCGGCGGCCACCAGCGCGGACGCGCGCACGGCGACATCCTTGCCGTCACGCTTCAACGTGGCCGACAGGAACATGCCATCCTGAATGTCGAGGCCGGTCACTTCGGCATCGTACAGGATGTCGATGCCGAGCTGTTCGGCGGTGAGATAGAGCGCGTTCAGCATGGCGCGGCCGCCGCCGAGGAAGAACGAGTTGGTGCGGCCGAGGCTGAGCGTGCCGCCGAGCGACGGCTGCCAGCGCACGCCCTGTTCCACGATCCAGTTCAGGATGTCCTTGGACTCGCGGATCATGAACCGCGCCAGTTCCTCGTCGGTCTGGCCTTCGGTGACGCGCAGGAGATCCTCGAAGAACTCGTCCTCGGTGTAGGGCCCGGTGAGAATCTCGGTCGGCGCATCGTGGGCGCAGCGCATGTTGCGGGTGTGGCGGGTGTTGCCGCCGCGATAGAACTTTGGCGCGCCTTCCAGCACCAGCACCGACGCGCCAGCGCGGCGCGCGCTGATCGCGGCGCACAGCGCGGCATTGCCGCCGCCAATCACAAGCACATCGTATCTTCGGGTCAGGTCAACCATGCGTGTTTGTTAGCTTCATTTGCATGGAATGCAAAACGATTGGGCGGCGCCGGAGCGCCGCCCGATCTGTCCAGCGGAACGTCAGGCCGTTACGGCCTCGCGCACCGCTATTGCCTGGCCGCCGCGATAGACCGTCAGCGCGGCGATGATGCCGAGCACCGCGGCGCACATCAGCCAGTAGGCCGGCGAGGCCTTGTCGCCGGTGTGCTGAATCAGCAACGTCGCTGCGAATGGCGTGAAGGTGCCGAAGATGCCGGCGGCCAGCGCGAACGCCATCGAGAAACAGGTGGTGCGGACATGCTTCGGCACGATCTCGACGAGGCAGCCGAGCATGGTGCCGCTGTAGACGCCGAAATAGAACGAGAACATCATTTCCACCGCCAGCATCTTGCCGAAGGTAGGCGCGGCGACCAGCCAATGTAGCGCGGGATAGGCGGTGCAGAACGAAAGCACGGCAATCGTGACCAGCACCGGCTTTCGGCCGATGCGGTCCGACAGCGCGCCGCCGACCGGATTCCAGATGAAGTTGGTCACCGCCACCATCAGGGTCACCAGCAGCGCGTCCTGCGTCGAGAGCTTTAGCACGGTCCTGCCGAAGGTCGGTGTGTAGACGGTGACGAAATAGAACGTCGTGGTGGTCAGGATCGCGATCATCATGCCGAGGATGACGATGCGCCAGTTGGCGATTGCCGAGGCGAACACCTCGCTCGCGGTCGGGTGCGTCTTCATTGCCAGGAATTCCGGCGTTTCCTCCAGCGTCCGCCGCAGGAAGAACAGGAACGGAATGATGAGACAGCCGATGAAGAAGGGAATGCGCCAGCCCCAGGCGGCGACCATGTCCTTTGGCATCCATTCGCTCAGCACGAAGCCAAGGATGGCGGCCACGAAGATCGCGACCTGCTGGCTGGCGGACTGGAACGAGGTGTAAAAGCCGCGATTGCCGGGGGTTGCGATCTCAGCGAGATAGACCGACACGCCGCCGAGTTCGACGCCTGCCGAAAAACCCTGCAGCAGGCGGCCGATCACGACGATGACCGGCGCGGCGACGCCGATGGTGGCATAACCCGGACAGAACGCGATGGTGACCGTTCCGACCGCCATGATGGCGAGTGTCACGATCAGGCCCTTGCGGCGGCCGATGCGGTCGATATAGGCGCCGAGAAAGATCGCTCCGACCGGGCGCATCAGCGCACCGAGCCAGAACACGCCAAAAGTTTTCAAAAGCGAGGCGGTGTCGTTTTCAGACGGGAAGAAAGTGTGGCCGATGGCGACGGCGTAAAAGCCGAACAGGAAGAAGTCGAACTGCTCGAGGAAATTGCCGCTGGTCGCGCGCAGGATGGCGCCGAGGCGCGACTTGATCTGCGGCGGCTGCGCAGCGGTTGCTTGAGACATGTTCTGGTTCTCCCCGGATTCTTGCGGCGGCGGGCAACGGCGCGCCGGGCGAGCAGTTAGTCTGCCCACTCTGCGACAACCTGCCACACCCGAAGGGAGGGACCAACCGGAAAACCCGGTTCCGGCAATGTCTCCAATGCAATGCTGGCGGTTAGTAGCTGGCGGATGGTGCGATGGTGTGGGGACTCTCGCGTTGCGCCGCTGCGATCAGTTTCTGGTTTGCAGTGAGGCGATCAGCCATTGCCGAAACGCCAGAAGCTTCGGCCGGTCGGCGGTTTCCTCGGGCGACACGATATAGAAGCCGGCGTCCGCCGGCAGCTTGACCTTGAAAGGTACGACAAGGCGTCCTTTCGCAATGTCGGCCTCGACGTAGGACGTTCTGCCGATCGCAACGCCGATGCCATCGATGGCGGCCTGCACGGTCATGAAGTTCAGATCGAAAGACAGCCCGTGCTGCCCAGAGATGTCGGACGGCAATCCCGCCGCGGTGAGCCAGAGCCGCCAGTCGTCATTGGACGCGCCGCTGGTGTGCAGGAGCACGTGATTGGCGAGATCCTCCGGGCACCGCAGCGGTTTGCCGCCCTTCAGGAGATCGGGGCTGCAGACCGGAAACAGTTCGTCGGCCATCAGCCAGTCTGCGCGCAGGCCCGGCCACTGGCCGCGCCCGTAGCGGATCGCGGCATCGACGTCGCCGCTCCTGAAATCGATCAGGCTGGTCGATGTCGTGATGCGGACGTCGATCTCCGGATGCGCCTCCTGAAACCCTGACAGCCGCGGCAGCAGCCATTTTGCCGCGAGTGACGCCAGTGTGCTGACGGTCAGGACATGGTCATCGCTCTTGCGCATGAGCCGGTCGGTGGCGAGCCTGAGATCGTTGAAGGCGGCGCGGATGCGCGGCAGGTACTCCTTGGCGGCGGGCGTTAGCGCCAGCGCGCGATTCTGCCGGATGAACAACCGAATCCCGAGTTCTTCCTCGAGCCTGCGGATCTGATGGCTGATCGCGGTCTGCGTCACGTTCAGTTCGGATGCGGCGAGGGTGAAGCTGAGGTGCCGCGCAGCGGCCTCGAAGGCACGCAGTCCATTGAGTGAAGGGAGCCGGGTGGGCATTTGGCGCCATTAAATCATGAGTTTATGTCATGTGAAGGCGAGCAAAGTGTCGTTTGTCGACCGGGCGAATGAAGCAGATATTTGCCCTCACGAACTTAGCTTTAGGAGATTTCCATGTCCACTTATTCCCAACAAAAGATGACAAATCATCATGATACGGGGTTTTTAGCCCAAATCGGCGAGACCCTCCACGCCTGGCGCGAGCGGATGCACCAGCGCCGCGAACTGGCCCACTGGACCGAGCGCGACCTGCACGACGTCGGCATGTCCTGGAGCGACGTAGCGACCGAGACCGACAAGCCGTTCTGGCGGGCCTGACCCGCGGATGAAAAAGCCGGCGTCGCCTGACGGGGGTGCCGGTCCTTTCCCACCAGTCAAAGGGAGCGTGCCATGACAGCGTTGCTTCTGAAGGACCTGCCGCACTACACGGACATTCTCCGTCTGCGGAACGGTGCCTCCCTGACTGTTCGCTTCATGCAGCCTGGTGATGTCGAGGCGCTGCAGAATTTCTTTCGCGGTCTCACGGCGCGCTCGCGCTACAATCGCCTTCTCGGCGCGGCCAGCGAACTGCCGCAGTCCGTCATGAGCCAGTTCGTCCGGATCGGCGAGGGCGAAGGATTTTCGGCGATCGCCACCATGAAAGTCGACGGTGTCGAGGCCATCGTCGGCGAAATCCGTTACGCGTTCGATGTGGCGACGGCGCGCATCGAATTCGGCATTTCGATTTCCGACCGCTGGCAGGGTTTCGGGATCGGCACCGTGCTGCTGTCGAACCTCGAGTGCCGTGCCGCCGCGCTCGGCGCTGATCGCATCATCGGCGATACGCTGCGGTCCAACGACGCCATGATCCGGCTTGCCCG
>JBEPUM010000177.1:0-6909 GCA_041691515.1 Pseudomonadota bacterium | reverse complement strand
ACGCCCTCGCCTTCGGGATGGACCAGCACAGGATTGATCTCGATCTCGGAGATATCAGTGCTGTGCTGTGCGGCGAGTTGCGACACCTGCGCGATCAGCGACGCCAAGGCAAGCACGTCCGCCTTGGCGGCACCTCGGAAACCATTCAATAACGGCGCCGCCTTGAGTTCGCCCAGCATCGCCGCGGCCTCCTGCGCGCCGACCGGCGCCGGGCGATAGATCACATCCTTGAACAGCTCGGTCGTGATACCGCCCAATCCCACCATGACCATCGGTCCGAAGGTGGCATCCATCAGCGTGCCGACGATAATCTCAATGCCCTTCTTTGCCATCGGTCCAACGAGCACACCCTGAAGTTCAGCCTTCGGCCGATGACGGCGCGCGTTGTCGAGCAGCGCATCGTAAGCCGCCAGCGCATCGGCCTTCGCAGTGATGTTGACGCGGACGCCACCCACCTCGCTCTTGTGCGGAATGTCACGCGACTGGATTTTCATCACCAGCGGAAATTGCGCGCGTGCGACGGCTTCTTCGAGCGACGTTTTGTCCGTGACAAGGCTTTCGTCCGGAACCTCGATACCCGCGGCACGCAACAGCGCCTTGCTGTCGTATTCCGACAGCGTGGCAGCCTTCAGATGCGCGGCGAGTTCGGGTGACGCCGCTCCGGATACGGCCACAGGCGGCACCGGCTTGAATTTTGCGTACCGGACCATCTCCCGGAGAGCGACGCCCGCATGCGTCAATCCCGACAGCACGACGACACCCGATTTTGCAAGCTCGGTGCGCGCGAACATCGAGGGCAGCGTATAGGAATAAAACACCAGCGGCTTCTGCTGGGCGTCGATCACGGGCTTCAGTTCGGCCTGCTTGAACGGCATCCGCACCTCGCTCGACAGCGACAACACCACCAGGATAGCGTCGACCTCGTCGGAACAGCTCAAGAGATCGATGCTCTTCTGCAATCCGCCACTGTTCACGCCTTGCGCGGTGACGTCGATGGGATTGCGTGCCGCGCCGTACGACGGCAGCAGTTTTCGGATTTCGTTCTGGATCGACGCGGACAGTTCCGGCACCTGCATGCCCTGCGCCGAAACGGTATCCGCCCCCCAGATGCCCGCGCCACCGGAGACGGTGAGAACCGCAACGCGATCGCCCGTCGGCAACGGACTTGTCGTCAGCACCGCCGCGATGGCAACGGCTTCATCGAGATCGTTCGAAACGATGAAACCGTATTTGGCGAACACTGCGTCATAGGCCGCCGACCAGCCGGCCATGCTCGCGGTGTGCGACGCCGCCGCGCGCTCGCCCGCGCCGGAACGGCCAACCTTGGTGACGATGACGGGCTTGCCGATTTCGGCGGCACGTTTTGCGGCTGCGAGGAATTTGTCGACGTCGCGAATTCCCTCGATGAACAACAGGATCGCGTCGGTCGACGAATCCTGCACCATGTAGTCGAGGAATTCACCGGCGCCGAGATCGGCCTCGTTGCCGGCGCTGACGCAATAGCTGATCGCGATGCCCAGCGCCTTGGCGCGGTGCTTGATCGCAAAACCGACGCCGCCGCTCTGCGCGACAATTGCAACCCGGCGCTTCGTGGCAACGAGGTCCACCGCGCCCGGCTTGACATCGACGGTCGGGCTGAAGGTCGCCGCGACGTGCTGGGCCTCACTGTAAAACCCCTCGGCATTGGGACCGGAAATCCGCATCCCCGTGCGCTTCGCCAGCGCGACAATCGCATCCTGCATCGCCGAGCTGTCGCCGCCCTCCTCCGCAAAGCCCGAGGAAATGATGATGACGTTTTTGACGCCAGCCGCCGCGCATTCCTCCAGCGCGCCGAGAACCGCCTTCGCCGGAATGACCACGATGGCGAGGTCGACCGGTTGCCCGATCGCCGCAATCGACGGATAGCATTTCAGTCCACCGATATCGGCGTAGTTCGGATTGATCGGATAAAGCTGTCCCGGATAGTTGTTCTTCCGCAGCATCGAGAGCAGCCGCCCGGGTATCTTTTCCACATCGCGCGACGCCCCGATGATGGCGATACCCGACGGGGCAAAGAAGGAATCAAGCGGATGCTGTCGATCGATCGTCGCGGCGGACATTCACGAATCCTTGCGCTTCTTCAGGGGAGTTCTGGCGATAAAGGCAGGATCAGCCTACGCGACAAGGCGAAAGCTGACGCCGCCGAGAATGAACGAATTGCCTGACACGGCAAGCCCTTTAGCTCTGGCAGATTCGCACACCTGAGCAACGTTGCCGACCTCGAACGTCAGCCCGCTCATCAGGTCGGTGGCACCCTTGCGGAAACGAAAGGTGGCGTTGACGAGTTTGATTTCCGGGTTGCCGTCCTCGCCCTTGCTTGCGGGCACCCCGACGATACGGCCCCAATGCTCGGCGAGAACATCCGGCTCGGGGCTTTCCATTTCGACGCCAATCAGCGCCCTTGTGACGTCTGTGCGGATCGCCTTCTGCCAGTCAGGCCCGGCCGGAGGATAAGGTCCGAGGATATTGTCGCTACCTTCGGTGTGATTGAACTCGATGAAGGCTGCGCGGCAATCGCGCGGATGCAGTTGCACGCCATGATACGGCGGATGGTCGATCACGTTTGCCGTGCGAACGCCGATGGTCTGCGCGTGACGTCCGCGCTCGTCGGGATCGTCGCACGAAAAAATCGCCATGTAACCGCCGCGGCCGCCGGTCTTGTCGATGAAGCGGCCCGCCGTTGTGCCCGGCTGAAACGGCGCCACGACTTCGAGCAGAATCGTATCGACCGGCAGCAGCGCGTTCTCTAGTCCATACTTGGCGACGTTACCGTCGCGATAACAGACATTCAGCCCCATGATCGCAGCGATGTCAGAGATCGCAGGCTCGAGACTCGGTGCGACGAGACAGATCTGCCGCAGCCTAAGATGGTCGGCGGCACCAGCCATGACTCAATGCCCCTGAAAGGCCGGCTTGCGCTTCTCGACGAACGCTTTCGCGGCTTCCTTGTGATCGGCGGTATCGCCGCAGCGCGTGTGATGAATGGCCTCGCCGTCAAAGCAGGCCTCCAGCGACAACGACTCGGCGTTGTTGATGTTGGTCTTGATGTAGCCCAGCGTCACGCTTGGCCCCTGCGCCAGCGACATCGCAAGCTCATGCGCAGCCGCATCGATCTCCGCATCCGGAACGACCTTGCTCACCATGCCAAGCGCCAGCGCTTCCTGCGCCGTCAGTACCGGCGACATCAGATAGAGTTCGCGCGCCTTGGCGCTGCCGAGCATCTGGGTGAGAAAATAAGTCCCGCCGTAGTCGCCGGACAATCCGACCTTGCCGAAGGCGGTCGTGATCTTGACCGACGTGCTTGCCACCCGCAGATCGCAGGCCAGTGCAATTGAGAGGCCCGCCCCCGCCGCGGCGCCGTCGAGCTGCGCCACCACAGGCTTCGCCATCTGGTGAAGAATCCGCGACACTTCCATGCCGCGCCGCAGGTTGACGCGCTTCGCCTCGAACGGCAGCGGCGCGCGGCCCTCGGCCATCGATTTCACGTCGCCGCCGACGCAGAATGTCCCGCCCGCCCCCTTCAGCAGGACCGCGCGAACCTCGTGATCTTCCGCCGCGCGGCGCGCCGCCTCGACCAGACCGCGCGTCATGTCCGGATTGAGCGCATTGCGCCGATCCGGACGGTTCATCGTGATGGTCAGCAACCCGCGATCGAGCTTCTGAAGGACCATATCGTTCATCGGAGTTTCCCTCTCTGTTGTATCGACCGTGATTGTTGCGACGATCATGCCGCAATGATCGAACAGCGACAAGCCGCAGCCCGCTCGGGTAATCTTGATCGCAGTTCAGAAAGCCAGCACCCATTTTCCGCAAAACGGAATAGATGCTATAAGCGACGTCTTCATCTGCGAGCAGAATGCCATGTTGCCGATGACGGCAGGGCCTCACACGCGCAGTCTCCTGCTTGGAGCGTTGCTCTGCGGCGTTTGGTTCGGCGCGACCGAGCCGTCGCTTGCGGCCGGTTGCGAATTCGAAGTGCGGGGCGGAGGCGTTGTCAGCGCGGTGATCGACGCACGGACATTCCGTCTCGACGATGGCCGCGACATCAGGTTGGCAGGCGTCGAGACGGCGCCGGATGAGTCCGGCGATCGTCACCCGGTACTCGCAACACTGGTTGGCCGGCATGTGACCCTGCGGAGCGAAAACGGGGAGCCGGATCGTTACGGGCGGCAATCCGCTTTCGTGTTTCTCGACCAATCCTCGACGCCGGTGCAGAGCGAACTTCTGACGCGCGGTGAGGCGCTGGTATCCGGAAACGTCGCCGACAAGACCTGCGCGGCGGAACTTGCAACCGCGGAAGCAGCGGCGCGTCAGGCCCGGCGTGGAACCTGGGCGAATTCGTCCGTCATAAAAAACGCCGAAAGTCCGGGCGATATTTTGACCAGGCTTGGGCAATTTGCGGTGGTTGAGGGGCGGGTCTCGTCCGTCCGGCAGGCTGGCGCGACGGTTTATGTCAATTTTGGCCGGCGCTGGACACAAGACTTTGCTGCGACTATTTCAAGGCGCATGATGCCATCGTTCGAGGCTGCGGGCGTCACCCCCAAATCCTTCGAAAATCGGCGAGTTCGCGTCCGCGGCTGGGTTGAACGGCGCGGCGGACCGCGGATCGAGGTGTCCCGGGTGGGACAAATTGAAGTGGTCGGCAATTAGTTAGCCGGCGGAGACGAGTTACGACCGTGACAGGGTTTGTGGAATGGCGCGGGACCAGGATAAGCCGCCGCCTTTTGGCGGCGCCTGCCGTGCTGTGCGCCGCTCTCGTGCTTACCGGCTGCGGCGATATGGGCCGGTTCCAGACCGCGCAGCATTCCCCCGCCAACCCTGCGAAACCAGCGCGAACGGCGGTCCAGAGCCCGGCCGCCGAGCGTGAGCACGAACGTATCCTCGCTTCCTATGGTGGCGCCTACGACGATCCCCATCTCGAAGCGCTGATCAACAAGACGGTTGAACGGCTGGTTGCGGCCTCCGAGCGGCCTGATCTCACCTACAAGGTCACGATCCTGAATTCAGGCGCGGTGAACGCGTTCGCGCTGCCGACCGGCCAGCTCTATGTGACGCGCGGACTGATCGCGCTGGCAAGCGACACCTCGGAGCTGTCGTCGGTGCTGTCGCATGAAATGGCGCATGTGCTGGCGAAGCACGCGGCGATCCGCGAAGATCAGGCACGACAGGCGGCCCTCGTCACCCGCGTCGTTACCGACATGGGCTCCGACCCGGATCTGACGGCGCTGGCGCTGGCCAAGTCCAAATTGACGATGGCGAGCTTTTCACGGGCGCAGGAGTTCGAAGCCGACGGTATCGGCGTTGGAATATCCGCGCGCGCTCATTTCGATCCCTACGGCGCGGCGCGCTTCCTCGCCGCCATGGAGCGCAATGCGGCGCTCAAGGCCGGCAAGCCGTCGCTCGACCCGCGCTCGCAGGATTTCCTGTCGTCGCATCCCGCGACGCCGGAGCGCGTCCAGAACGCGCAGGCCAACGCCCGGCAATACAGTGCCCCCGATGGAGGCGAACGCGACCGCGAGACTTACCTCGCCGCGATCGACAACATCGTCTACGGCGAGGATCCGAGTGAGGGCTTCGTGCGCGGCCGGCGCTTCCTGCATCCGAAACTCGGCTTCACGTTCCAGGCGCCGGAAGCCTTCACGCTCGACAACACGGCGCAGGCGGTGATCGGCGTCCGCGAAGGCGGTAGTCAGGCCATGCGCTTCGATGTCGTCCGGGTGCCCGCGGAACAGAAGCTCAGCGACTATCTCAACTCCGGCTGGATGGAGAATGTCGACAAGGCGTCGACCGAGGAACTGACCATCAACGGCTTTCCCGCGGCGTCCGCGGTCGCGCACGGCGATCAATGGCAATTCCGGGTTTATGCATTGCGCTTCGGCAGCGACGTCTATCGCTTTATTTTCGCAACCCGCCAGAAGACAACGGAAAGCGAGCGCAACGCGCGCGAAACGATCGGCTCATTCCGCCGTCTGACACTGGAAGAAATTCAGGCGGCGAGGCCGTTACGGATCAAGGTCATCACCGTACAGCCCGGCGATACCGTGGAATCCCTGTCGCATCGCATGGCGGGCGTCGATCATCCGGCCGAGCGCTTCCGCGTTCTCAACGGCCTCGACGCGCGTGGGCAGGTCAAGGTGCGCGACCGGGTCAAGATCGTCGTGGATTGACGCAAGCACTCACTGCCGTCATTCCAGCAAAAAGCCCGGCCTCTCGGCCGGGCTTTTTAGTTCTCAGGATTTTGAAAACCGCTTACGCAGCTTCGTCTGCGACCGCGGTATCGTCGCCATCGGCTTCCGAATCCGCATCGCCCTCGGCTTCCGCCTCCGTCTCGGACTTGGCGCCGCGGCGCGGGCTCTTGGCGAGTTGCGCTTCGATTTCCTTGACCGCTTCGGTTTCCGTCACGTGCTGAACGACCGCGATCTCGCGCGACAGGCGATCGAGGGCGGCTTCATACAACTGACGTTCGCTGTAGGACTGCTCGGGCTGCGATTCCGAACGATAGAGATCGCGGACCACTTCGGCGATCGCAACGATGTCGCCCGAATTGATCTTCGCTTCATATTCCTGCGCGCGGCGCGACCACATGGTCCGCTTGATGCGTGCACGGCCCTTCAGCGTTTCCAGCGCACGCTTGACCAGCGCCGGCTCAGACAGCTTGCGCATGCCCACATTGGCGACCTTCGCCGTCGGCACCCGCAGCGTCATCTTGTCCTTCATGAAATTGATGACGAACAGCTCAAGCTTGGCGCCTGCGATTTCCTGCTCTTCGATCGCCAGAATCTGGCCGACGCCGTGCGCCGGATAGACGACGAATTCGTTGGTCTTGAATCCCTGACGCTGGGTCAGAACCTTCTTCGGCTCCTCGACGCG
>JBEPUM010000176.1:0-6935 GCA_041691515.1 Pseudomonadota bacterium | reverse complement strand
GCATCGAGCGCGCCGCTTTTGATCTCATCGACGAGCTGCCGGGTCTGCGTCTCGCGCAATTCCAGCCGCAATTCCGGGAACTGCGATTGCAGCGCCGGCAGGATTTTCGGCAGCAGGTATGGCGCAAGCGAGGGGATGATGCCGAGTGTCAGTCGCCCGATCAGCGGCTGCGCGCGATGCTGCGCGAAATCGACGAGGTCGCGGGACGCCGCCAGCACATCCTCGCCGCGGCGGGCGATCTCGCGGCCGATCTCGGTCAGCATCACGTCGCCCGGCCGCCGTTCCACCAAGGTGACGCCGAGAAATTGTTCAAGATCGCGAATCTGCATCGACAACGCCGGCTGGGTGATGGCGCACGCCTCCGCGGCACGTCCGAAGTGGCCGTGGCGCGCGAGTGCGGCGAGATAGCGGAGCTGTTTGAGCGTGATCATTTTCGATCAGATAAACTTATCATGAACTCAAGACAATTCGACTGGACCTGATACTAGATATCTTCCAAATTGCCGTCACATCGCGGGCGCAGACTGTGATCCAGGCCCGGTGAGACGCTCAACTCATTGAAAGACCGATGCTTCCCGGTGTCTGGCGCGGCGCCTGAACAGCATCTCAATCAAAGCTTCGCGAAGTCCTCCCTTAGGGAACAGCGCGAAGAGAATAACGGAATTGGAGAGAAGCATGGACGCAACGACAGACGACAAGGGCGCGGGCAAATGCCCATTCACGGGCGGCAAGGGTGGACACAGGAACCGCAACTGGTGGCCGGAGCAGCTCGACGTTCAAATTCTCCATCAGAACTCCAAACGATCCGATCCGATGGGCGCGGCATTCGACTATGCCAAGGAATTCAAGAGCCTCGACCTGAACGCCGTGATGAAAGATCTCACCGCGCTGATGACGGACTCGCAGGATTGGTGGCCCGCCGACTTCGGTCACTACGGCGGACTGATGATCCGCCTGGCTTGGCACAGCGCAGGTACCTACCGCACGACTGATGGCCGTGGCGGCGCCGGTGCCGGTCAGCAGCGATTTGCGCCGCTCAACAGCTGGCCGGATAACGTGCTCCTCGACCGCGCGCGCCGTCTGCTGTGGCCGATCAAGCAGAAATACGGCCGCAAGATTTCATGGGCCGACCTCTACATTCTCGCCGGCAACGTCGCGCTTGAATCGATGGGCTTCAAGACCTTCGGTTTTGCGGGCGGACGCGCCGACGTCTGGGAGCCGGAAGAACTCTACTGGGGCCCCGAGGGAACGTGGCTCGGCGACGAACGCTACAGCGGCGAGCGCGAGCTTGCCGAACCGCTCGGCGCGGTGCAGATGGGGTTGATCTACGTCAATCCGGAAGGCCCGAACGGCAATCCGGACCCCGTCGCCGCCGCAAAAGACATTCGCGAAACCTTTTTCCGGATGGCGATGAACGACGAGGAAACCGTCGCGCTGATTGCCGGCGGCCATACGTTCGGCAAGACCCATGGCGCGGGCGATGCATCGCTAGTCGGCCCCGCGCCGGAAGGCGCCGCGATCGAGGATCAGGGTCTCGGCTGGAAGAGCAAGCATGGCACCGGCATGGCAGGCGATTCGATCGGCAGCGGACTGGAAGTCACATGGACGCAGACGCCGACCAAGTGGGACAACAATTTCTTCGACACGCTGTTCAACCACGAATGGGAATTGACCAAAAGCCCGGCCGGCGCTCACCAATGGCAGGCGAAGAACACCCCTGCCATCACCCCCGATGCGCACGACAAATCGAAGAAGCATGTGCCGACCATGCTGACGACGGATCTGTCGCTGCGCTTCGATCCAGCCTACGGAAAGATCTCAAAGCGCTTTCATGAGAATCTGGATCAGTTCGCGGACGCATTCGCCCGCGCCTGGTTCAAGCTCACCCACCGCGACATGGGACCACGCGCGCGCTATCTCGGCCCGCTGGTGCCAAAGGAAACGCTGATCTGGCAGGACCCGATTCCGGCGGTCAATCATGAGCTTGTCGGCGACAAGGACATCGCGGACCTCAAGACGAAGATTCTCGCCTCCGGTCTCACCGTGCCGCAACTGGTTTCGACCGCCTGGGCCTCGGCCTCGACATTCCGCGGCTCCGACAAGCGTGGCGGCGCCAACGGCGCGCGCATTCGCCTGAGCCCGCAGAAGGACTGGGAGGTCAACCAGCCGGCGCAACTCAAGACGGTGCTTGCGAAGCTCGAAGAGATCCAGAAGGGCTTTGGCAAGAAAGTCTCACTCGCCGACTTGATCGTGCTCGGCGGCTCGGCTGCGGTTGAAAAGGCCGCGAAGGACGCCGGCGTCGATGTGAAGGTATCGTTCACGCCGGGCCGCATGGATGCCTCGCAGGACCAGACCGACGTTGGCTCGTTCGCGCCGCTCGAACCCCGCGCCGATGGCTTCCGCAATTACATCAGCAAGAAGCCGCAATTCATGGCGGTAGAAGAAGCGCTGGTGGATCGCGCGCACTTGCTGCGGTTGACCGGACCGGAGCTGACGGTTCTCGTCGGCGGCTTACGCGTCCTCGGCGCCAATGCCGGCGACTCCAAGCACGGCGTCTTCACCAAGCAGCCGGGCAAGCTGACGAACGATTTCTTCGTCAACCTGCTCGACATGGGCACGGAATGGCAGCCGGCCGGTGACACCGCCTATGAAGGCCGCGACCGCAAGACCAAGGCCGTCAAGTGGACCGGCACCCGCGCCGATCTGATCTTCGGCTCGCACTCGCAGCTTCGCGCCTTCGCGGAAGTCTATGCGAGCGCCGACGCCAAGGAGACGTTCGCGAAGGACTTCGCCGCGGCCTGGACCAAGGTGATGAACGCGGATCGTTTCGACCTGACGGCGTCACCGAAGACACTGCAAGCGGCGGAATAATCTTCCGAGTGCATCGCGACGCGTGAAAGAGCGGCCGCAAGGCCGCTCTTTTTGCGTGCCGCACCTGTCGCTCGATTGGCTTGACAGCATCCTCGCTGAGCACGTTAGATGAGCCATCGACCGAGTGGCAACTAGGGTTCCGGACGGCTGTGAGCAGCTCGTCGCTGGTCCGAGCGTTGCGGAAACCGCGGCAAACCCCGCGGCTGCACCCCAGGGCTAAAATCCCAGAGGCGGAGACGTCGAGATCAACCCTAAGCCTGTTGGCGAGGAGGTCTCATGTCGTTTGCCGCTTTCGCTCTTGTTGTTGCTGCTGCCTTCATTCACGCGACCTGGAATCTGTTGTCGAAACGCGCAGCCAGCGCCGGGGCGGCATTCGTCTTCGCTTGCAACGTCATCGCTTGCATTGCTTACGCACCCTGGGTGGCATGGGTTCTCGCACGCGGCGAGTTGAAGTGGAGCATGGCGGCCGGGCTGTGCATCCTGCTCAGTGGAGCGATCCACCTCGCCTACAGCCTTTGCCTGCAACGCGGGTATCAGGTCGCGGATCTCTCTGTCGTTTACCCCGTCGCGCGCGGGACAGGCCCGATGCTCTCATCGCTGGGAGCATTTTTGCTGCTGGGGGAGATGCCGTCGCGGCATGGCGTTCTCGGGTTATTCGCCGTGGTAATCGGCATCGGGCTGATCTCCACGCAAGGCAACCTCTCGAGCTTCCGGC
This sequence comes from Pseudomonadota bacterium, assembly GCA_041691515.1. Lineage (GTDB taxonomy): Bacteria > Pseudomonadota > Alphaproteobacteria > Rhizobiales > Xanthobacteraceae > Nitrobacter. The sequence goes on along the minus strand of JBEPUM010000176.1, from coordinate 3,349 downwards.
GTCCCGGCGGGCAAGCCGGCGTGCGCTGGGGCGCGACGACAGGTTTTATTATTGCAAACTACACAGTCGTGGACGCTTACGGAGTCAAAACGCTGGGCATTCAGCCGGTGATTCTGGACTGGTTTGCCAATCTGGTCCGGTTTTTCCTGCTGGCTCCGATCATCTTGCGAAACCCGGGCCTCGCGTGGAGTCGAATGAGAAATTATTGGCTGCTCGCGGTCGGTGTTGGAGTCCTTTCGCCGCTCTCCTACATCCTGATCCTTGCAGCGCTGGAAACGGGTGCACCGCTCAGCGTCGTTGCGCCGCTCCGGGAGATGTCGATGATGGTGGGCGCGCTGTTCGGAATGATCATCCTGCGTGAACCCGTCGGCCGCTGGCGGCTTTTTGGCTGCCTTGTTCTAGCCGCAGGCGTGATATTACTCGGGGCGACGTGAAGCATCCGCCAGACCGTGCGCGCGTCGAATTGCCAATCGGCTCGACATCGCCATTGGGTGATGATCGGAAGGGACGCGATCCATGGACATCCGCCCGGCGCGACCGGACGAATATGACGACGTGGCGCGGGTCTGGATGGAGAGCTGGGTCTCGACCGGCCTCGCCGAAGCCAGCAATTTCCTGCTTGCCAACCTGCGTGCGCGCGTCGCGCGCGATATCGCCGGTGGTTGGGATCTGTTCGTTGGCGCTGACGGAGAACGATTGGCGGCGATGCTCGCGTTGCAGCCGCGCGACAACTATCTCGACCAGCTCTTCGTCGCACCGGAAGTTCAGGGCCAGGGCCTCGGTCGGCAACTGCTCGCATTCACCCGCGAGCGACTACCGGACGAAATCTGGCTGCGTTGCGTCCGCGAGAATGAGAAAGCCTGGCGCTGGTATGAGCGCGAAGGTTTTGTATTCGAAAAAGAAGCGATCGAACCCGCCACGGGATTCACGATGAAGTACTATCGCTGGAAGAAGGAAGGAATGGCCTGATGATGAAGCTTTACTGGTCGCCGCGCTCTCGCTCGTTCACTGCGCTCTGGCTGATGGAAGAGACCGGCCAGCCTTACGAGCGCGTGCTGACCGATATCAGCACCGGCGCGCAAAAAACACCCGAGTATCTGAAGATCAATCCAATGGGCAAGGTGCCGGCGCTGACCGACGGCGAGACCGCCGTGGCGGAAGCCGCCGCCATCTGCGCGTACGTCGCCGACCGTACTCCGCAAGCCAACCTCGCGCCGCCGATCGGCGATCCCCTGCGCGGCCGCTATCTACAATGGCTGTTTTTCGCACCGGGCTGCATCGAGCCCGCGATGGTGCAGGCTGCGACCAAGCTCGAGATGAAGTCCGTCGCCGCCGGCTGGGGCAGCACCACGCAGGTAATGGATGTGCTCGACGGCGCGCTGGAAAAGGGACCGTGGATTCTCGGCGAAACTTTTTCCGCCGCCGACATCGTGATCGGTTCGGGGCTGAATTTCGCCGTCAGGCTGTTCAAGATGCTGCCGGCACGGCCGTCGTTCGACCGCTACATCGAGCGTTGCGTGGCGCGGCCCGCGTTCCAGCGCGCGGAAAAGATCGCGGCGGGATAAAATCCACTATCCACGGTCGTCCCGCCTTCGCGGGGACGACAACGGTTGCGTTACTCGCCCTTCAACGCGTCCGGATGCGGCATGGAAATGATGTTGTAGCCGGAATCGACGAAGTGAACTTCGCCGGTGACGCCGCCGGACAACTCCGACAACAGATACAGTGCCGAGCCGCCGAGTTCCTCGAGCGTGACGCCGCGGCCGAGCGGCGAATGCTTTTGCTGGAACGCAAACATCGCGCGGGCATCGCCGATGCCAGATCCCGCCAGGGTCCTAATCGGCCCGGCCGAAATTGCGTTGACGCGGATACCGCGTCCGCCAAAATCCGACGCGAGATAGCGCACCGAGGCTTCGAGTGCGGCCTTGGCGACGCCCATCACATTGTAGTTCGGCATCACGCGGGTCGCACCGCCAAACGTCAGCGTGATCATCGCACCGCCGGTCTCCGGCATCAGATCGGCCGCGCGCTTTGCTATTTCGGTAAACGAGAAGCACGAGATCACCATGGTGCGCGAAAAATTCTCGCGCGTGGTGTCGGCATAACGCCCCTTCAGTTCATTCCTGTCAGAAAACGCGATGGCATGAACCAGAAAATCCAGCTTGCCCCATTTGCGCGCGAGTTCCGTGAATACGCCATCGACGCTCGCAACATCTTCGACGTCGCAGGACAGGACGGTATCGGCGCCGATCGATTGCGCCAGCGGCTTGACCCGTTTTCCGAGCGCATCGCCTTGATAGGTGAAGGCCAGTTCGGCGCCGTGCGCCGCCAGCGTCTTGGCGATGCCCCACGCGATCGAATGATCGTTGGCGACGCCCATGATCAGCCCGCGCTTGCCTTGCATCAGTTGTGTCATGTGAAACTCCGTCATGCCCGGCCTTGTGCCGGGCATCCACGTCTGGACGACATGGAAAAGTTTAAAGACGTAGATGGCCGGGACAAGCCCGGCCATGACAAGATCGGTATTGCGACCGCTATCGACCTCTCAGCGAACAGATCACGCATCCAGCCGCTTGAACACCAGCGTGGCGTTGGTGCCGCCGAAGCCGAATGAATTCGACAACACGGTCCCGACTTTGACATTGTCGATACGCTTGCGCACGATCGGCATATCGGCGAACACCGGATCGAGTTCCGTGATATTGGCGCTTTCGCAAATGAAGCCGTTGTTCATCATCAGCAGCGAATAGATCGCTTCCTGCACGCCGGTCGCACCGAGCGAATGGCCCGTCAGCGACTTGGTGGCGGAAATCGGCGGACACTTGTCGCCGACGCCGAACACGTTGCGGATCGCCTGCATTTCCGGCGGATCGCCGGCCGGCGTCGAGGTCGCGTGCGGGTTGATGTAATCGACTTTCGTTTTCACGGTTGCCATTGCCATCTTCATGCAGCGCTCGGCGCCCTCGCCCGACGGCGCGACCATGTCGTAACCATCCGACGTCGCGCCATAACCGATGACTTCGCCGTAAATGCGCGCACCGCGCGCCTTGGCATGCTCGAGCTCTTCCAGCACCACGACGCCTGCGCCACCCGCGATCACGAAGCCGTCGCGATTGACGTCATAGGCCCGCGAAGCTGTCGCGGGCGTGTCGTTGTACTTCGAGGACATCGCGCCCATGGCGTCGAACAGCACCGACAGCGACCAGTCGAGTTCCTCGCAACCACCCGCGAAGACGATGTCCTGCTTGCCGATCTGAATCGTCTCGTAGGCGTTGCCGATGCAATGGTTCGAGGTCGCGCAGGCCGAGGAGATCGAATAGTTGACGCCCTTGATCTTGAACCAGGTGGC
>JBEPUM010000175.1:0-6961 GCA_041691515.1 Pseudomonadota bacterium | reverse complement strand
AATACGGGCAGATCGTGCGGCCCCAACGCGGGCTGTAGTAGCAGCCCGGCGCAATGATGCCGACACCGCCCCAACCACGGCCACGACCGCGACCCCAGCCGCGTCCACGACCGCCGCCACGACCACGACCGCCGCCGCGTCCACCACCACGACCGCCGCCGCGGGCTTCCGCCGACGTAGACGTTCCGGCAACCAGAAGCGAGGACACGCTGGTGACACCAATAAAGTATGCGCAAACCATCGCCATACCCGCCAGGAAGCGGATCATGGCGCTGCGTCGCACAGTCGAACCATTCTGAGTCATTCGAGGAATCTCCCGATTTCTGGTTAAGCACCGTTTCTGAGGTGCCATTATCGCGACTACCATTATCGCGAATATAAGGCAGGTAGTGCGCTTTAGTTCAGTGCTTAAAGTAATAATAATAGATCAATGAATCTGAGCGTGTAACCTCCAAAGACTACGGTCGACGCCACGCCTGGTCAAGAGTCGTACGGCAGCGCGCTCCGGTTCAAATTTCGCGAGGATAATTTTAAAATAGAAAGGGAACTCGGCGTTGTCACATTTGCCCCGTTAGTACCGGTTGCAAGGAATATCATCTCGCATCTGCACATTTGCCGTTCCGGTGGCATGAACTTAATCTGTGACGCCGGCGACGCATAAAAAGGGGTTTTCGAACATTCAACGATCGGGCTGACGTTAACCTCATTCATTTTCATACCGATCCGGCTCTGCCGAAAGGCACAGAGCCGGATTGTTCCTCCAGATTTCTCCCGCAGAGGCTCATGTCAAAACAGCACACGTATGTTCTCGGCCTAAACACTTACGACCATGATGTGAGTGCCTGCCTGCTTCGCGACGGCGCCATCGCATTTGCCATCGCCAAGGAGAGGATCACGCGCGAGAAGCACGCCAGCGGGTTTTACAAGGAGGTCATCGACTATTGCCTGGATGCCGAAGGCATCACCATTGACGACGTCGATCTGGTGGTCCGCAACTGCTACATCCTTCCGGTCTCCGAGATGGAAGACCGGCTGATTTATCAGGATATGCCCGGGTTTCTCCCCGCCGAAGAGCGGCTGGACGCGAACGAGCATCCGTATTTCCGTTCGCATTCAAAGAAGGTGATGTCGATATCGCATCATCTGGCGCACGCCTACAGCGCCTTTGCCTGCAGCCCGTTCGACGATGGCGTGATCATGATCGTCGATGGCGTCGGTAGCTACCGATCTGATGTGGTCGAGCCTTTTCCAGAGAGCGATACCGCGACGCCATTGGCGCGGGAATCCGAGAGCTATTACAAATTCAGCGGCAAGACGATCGAATGCCTGAAGAAGGTCTGGATGGAGCCGGACCGAGGCTTTCTCAGCGATGAATTCTACAACATGCCGGGTCTTGGCGCGCTCTACAGCCGCGCCTCGACCTACATTTTCGGCGACTGGAACAAGTGCGGCGAACTGATGGGGCTCGCTCCGTATGGCCGTCACGACCAGATCAAGCCGTTGATGGACATCGCCAACAACGATCTCACGGTCCCGCGCTGGTCGGCGGAGTTCAACCAGCCCTATGTGGCCGACACTGGCGAGAAATGGGAAACCAGCCCTTCCATGCGACATTGGGAAGACTTGGCGTGGCGGGTTCAGGACGATACCGAAAAGGTGTTGCTGGCACGCGCCAACTGGCTGCGGGAAACTACGGGCGCCAAAAACCTGTGTATCGCCGGCGGTGTGGCATTGAACTGCGTCGCCAACGGACGCGTAGCTCGGGAATCCAAATTCGAGAACGTGTGGATTCAGCCCGCCGCGGGTGACGATGGCATCGCGATCGGCTGCGCCTATTACGGCTGGCTCGAGGTGTTGAAGCAGCGCCGCGGATTCGTGATGGAGCATGCCTACGTCGGCCGCAGCTATTCCGAAGAGGAAGTTCGCGCTGCGACGCAGCGCTCGATGGTGAAAGTCCAGACCACGGCGGTGAGGAGTTCAAACATCTATGCCGAAACCGCAAAACTTCTCGCAGACCAGAAAGTCATCGGCTGGTTTCAGGATAGGTCCGAATTCGGCCCGCGTGCACTCGGAAATCGCAGTCTGATCGCCGATCCGCGCAAGGCGGATATGAAGGACATCCTCAACAGCCGGGTGAAACATCGCCAGCCATTCCGCCCATTCGCGCCTCTCGTTCTGGCCGAGCGCATGCAGGATGTCTTCGAGGGTGACGAGGACTCGCCGTTCATGCTGATCGCTAAGCCGGTTCGGCCGGAGTGGCGCGACCGGATTCCGGCGATCGTTCATGTCGACGGGACGGCGCGCGTTCAGACCGTGCGCGAGAGCACCAACCCGACACTCTATCGGCTGCTCAAGGAATTCGAGGCGCTGACCGGCGTGCCGGTATTGATCAACACGTCCTTCAACATCAAGGGCGAGCCGATCGTGGAGACCCCGCGTGATGCGATGCGCTGCTTCCTGACCACAGGCATCGACCACCTGGTACTGCACGATACGCTGATTTCCAAGAACGGCCTGCACAGGATCGTCGGGCCGCTCGTCGGGGTCTATACCGACGTCGGCGCCGTGGTCATGTCGAATCTCAGGCCGTGACGATCCGTTGAGTGCGTCCGCGGTGTCTACTCGGCGGCCTTTGCCGGAGCGGGGGCCGCGAGCGCTGCTGGCTTCGGCAGCGGCTTGTCCTGCTTCTTGGACCAGGAGATATAGTAGGCGACGACGGTCATGATCGCGATGCCGGAAATGCTGACGAAGATCTGGGCGAACAGCGATCCCGAGCTCATCATCAGCTCGAAATGGCCGACGAAGGACAGGAATACGCCGACGCAGAACACCGCAAGCGACTGCTGACCGCATTTGATCACAGGCTCGAACACCTTCCATTCCAGGCCCCGCCAGTCCTTGGGCACAAATCGCGTCACGAAAAACGCGATGATGACAAAGTGCAGGACGCGGTAGGGCGCGAGGTTGGTTTTGTCGTTGGGATTGAATACGTCGTACAGCCACTTCGGGAACAGGTCGCCCAGCGCCTCAAACCGGCCGGCCATGGTCATGATCAGCGCAAAGGCCAGATAGGCGATGCCAAGGTACAATAGCCACGGCGAATTGATGATAGAGCGCGATTCCCGTGCGCCGCCGAGCGCAAACCATGCGCCGAACATGAACAGCAGCTGCCAGCAGAACGGATTGAAATACCATTCACCGGCCGGATATCCATGCAGGTTCCAGTCGAATTGGCGGGCTGCGAAGTAAAGCGCCAGCGACCCCAGCATGGTGAGATCGGGCTTGCGCAGCATCATCCACAGCACCGGCGGAAAGAACGCCATCAGAACGATGTAAAGCGGAAGCACGTCGAGGTTGAGCGGCTTGAAGCTCAGCAGCAGGCCGTGACGCAAGGTTTCGATCGGATTGTCGACGAGGCCTGCGACATTGAACTCGTTGATGATGTCCGGGTCGTTGTAACGCTGCGCGACGTATCCGATCGCAACGATGTAGATGACGAACAGGATGATGTGGGCGACGTAGAGCTGCCAGACCCGCTTGAACAGCCGGGTAGCGCCGACGATGAAGCCGCGATCCAGCATCATCTTGGCGTAAACGAAGGAGGCGGTGTAGCCGGAGATGAAGACGAACAGATCTGCCGCGTCGCTGAATCCGTAGTTTCGGGTCGTGACCCAGTTCACGACATTGTCGGGGATGTGATCAAGAAAGATGGCCCAGTTCGCGATGCCACGAAACAGGTCGAGCCTGAGGTCGCGACCTTTTGGGGGAAGGATTGCGTGGATTTCCATATGGCCCCGTTTCGTGATTTGCGCGTCTAAAGGTCGTGATGCTCAGGGGGTGCCGCAGGGCTTGCTAGGACCGTCAAGGCTTGCCGAGATTGTCATGCCGCGACATAAAGAATATACCGAAATGCGGAAATAAAGCCGTCTGTCGGGGATTCGCAGATCAAATTCCTGACAATGGAATCTATCCCATGTCCGGCGCTTCCGCCAGATTGCCACAAGGTCGCATAGCAGCAGGTCACAGCAATTCATGACAGCACGCATCTTTAAGCCCGCCAAAAACGCCATGCAATCGGGAGCCGCCAAGACCAGGGAATGGCGGCTGGACTATGAACCGGAGCAGGCAAGGGTCATCGAGCCCCTGATGGGCTGGACCAGTTCTGGCGATATGAAGCAGCAACTATCGATCCACTTTGACACCCGGGAAGATGCGGTCGCATATTGTGAGCGCGAGGGCATTGCCTATCAGGTGATCGAGCCCACGGAAAAGGTACGCCGTCAGGCCGCCTATGCCGACAACTTTGCGTTCCGCCGCGTCGAACCCTGGACGCATTAGCGCCGCTCCGCCCAAGCCATTACCGTTCGCCATCCCGAACTGTTCGCTATCCCGATCGATGGGAAGGCTGGTCTGTCCAGACCCGCCGCTCGGGAGGTGCGCCGGACCAAGGTTGACCTTGCACGGCACGGCAGGGCACCCTAAGCCGAGACTGCGGGCAGGGTTTTCAGCGCTCGCCAACCATCCTGGACTGTCATGACGCTTCGTTCCGGTGTCGATCCCACGTCTTCTGATTTTGCGCGTAACGCCGAGGCGATGAAGGCGCTGGTTGGAGAATTGCGCGACAAGCTTGCGGGCGTTGCGGGCGGCGGCGGCGAGGCCTCTCGCGCGCGTCATACCTCGCGCGGCAAGATGCTGGCGCGAGATCGCGTCGATCTGCTGCTCGATCCCGGCACGGCATTTCTCGAACTGTCTCCCCTCGCAGCCAATGGCCTGTATGGCGGCGATGTTCACTCCGCGAGTGTCGTCACCGGGGTCGGGCGCGTCTCCGGGCGAGAGTGCGTGATCGTGGCCAACGATGCCACCATCAAGGGCGGCACCTACTATCCGATGACGGTGAAGAAGCATCTGCGGGCGCAGGATATCGCGCGGCAGAATAATCTACCCTGCATCTACATGGTGGATTCCGGCGGCGCCTTCCTGCCGCAACAGGACGAGATCTTTCCGGACGAACGACACTTTGGCCGTATCTTCTACAATCAGGCCAATATGTCGGCGCAGGGCATTCCGCAGATCGCGATCGTGATGGGCTCGTGCACCGCCGGCGGCGCTTACGTACCGGCGATGTCCGACGAGAGCATCATCGTCCGCAACCAGGGCACGATCTTTCTCGGCGGTCCGCCGCTGGTGAAGGCCGCCACCGGCGAGGTCGTCACCGCTGAAGAACTTGGCGGCGCCGACGTGCACTCGCGGCAATCCGGCGTCACCGACCACTACGCGCAGAACGACGCGCATGCGATCGGCATCGCGCGCCGCATCGTCGGAACGCTGAAGCCGCCGCAGACAACACCTCTCAACATGCGCGAACCGCGTGAGCCTTTATTCGCGCCGGAGGAAATCTACGGCGTGGTCTCGGCGGATGGCCGCAAGCCGTTCGATGTGCACGACATCATTGCGCGCTTGGTTGATGGTTCCGAGTTCGACGAATTCAAGAAGCTCTATGGCCAGACGCTGGTGTGCGGCTTCGCCCACATCTGGGGCTATCCCGTCGGCATCATCGCCAACAACGGCATCCTGTTCAGTGAAAGTTCGCTGAAGGGCGCGCATTTCATCGAGCTGTGCTGCCAGCGAAACATACCGCTGGTATTTTTGCAGAACATCACCGGCTTCATGGTCGGCAAGAAATACGAGGCGGGCGGCATCGCGCGCGACGGCGCCAAGCTGGTGACGGCGGTGGCGACGGCGAACGTGCCGAAATTCACGGTGGTGATCGGCGGCTCCTACGGCGCCGGAAATTACGGCATGTGCGGCCGCGCGTACTCGCCGCGTTTTCTGTGGATGTGGCCGAATGCGCGGATCTCGGTGATGGGTGGCGAGCAGGCGTCGATGGTGCTGAGCACGCTGCGCCGCGACAACATCGAGGTTAAGGGCGGCACTTGGTCGGCCGACGAGGAGCGCGAGTTTCAGGCGCCGATCCGCGCGCAATATGAAAGCCAGGGCAATCCCTATTATGCCACCGCCCGGCTGTGGGACGACGGCGTAATCGATCCCGCCGACACGCGTCTCGTGCTCGGGCTTGGATTGTCGGCTGCGTCGAACGCGCCGATCGAGCCTGTGCGCTTCGGTTTGTTCAGGATGTGACGATGAGCAAGAATTTGCCGAAGACCCCGCTGTATCGCCGCTTCCATACACTTCTGATCGCCAACCGTGGCGAGATCGCCTGCCGCGTGATCCGTTCCGCGCGCGCAATGGGTCTGCGCACGGTCGCTGTTTACTCCGAGGCCGATCACGACGCGCTGCATGTGAGTATGGCTGACGATGCCGTGCTGCTTGGACCGGCGCGCGCCCGTGACAGCTATCTCAACATCGACAAGGTGATCGACGCGGCCCGCAAGTCCGGCGCGGAAGCCGTACATCCCGGCTACGGTTTCCTCTCCGAAAACGCCGAATTCGCCCAGGCCTGCGCCGACGCGGGACTGGTGTTCGTCGGGCCGACGGCGGCGATGATGACGGCCATGGGCTCGAAGTCAGGCTCCAAAGCGCTGATGGAGAAGGCGGGTGTGCCGCTGGTGCCGGGCTATCACGGCGAGGCGCAGGACGACGCGATTCTGCAGGGTGCGGCGGACAAGATCGGCTATCCGGTTCTGGTGAAAGCATCCGCTGGCGGTGGCGGGCGCGGCATGCGGGTGGTTCGGTCGGCGGCAGAGCTTGCCCCGGCCATCGTCAGCGCCAAACGCGAGGCGAAAGCCGCGTTCGGTGACGACCGCATGCTGATCGAGAAATACGTCGATAACCCCCGCCACATCGAAGTGCAGGTGATCGGCGATAGCCACGGCAACCTGCTGTCGCTGTTCGAGCGCGAATGCACCTTGCAGCGCCGCCACCAGAAGGTGATCGAGGAAGCGCCGTCGCCGACACTCGATGCGGCCGGGCGCGAGGCCGTCTGCGCCGCGGCGCGCAAGGC
>JBEPUM010000174.1:0-6992 GCA_041691515.1 Pseudomonadota bacterium | reverse complement strand
AAGAAAAATCCGCGAAAAGCAACGGCGTGAATAATTCTGCCAAAGTAGTGCTAGGCTCAGGACCTATTAAATCTATTGCGGAAGCGATGCATGATTGATTCAGTGGTGATGTCGGGAGGCATCATCATGGCGGATTTATTGTTGCTGTCGGAGGCGCAGATGCGCCGGATCGAACCGTATTTTCCGTTGTCGCACGGGATTGCGAGGGTTGATGACCGCCGGGTAATCAGCGGCATCGTCTTCGTTATCAGGAACGGTCTGCGCTGGCGCGATGCGCCGCGTGAGTATGGCCCGCACAAGACGATCTATAATAGGTTCGTGCGCTGGCCATCGCATCGATATCGATGCCGTCAAGGATCCAGTGCAATTGCTCGGTCGTCAGCGTAACCACCGTTGCCTCGCGGCGCGGCCATCGGAACTTGTCCTCGGTCAGCCGCTTCAGGACCAGCACAAAGCCGGACCGGTCGAAGAACAACAGCTTCATCCGGTCGCAACGGCGATTGCAGAACGCAAAAACCGCCGGAGCGAACGGATCGAGCGCCATCGTCTCCTGGACCAGAACCGCAAGACTGTTGATGCCGGCCCGGAAGTCGATCGGCTCACGGTGCAGATAGACCTGCAGGTCACCGCCCAGTCTGAACATGGCCCAGGGCTCCGATGATCGCCGTCAAGGCATCCACATCGCCGCATTCCAGCGCGAGCTTCACGCCATTCGGCAGGGACGCGCTCACTTTGGTCAGACAGGATAAAGCCGGAGCCTCTTTGAGCTCCGACCCACCCACTTCATCGCAAGCCGCCGGCAAATCCACCCTCGCCACGCTGCTCTGCCGCGACAAGGCCCGCTCGGCGGTCCCCTCAAGCTGAACCGGGATGAATGCCCGGCGTGACGACGGCGGCAGCGACCTGGCCGTGGTGTCCTTCTTGATCCACTTCCGTAGAAGGTTCGCATTGATACCATGTTCGAGCGCAAGTCTCGATACCGAAACGCCAGGCTCAAGGCAGGCCGCCACAAGACGCTCCTTCGATGTCGTCTCGTAGCGACGCCGACCGTTCCGACCAACAAGCCTGACCCGCAGTTTCTGATCATCGTCTGCCATCACAAGGTGTCCACCTATTTTGGTGGACACCTCATGCATCACAGCTCTCAAAAGAAAAAGGTGCAGAGAAATTCGCGCTTACAATAAAGGCACAAAACCGGTCGGAAAGTTATCCAAGCCACGCGTAAAGACCAAGCAGGTCAACGCACCCACCTTCGATGTTAGGACCGCCCTGTATGGGGTACTGGCGTCGACCTGACTGAGATCCATGGCTTGGGTCCGTCACTCGCACTGAAGCTCATCGGCGAGTGCGGTACAGATCTGAGGGCATGGCCGAGCGCCAAGCACTTCACCTCCTGGCTCTGCCTCGCACCGGGCAACAAGATCTCCGGCGGCAAGGTGCTGTCTTCACGCACACGGAGATCGTCCAGTCGGGCAGCCGCACTGCTACGGTTGGCAGCGACAACCGTCGGGCGGAGCGATACAGCGCTCGGAGCATTCTATCGTCGGCTGTCCTCACGTGCGGGCAAGGCCAAGGCCGTGACGGCGACCGCCCGCAAGATAGCGGCCTTATTCTACAACACACTCCGGCACGGCATGAGCTACAGGGATCCGGGTGCCGACACCGCCCGATGTTCGGTCCGGTCGAGACCGCGGACGGATATGTGATGATCGCCATCGCCAGCGAAAAGACCTTTCAGAGCCTGGTGACGGTTGCCGGTCATCCCGAATGGATCGACGATCCGCGCTTTGCGAAATACGCCGACCGGCGCAGCAACTGGGCAGGCCTGATGGACGGCATCGAGACGTGGTCGCGCACGCTTTCGACCGAGCGATGCCTTGCGGCGCTCGGTCAAAGTGGAGTCCCCAGTTCGGCCTATCGCACGGTTGCAGAGGCGTTGTCCGATCCTCAGATGCGCACCGCGGCGCGCTGGCAGATGTGGAAGACGACGGCGGCACGTTCAAGGTGATGAATTTGCCCTTCCGTATGTCGGCGGCGAACGTCACCGAGGGAAAGCGGGCGGCAACCCTCGGCGAACATACCGTCGCTGTGCTGAGCGAGGCCGGCCTTTCCGGAGATGAAATAGCGGCCTTCGTGGCGCCGGCCGCATCGCGGCGCTGACGGCGGGAAGCGTGGACAGGGAGCATGACCGACGGCGTTTCATCCTGCGCGCACCTCCGGTCTTGCCGGGGCCGGCAATTCCGGCCAATCTAACCGGAATCATTGATGACCCGGAATACCGGGCGTATCGATCGGGGAGGGAGACGACATGACCGTGACCATCGGCTCGCGCCGGCTTGCGCAAATATTTCTTGCTGCCCTATTTGGCACCGCAGCGTTTGTGGGCCCCGCCATCGCCCAGAAGCAGGGCGGCAGCGTCACCGTCGGCCTTGAGCTCGACATCCCCGGTTTCGATCCATTGAAGGTCGGCGTTTACGATACCTCGGCGGAAACCGCCGCCGCGGCGATTTTCGATACCCTGACCTACCTCGACGACAAGGGCGAGCCGCAGCCGAAGCTTGCGGTTTCATGGACGCATTCGGATAATTTCAAGACCTGGACGTTCAAGCTGCGGCCCGGCGTCAAATTCCAGGATGGCACGCCTTTCAATGCCGAAGCGGTAAAGGCCAATTTCGACCGGCAAAAGGATCCAGCCAACAAATGCCGATGCGCCTTCTACATTGCCTTCATTCATGACGTGCAGGCGCCGGACGAACTGACGGTCGTCTACAATTTGAACGACCCGTCGGTGAACCTGCCGGCCATCATGACCCTTCAAAGCTCGAACAACGTCATCCAGTCGCCGACCGCATGGAAAACCAAGGGTGATGACTATAACCGCAATCCCGTCGGCACCGGACCTTACATGCTGAAGTCATGGACCGCGGGCGACCGCATGGTTCTCGAACGGAATCCGAATTACTGGAACAAGGGTCATCCCTATCTCGACCGGATCGTTCTCAAGCCATTGCCGGACGCGGAGTCGCGCTTCGCCAGCCTGCAATCCGGCGAGGTGGATATCGTCTGGGACGATGAGTACGACGCGGACAATATTCAGAAGGCCCAAAAAGATCCCAAGCTGGCCGTCCATACCTATGCAGGATCCGGCGCACAGGTCTATGCCGTCAACACCAAGGTCGCGCCGTTCGATGACGTGCGCGTGCGCCAGGCGCTGGTGATGGCGATCGATCGCAAGAAGATGTCGCAGGCGATTACCAATGGCTTGGCTCGGCCGGCCACCAACCCCTATGGCGACGGCTCCTGGGTAAAATGCAAGGATGACGGCGCGCTGCCTTACGATGTCGAAAAGGCCAAGGCGCTGATCAAGGCATACGGCAAGCCGGTCGACTTCAAGATGATCGCGACGGCGACGCCGCGCGGGCGCACCGTCGGCCAGGTCCTGCAGCAGTTCTGGAAGCAGGTCGGCGCCAACATGGAGATCGATCAAGTCGATCAGGCCACCATCGTGCCGCGCGCCTTCATGCGCCAGTTCCAGCTGACGCCATGGCGCATCGTCGACCTCGCCGATCCCGATCCGCAGATGTATGCGAACTTCCACACCGGCAGCCCGGTCGCGCTCGCCAACTATTCCAATCCGGAACTCGACAGGCTGCTCGAACATGCGCGGACGACGGCCGATGTCAGCAAGCGCACCGAGGACTATTGCGCGATCAGCCGGCTGATCAATCAGCAGGCGATCTGGTTCTGGACCTTCCAGAATACCTATTACGCGATCTCCAGCGCCAAATTGAAGGGCCTGCCGAAGATGTATGGCGGGGTGATCGACGTATCCGAAGCGTGGATGGAATAGGCCCGTATGCTAGGATTTGTAGCGCGAAAGCTCCTGTACCTGGTGCCGGTCCTGGTTGCCGTATCGTTGCTGACATTCCTGATCGCCTCGTTGCTGCCGGGCGATCTCGCTTACGTGATCTTGGGTGACCAGGCTACGCCGGACAAGGTGGCGGCTTTGCGTCATGACATGGGGCTCGACGACCCGATCTGGTGGCGCTACGCTATCTGGCTCGACCATGTGCTGCAGGGCGATTTCGGCAGATCGTTCCGAACCGGACAGACCGTGCTGCAGGCCGTGACCGAACGGCTGCCGGTTTCGCTCGAACTGATGTTTCTGGCGGAGCTTACTGCGTTGGCGGTCGGCATTCCGCTCGCCATGGTCTGCGCGGTGCGCAGCGGCGGCGTGTTCGACCGCTTCATGACCGGCAGCGCCTTCGGCATGCTTTCGGTGCCGGCATTTCTCTCGGCGATCCTGCTGATCTATCTTTTTGCGGTCGAGCTGCGCTGGCTGCCGGCGACCGGCTACGTGCCGTTTGCCGAGGATCCGATCGGGAATTTACGCAGCTTTGTGCTGCCGGCCCTGACATTGGCGCTCGGCGAATGGCCCGTGCTGATGCGCGTGCTGCGGTCCGATATGATTGCGACGCTGCAGGAAGATTACATCGCGATGGCGCGGGCCAAGGGACTGAAACCGTCGCGAATTCTGCTGGTGCATGCCCTGAAGCCCTCGTCGCTGACCCTTGTTACCGTGACTGGCATCAACATCGGTCGCCTGATCGGCGGCACCGTGATTGTCGAATCGATTTTCGCGCTGCCCGGGATCGGCCGCTTGTTGCTCGGCGCCATCTACACCCGCGACCTGATCATTCTGCAGGGCGTTGTGTTGTTCGTGGCGGCTGGTTACGTGCTGGTTAACTTTGTGGTCGACATGCTCTACGCCGTCCTCGATCCCAGGATCCGCCATGGCCACGCTTGAGCTCGGCATCGGCGATGAGGTTGCCGTCAGCCCGGGGATGCGGCCGCGGCGGCTCGGGGCGCTGTTCTGGATGGCGGTCGGCTGGATGATTTTCGTTTTTGCCGCCGCCGCATTTGCCGGCCTGTTGCCGTTGCCCAGTCCGACCGACATGGACATGCTGGGGCGCCGGGCGCCGATCTCCGTGCTGCACTGGCTCGGCACCGACAACCTCGGGCGCGACGAATTGGCCCGGCTGATTTACGGCGCGCGGATTTCGCTCACGGTTGGTCTTTGTGCACCGGTCATTGGCCTCACCATCGGCGGCGCCCTCGGCATTCTTGCGGGCTATTGTCGTGGCCGCTTTGAGACATGGGTGGTCGGCAGCATGGATGTGCTGCTCGCTTTTCCACCCCTGATATTGGCACTGGCGGTGACCGCCTATCTCGGACAATCGCTGTTGAATCTGACTTGTATTCTCGGCGTGCTCGGCATCCCCGCCTTCATGCGTGTCGCCCGGGCATCGACGCTCACTTTGGCGCGGCGCGAGTTCGTGATCGCAGCCCAGGCGCTGGGCGCGACCCACGCGCGCATCCTGCTGCGCGAATTGTTGCCCAATGTCTTTCTGCCGCTGTTCGCTTTCTTTCTGCTCGGCGTTGCCGTCACCATCGTCGTCGAAGGGGCGTTGTCATTCCTGGGTCTCGGCGTGCCGCCGCCGATATCGAGCTGGGGCAGCATGATCGGGGAAGGGCGCGAAAGCCTGGAGATCGCGCCGTCCCTCGCCTTCCTTCCGGCGGTCGCGATGTTTCTCACCGTGCTTTCCTTCAATCTGGTCGGCGACACGCTGCGGGCCCTCACCGATCCACGGCAGGGCGCGCTGTGACAACGTCCGCATTGCTTTGCGCCGAGGGCGTGGCCGTCGATCTGGCAACCCCGCGCGGCAATCTTCGGGCAGTGGATCATGTCGATTTGAAAATAGATGCCGGTCGCACCCTTGGCATTGTCGGCGAATCCGGCTGCGGCAAGACCATGCTGTCGCGCGCCATCCTCCAGCTGCTGCCCAGGAAGGCCAAGCTTTCCGGCCATATCCTGTTTGACGGACAGGATCTCGCTTCACTTGATCCGAAACGATTACGCAAGCTGCGCGGACGATCCCTTGCCGTCGTGTTCCAGGATCCGATGACCTCGCTCAATCCGGTGCTGACCATCGGCACGCAACTGATCGAAACGCTGCAGGAGCATCTTGAGCTTAATGGCGCTGCCGCAAAAAGGCGCAGCGTGGAGTTGCTGGCCGCGGTCGGGATACCCGCGCCGGAGCAGCGATTGACGCAATATCCGCATCAGCTTTCGGGAGGCATGCGGCAACGCGTCGCGATTGCCGTCGCACTGTCGTGCGAGCCGAAGCTGCTGATTGCCGACGAGCCGACCACCGCGCTTGACGTGACGATTCAGGCCCAGATTCTCGATCTGCTGGCGCGCGAACAGCGCCGCCGGCACATGGCGATGATCCTGATCACCCATGATCTCGGCGTGGTCGCCGGCCGCGCCGACGAGGTCGCCGTTATGTATGCCGGCCGCATCGTCGAGCGCGCGCCGACGCCGGCGCTGTTCAAGAAAATGCGCATGCCCTACACCGAGGCGCTCCTCGCGGCGCTGCCGAAGATCGACACCGCCCCGCACACCCCATTGCCGGCGATATCGGGACGGCCGCCCGATCCGACCCGGCCTCTGCAGGGTTGCTCGTTTTCGCCGCGTTGCCGCTATGCGGCCGATCGATGTCATCGCGAGAAGCCGTTGCTGACGGATGCGGAATCGCCGGATCACCAATATGCCTGCTTTTATCCGATTGAGATTACCGCCGGCGTTGGTGCATGATGCAGGGCATCCAGCAATCCTGCGCGTGCGATGCTCTTCTGAAGGTGGAAAATCTCGTCGTCGAGTATGCGGTGGGTGGCAAGACCGTCCACGCGGTGTCCGGCGTGAGCCTGCAGGTGGAGCGGGGCGAGACCCTGGGCCTGGTCGGCGAATCCGGTTGCGGCAAGTCCACGCTGGGACGTGCGGTGATTCAATTGCGTCAGGCGGTCTCGGGGCGCGTTCTGTTCGCCGGCCAGGACCTCACGGCGATGCGAGGCGAAGCCCTGCGGCGGATGCGCTGGCGCGTGCAACTGATCTTCCAGGATCCGATCGCTTCGCTCAATCCGAGGCGGCG
>JBEPUM010000173.1:0-7001 GCA_041691515.1 Pseudomonadota bacterium | reverse complement strand
AGATCCGGAATCCAATCATGCCGTGCTCCAGCCGTTGTTCTATGTCATTGCCGATCTTTTAGAGCGTCGCGTTCTGAATTCGCGGTGCCGGGATCAAAGATTGCTGTCGGTGATGGCTGAATACACCATCGTGCGCAGTTCGCGCCGGACCGGATAAGCGCTCGACGGCAACACCTGCGTCATGAAGATGGCAATCAGTTCTTCCGCCGGATCGATCCAGAACGACGTGGTCGCAGCACCACCCCAGGCGTACTCGCCGGGGCTTCCGGGAATCAGGGTCTTTGCAGGATCCATGGTGACGGAGAAGCCGAGGCCGAAGCCGATGCCGTTATAGGTCGCTTCCGCGAACATCGACCGTGACATCTCCGGCAGATCGCGCCCGCCGGGCAAATGGTTGGTCGCCATCAGCGCCAGCGTTTTCGGTCCGATCAGTCTGACGCCGCCGAGCTCGCCGCCATTGAGCAGCGCGCGGCAGAAGGTGAGGTAGTCGGCCGCAGTCGAACACAGTCCGCCGCCGCCGGAAATGAATGCGGGCGGCGTCAGGAACGAACTGGTGGCCGGGTCGTCCTGAAGGGTCAGGCCACTGGCACCGGGCGAATGGAACGACATCATGCCGCCGGGTGAGGCATTGTAGCAGGCCGCGAAGCGATGGGCCTTTTCAGCAGGAACGTGGAAGTCGGTGTCGGTCATTCCCAGCGGATTGAAGATGCGCTCTTTCAGGAATTGCTCGAAAGGCATGCCGCTGATCTTGCCGACGAGGTAGCCGATCACATCGGTCGACACCGAATAGTTCCAGGCCTCGCCCGGCGCAAATTCCAGCGGAATCTTCGCAAGGTCTGCGATCATCGTGTCGAGCGTACCGGCCTTTTCGACCGCGCCGATCTGCTTCTCGCGATAGGCGGCGTCGACGTTGCTGCGCTGCTGGAAGCCATACGTCAGCCCGGATGTGTGACGCAGAAGGTCGACGATCTGCATCGGCCGCGCCGGCGGCCTCGTCATGAAAGCCGGTGCGGTGCCGGCCTGGAAGACGCCGAGGTTCTTCCATTCCGGAATGTATTTGTGAACCGGCTCGTCCAGCGCGACGAGGCCCTGTTCGACCAGCATCATGAATGCGACCGACGTAATCGGCTTGGTCATGGAATAGATGCGGAAAATGGTGTCATCCTTCATCGGCACCTTGCGCTCGATGTCGGCCAAGCCCTGCACCGCACTATGGACGATATTGCCGCGCCGGTAGACCAGAAGCTGCGTGCCTGGAAAGCGGCCGGCGTCGATGTAGCGGCGCTTCAGGTGGTCTTCGATCCGGTCGAAGGCGGCTTTGGACATGCCGGCGGCTTCGGGAGAGGCGGGCGTAGGGGCTAGCATCGTCATCACTCCGGATCGGTGGGACCTAGTGCTCGCGAGTGTCAAATTCACTCCGCTGGCCTCTGATAGCCTAAAAGTGTTCCGCGTTCCAATGCCGCCGTGCCTATCCGAACTGCGATCGTGGTATAGGTTGACAGCCTTCATCAAGAATCCGTGCAGGACCTACCATGCCCCAATTCAACGATACCGACCTGACTGCCGCCGTTGTCAGAAGCTTCGATGATACCCCGGACCCGCGCGTCAAATTCCTGATGACGGAGCTGGTAAAATCGCTGCACGATTTTGTGCGGCGCACCGATCTCAGTTTTGAGGAATGGGCCTACGCGATCGATTTCCTGACGCGGACCGGCCACAAGTGCACGCCGACGCGGCAGGAATTCATCCTGCTGTCCGACGTGCTGGGCGTGTCGATGCTGGTCGATGCGGTCAACCATCGCGAGCGCGAAGGGGCGACGCAAACCACGGTGCTCGGCCCGTTCTATGTCGGCGAACACAAGGTGTTGCCGCATGGCTCTGACATTTCGGCCGATATCGGCGGGGATCGGATGTTCGTGCGCAGCCGCGTGACCGATTTGGCCGGAAAGCCGCTGGCGGGTGTGCCGGTCGACGTCTGGCATGCGGACGACGACGGCTTTTATGATTCACAAAAGCCGTCTTATGAAACACAGGGACCGTCGTTGCGGGCGAGGTTCGTCACCGATGCCGACGGACGGTTTTTCTTTCGCACGATCTTGCCATGCAGCTATCCGATCCCGACCGACGGGCCGGTGGGCGAGATGATTCTGCAAACGAGGCGGCATCCGATGCGGCCAGCGCATGTGCATTTTCTGGTGAATGCGCCGGGATATGAGCCTTTAATCACGCACGTCTTCATCGAGGGCGACAAGTATCTCGATTCGGATGTGGTGTTCGGCGTGAAGGACGACCTCGTCTCCAAAATCGAGAAGCGAACCGATCCGGTCATGCCGGACGGCAAGCCTGCCTCTGGGCCATGGCATTTGATGACCTATGATTTTCGCATGAAGCCCGGATCCGGCGTTGCGCCTCAGCCGATGATGCCGGCCAAAGAGGATGCCTGACGGCGGCAAATAATGCGATTTTGCCTTTCTCGTCATGCCCGGTCTTGCGCCGGGTATCCACGTCTGTCTTAAGCGACAGGTAGCAAAACGTGGATAGCCGGGACGAGCCCGGCCATGACGAGTTGCTTCAGTTCGACCGGGCAGCACAGGTCAATGAGCGATGATGTATCTCGACAACCCTCCGCGCATATTGGAATCGAAAATATTCTCGGCAATGCCCGAGAAATTCCGCCGCAAGGGTGAGCGAACCGCGTGGGCCGACGCCAACCGGCGAGGCCAGCCAGTCGAGTGCTTCATCGAAGGCCCGTCCTTCGACGCCAATGGCAATCTCTACATTGTCGACATTCCCTTCGGACGAATCTTTTGGATTTCTCCCGGTGGCGAGTGGTCGCTCGTTGTCGAGTATGACGGCTGGCCGAATGGTTTGAAAATTCACTCCGATGGCCGCATCCTCGTTGCCGACTATATGCACGGGCTGATGGAGTTGGATGCGGGCGCGGGCCGGATGCGGCCGATCCTGACCAGCCGCAATTCCGAGTCGTTCAAGGGCTGCAACGATCTGCACATCGCCTCGAATGGCGATATCTACTTCACCGATCAGGGACAGACCGGTCTGCACGATCCGACCGGCCGTGTGTTTCGGTTGAACGCGGCTGGCAAGCTGGAGTGCCTGATCGACACCGGCATCAGCCCGAACGGTCTGGTGCTCGATCCCGGCGAAACGGTTTTGTTCATTTCAATGACCCGGGACAACGCGGTGTGGCGTGCGCCATTCATGCTGGATGGCGGCGTCTCAAAGGTCGGGCGATTCTGTTCGCTGTTCGGCACCAGCGGACCGGACGGGCTCACGATGGACAAGGCGGGCAACCTGTTCGTTGCTCACGCATCACTCGGACATGTCTTCGTGTTTTCGCCGATGGGCGAATTGATCGCGCGGATCAAATCGTGCGCCGGGCCGACCTGCACCAACGTTGCCATCGGCGGCGAGCAGCGGGACCGGCTCTATATCACCGAATCCAGCACTGGAACCGTGCTTGTCGCCGACCTCACAAGTCTTGCGGCAAACCCAAGGCAGGCGTGAAAGCAACCATGAGACAGCAAAAGTTCGGCTCCGGTGATCCCTCCACCTCGGTCATCGGGCAGGGTACCTGGTATATCGATCACGGCGACCGCACGGCCGCGGTTGCGGCGCTGCGCCGTGGGCTCGACCTCGGCATGACGCACATCGACACCGCCGAAATGTATGGTGATGCCGAGCCGGTGGTCGCGGAAGCAATCGCCGGGCGGCGCGATGAGGTCTTTCTCGTCTCGAAAGTCTTGCCGAGCAACGCGTCGCGGCGCGGCACCGTCACCGCGTGCGAGCGATCGCTGAAACGGCTTGGGACGGACCGGCTCGATTGCTACCTGCTGCACTGGCGGGGACAATATCCGCTTGCTGACACGGTTGCTGCGTTCGACGACTTGATCCGCGCGGGGAAAATCCGCTCATGGGGCGTCAGCAACTTCGACGCCGGTGATCTTGCCGAACTCGTCAGCGTTGCAGGCGAAGGCAACATCGCCTGCAATCAGGTGCTCTATCATCTCGGTGAGCGTGCCATCGAGCATTCGGTGATCCCGTGGTGCGAAGCGCACGGCGTTGCCGTCGTGGCGTATTCGCCGTTCGGGCATGACGACTTTCCGTCGCCGGAGAGCAAAGGCGGGAAGGTCTTGCAGCAGATCGCAACGGCGCACGATGCGACACCACGGCAGGTGGCGCTGAGTTTTCTGACGCGCCAGCCTTCGGTGTTCGCGATCCCAAAAGCCTCGAGCGCGGCGCACGCTGCCGACAATGCCGGGGCAGGGGACCTGGTACTCAGCGATGACGAGATCGCGCGGTTGAAGCAGACGTTTCCGCGCGGGCCAGAGCCGCGCAGCCTGCCGATGCTCTGATCGCTTGCGCCGCGCCGGTCGTCGCGCGCCGTGACGGTTCGCCGCGCCCAAACGCGCATATCCGCTGCCTGTTTTCAGCACTTGCGAATTAGACTCGTTCGTCGTTTTGTCGGCTCATACTGACATTGCCTGTGATTCCCGGACCGCTTTCTTTCCTCATAGTTCAAGACGTGACGACGATTTCTCCGCCATTGACCGAGGCCAGCACCAGTTCCGCGTACGCCCGCGTTGATCGCCCGTTTCGCGGCATCGCGATGATCCTGGCATCGACGGTGTTTCTCGGAACATCCGATGTCACCGCGAAATATCTGTCGCACACACTGCCAGCGGTCGAGATTGCGTGGCTCCGGTTCCTGGTGTTCGCGATGATCATGGTGCCGGCGATGATACCGGGATCGCCGCTGTTCGCGTTGCGGACGGGCTGCTTCAATCTTCAGATCATGCGCGGCGCGGCGCTGCTCGGATCGTCGCTGTTCTTCATCTCCGGGTTGCGCTACCTGCCGATCGCGGAAGCTTCGGCCACCGGATTCGTGTCGCCGATCTTCGTGACGGCTCTCTCGATTGTGTTTCTGAGCGAGAAGGTCGGTGTGCGCCGCTGGATCGCGACCGCGGTCGGTCTTCTTGGCGTGCTGGTTATCCTGCGACCCGGGTCCGGCGCGTTTCACCCGGCCGCCCTCTTTCCCATCGTATCCGCGCTGTGCTGGGCGGGTACGCTCATCATGACGCGCATGATGAGCGGCAGCGAGCGCGCCATCACCACGATGACCTATTCATCCATCGTGGGCGTGTTGATCCTGTCGCTGCTGGTGCCGTTCGTCTGGGTGACGCCGAGCTGGCAAGATATCCTGCTTGGCGTTTTCATTGGGATCGCTTCCACCGCCGGCCAGTGGATCGTGGTGCTCGCCTTCCGCTACGCCGACGCCTCGGTGCTGGCGCCGTTCCAGTACATCCAGCTGCTCTGGGTGAGCGTGTTCGGATTTTTGATCTTCAGTGAAATACCCGATATCTGGACAGTGAGCGGCGCGGCCTTCATCATCGCCAGCGGACTCTATACGGCGCACCGCGAGCGTGTCCGGCGATCGGCGATGCGCGCGGTGGCGGCGGAGCCATCTCCGAACGCGTGAGGATGTCTGCATTTGATGGAAGCGTGTCTCGGAGCACTGCGCGCTCCCTCTCCCGCTTGCGGGGGAAGGTTGGGGAGGGGGCGGTGTAAGTGAGGATGCCCCCACCCGACCGACTTCGTCGGTCGAGCTCTCAGAGCGAGCTTTGCTCGTCTTGCCCCGCAAGCGGGAGAGGTGAAGAGCCGCTCGTTGCGATGCCGCGCAAGTGTGAATCGATCTAGACCGGCAGCGCGATGGTGTATTTCACCTGGCTCAGCGCAAAACTCGACTCGATCGAGGCGATGCCGTCGAGCCGCGTCAGTTTGTTCTTCAGGAACGCCTCGTACGACGTGAGGTCTGCGACCACGACGCGCAGCAGATAGTCGCGGTTGCCGGTCATGAGATAGCACTCGAGGACTTCTTCCCAGTTCGAGATCGCTTTCGCGAAGCGATTGAGGTCGGCCTCCTTCTGCCGCTCGAGCTTGATCGAGATGAAGACGCTGACCGGAAGCCCCAGCGATTTCTGATCCACCAGCGCCATATAACGCGTGATGACTCCGCGGCTTTCCAGCAGGCGGACGCGGCGGTGGCAGGGTGAGACCGACAGGCCGACCTTGTCGGCGAGTTCCTGCATGGTGATGCGGCTGTCGGCCTGAAGATGTCCGAGGATTTTGCGGTCGATAGCGTCGAGATTGGACATTGGGATAAATTTCCAACAGAGAGCAAGTATTGGTAAATTATACCAATTTTTGCCTATCCGTCGATTGAAATTGAGAAATCCGGCAATGGTTTGAGGACTATTCTCAATGCAGAGAGCGTCCCGGCGTCATGGCCGGCTTGACCCGGCCATCCACGTTTTGCTTGCAGCGAGAAGAGTGGATGCCCGCGACAAGCGCGGGCATGACGACCTTCTGTCCGGAATTTCCTCCGCTCAATTCGCGAGGCCGTACCATGTCTGTCGATCCCGTTCGTCTCGATCTTCTCTCAGCTCTCGCGCGCAAGGCGCTGTGGCTGTCGTCATGGACCATCCACAACGCCAACCATATCAGGCCCGCCACCGACGGCCTGAAGGTCGGCGGCCATCAGGCGTCGTCGGCCTCGCTCGCGACCATCATGTCGGCGTTGTATTTTTCAGTGCTGAAGCCCGAGGATCGCGTCGCGGTGAAGCCGCACGCCAGTCCGGTGTTTCACGCCATCCAGTATCTGTTCGGCCATCAGACCCGCGACAAGCTGGAAAATTTCCGTGGACTCAAGGGCGCGCAATCCTATCCGTCGCGCACCAAGGATGTCGACGACGTCGATTTTTCCACCGGCTCGGTCGGCCTTGGCGTGGCGCAGACATTGTTTTCGTCGCTGGCACAGGATTACGTCGCGGCGCATGGCTGGATGAAGGATCGGCCGGAAGGGCGGATGATCGCGCTGGTCGGCGACGCCGAGATGGACGAGGGCAATATCTTCGAGGCGTTGCTGGAGGGCTGGAAGCACGGCCTGCGCAACACCTGGTGGATCGTCGATTACAACCGCCAAA
>JBEPUM010000172.1:0-7071 GCA_041691515.1 Pseudomonadota bacterium | reverse complement strand
CCGCGCCAGAAGCAATGCCGAGAACGAGCGCAACTGAAAACCGCGGTAGGATCCCGGGCGGCACGTAAATCGCGGTCAGTCCAGCGGCCAACATGATAAACGCACCCACAATCAGCACCGGTTTGCGGCGGCCGATCTTGTCAGCGATGTATCCCAGCAAAGGGCAACCGATCACCCAACCGATCGGCACCATCGAAGCGTCCGACGCGGCGGCCGCCATCGTCATGTTTTCACCGGCATGGAGAAAGGACGTGGCCCAGACCAGCGCACCGATCGTGGTGGGAAGGAACAGCAGCCCTCCGATGATGCCGGCGAGCCAACTCTGGACATTGCTTAACACGATCTTGAAGGGGCGAACGAGGCTGGTAAGCGAGAGCGGACCGTGATGGCTGGGGCTGTCGCCCTTCTCTGCCGGCATGACGAACCAGGTCACGACCGCGAGAACGAAGCCTGTAAACCCGAAGAAGATCCAGATATGCTGCCAGGCAACTTGGAAACTGCCAGCCGGGTCAATCGCCATCTGCACGGGCTTTGACCCGAAGGCCGCGCCTGCCATGCCGAGCATCTGTGTGAAGCCGATGAACATCGCCAGCATCCGCGCAGGCAGATATCGGGCAGCGACGTAAGACGAACCGATGAATGCAAAGATCGCGCCGATGGCTTGGAACACAAAGCCAACCATTCCTGCCGCTTCGCTACCTTGCGCGAAGATGAGGCAGCCAATGCCCACAACCGCGATTCCATAAGGAATCGTATGGCGAGGGCCGTAACGATCGAGCAATACGCCCGCGACCAGCGCCATCACGGCATAGGCGACATAATAAGCCGAAATCATCGCGCCAATGTGATTGCCGCCCCATGCTGTAGATAACTCAGATTGCATGATGCCGGGAGCCGAGCGCACCGCGTACTGAAAGAAGTAAAAGATTGCACAGAGAAACCACGCCAAGAAAAAGAGCGGCTTGAGATCCTTCGGGGGCGCGAGATCGGAGGCTTTCTGAACTTGCGCAGAAGCGCCGGTGACGGAATTAGTGGACGGAGATGAGTTGGCCATGGCTTACGACTCCTCGAGGGCGGCTTTGTTTCAAAGCAGTCGGCCCTGCTGTTTGGGCCGGCCGAAAGTGTCGTCGGCAAAACGCTACTGCGGATTTGGCGCTCGTCCGTTCGCTTTCGCGACCAGATTCCCCCAAGAAATCAAATCGGACGTGCAATCATCGCGATCGATTATGCATTCGATCAAGGTCGGCCCATCGTGATTGGCGAGCGCTACCTTGATTGCCTCGGCGAGTTCGCCGCCAGTCTTCACGCGCAGACCAAGGCCTTTGCCATCCTCGGCGTTGAATACCTTGATCAGGCCAGCGTAATCCCAGTTTTTGACGTTGTTGTAAGGGCCATCATGGATTTCGACTTCGATCGTATATCCATGATTGTTCATGAGGAAGATGATGACCGGTAGCTTCTGCCGGATCATCTGGGCGACCTCTTGCGCGGTGAGCTGGAAGGCTCCGTCGCCGATTAGGGCGATGACACGCCGCTCTGGCGCGCCCATCGCATATCCGAAGGCCGCCGGAACCGACCATCCAATATGTCCCCATTGCATCTCGATTTCGAAGCGCGCGCCGCCCGGAAGCTGTAGCTTCATGCCGTTGAACCAGGAATCGCCGGTTTCCGCGATGATCGTTGTTTCCGGCGTGACCATGGGGCGAATTTGCCGAACCAATTCGGATCGAACCAGCTTCGCATCAGGCTTCGTCGCAAGCTCTACCGGGGGTTTTGAGCGGACTCGCGCATATTCGACCATCGTTTCACCTCGTTTCTCAACTTTGCGAGCAAGGGCCGACAGGAAGTCACGCAGGTGAATCCGACCGAACTCGTGTCCATTCATGTGAACGCGATTCTGGTCCGCTGTCAGCAGACCCGGACCACTTGGCTGTGCCGTCCATCCAACCGTCGAATAGTCGTTGAACAGCGCGCCGACGCACACCACGCCGTCTGACCAATCGACGACTGATTGTGCACCCGGGGAGCTGATTTCTCCCCAATAAATGCCGATAAACTGAGGATGATCTTCGGGAAAAAAGCTCTTGGCCGCTGCCATGACGGCGACGGCACAGCCGAGCGAGTCGGCGAGCTCGATTACCTCTTTCTCGGCGCCCGCGGCGCGCACCTTGCTTCCGACGAGAAGCACCGGCTTCTTCTTGCCGCTGAGAAATTCCGTTGCCGCTTTCACAGCGGCGTTCAGTGACGCTGCGTCGCTTGGCTCCTCGTCGATGATCGCGCTGATCGGGCCAGGCGCTGCACAAGGAGTGGCCGCAAGATTGCATGCAATCTCGATATACGCGGGCTTCTTTTCACGCAAAGCCATTCGAATCGCGTAGTCGATCTTTTCGGGCGCCTCAGCGGCGAATATAATTGATACGGCTGCGCACGTAATCTTCTTTGCTATTTCAAGCTGATATGTGAAGTCGTGAGTTCCGAGGGTGTGGTGTAACAAATGGTCGGCGGCCCGGTCGTTGCTGTTAGGCGCGCCCGATACCAGGATGACTGGAAGGTTCTCAGCATATGCGCCTCCAAGCGCATCAAAGGCCGAAAGTGCTCCGACGCTAAACGTGACAATAGCAGCCCCTACACCATGAGCCCGGGCGTACCCTTCGGCAGCAAAGCCGCAATTCAGCTCATTGGAGCAATAAACCTGCTTCATGTCCTTGTTTGTCAAAAGCTGATCTAACAGTACGAGCGTGTAGTCACCGGCAACGACAAAATGGTGCTTCAAACCAATCTGGGAAAGACGAGCTGCGAGATAGCTGCCGACGGTGTAGACTGTCGGCATGTTGCCCTTGGCCACTGGCCGGGTCTCGACCGACGTGCCTGGGGAGCGTACGGGAGGCGACTTCGCTTTGGCCGGGGGTTGCCTGGTCGGTGCATCGAGACGAGCGTGTCCTGAGGCGATTGCTGCGTTGGTTTCAATTGTCATAACGGCTTTCCTTGGTTGAATACCGGAGCGGTCGCTGAATGCGATCGACAAGATGAAAGCGAAATTCACAACTGTCGTCGTCTCGTCAGGAGCACAGGTGAGTTCGCCTCTGAGCGCCAATCAGCCGGCTGCGGCCATCGGAGGCTTCACGGTTTCAACGCCTGAATGCAGATCAAGGCGCGACGGATTGGTTGTGCCAAGGATCGTCTTTGCGCGAACCATTTCGGCTTGAGGGCCGTGCGCCATCACCAGAAAACTGTCGGTCTTCACCGAAGTTTCGTATTGGATAACGCTGTCCTTCGGAACGCCGACGCTAAACAGCGCGGCACCAAGCGCACTCAGGCCACCGACAATGATCGCGTTTTCGACCCCAGCAATCGCAATGGTTGCCAGATATCCAAGCACGACGACATGTCCCACGAAGGGAATCGCCATAAACAGACCGCCGAAGAATAAGCCCCAGAAACCACCCCAAAAAGCGCCCCTCGTACCCCAAAATTTGACTCGATCCCCGGTATTGTAAAAGCCAACCACCTTTTCGTCTGTATGGTACCCCTTGCCAACAATGCTAAGATTTTTCATCTCGAAGCCGGCTGACGTGAGTTTCTTGACTGCCGCTTCTGCGGCATGGTGATCAGCGAAGACAGCGATCACTGTGTCAGTTTTTTCCATGTTGAGTTCTCCTGACTGATGGCTTCGTTCCTGGCGCTGTAAGTCCGTGCGCGCTCGGAAATCCCCAGCACACAGTGGCACTTTCCCGACCGCACGATAGGCAAAACGAATCTTGCGACGGTAGCCTCGGAAAATACTCAGTGCTGTCATCAAAGAGCAAAGGGCGGATGGGTTGCACGCGGGCTTCGCCAACTTCCAACACCGAGAGAGCCCGAATACGGAGAAAGGTCATTTGACAGGTCGCCTAAGAACTGGTCGCGCACACCCGCGTTTGACCGAGCGGCGTCTAGGTAGTTTCCGATCCTGCTGACGCAGCTTCCGTCGGCTATAATTAGGTCTGTGAAACCGTACACGGCATATTTAAATTGACGCCAGTCGCTGTCATACTCAGGAGCGGACTTAGCCTGCCCAGACGTCAGCGGGGTCTGAATAGTTGAAGCCTTGCGTATCCTCGTGGTGGAAGATGATTCTCTTATCGGCATGCTGCTTGCTGAGCTAACGTTTTTAAGGAACGAGCCGATGTCCAGCCGAGACTTCGATCCCCCAAAGGACAGGACGCAGCCTCAAGGAGCACTGTCCAGATGGGACACTGAAGGGGGGCTGGGCCATGCGGCCCGCAAGAGGCACCCACATCGATCGAAGATCGAATTCCGATTCCAGAAATCGGTCCCGCCGAACTAAGGGCGCTCCATGTTCGAGTGATCGCGTTGGAAAATTTGGTTATTTCCATGCTTGCCACGGCGTCGGACCAGCAGCTCGACATGGCTCGCGAAATGGCGTCCTACATCTCTCCGAGGCCGGGCTTCACATATCACCCCCAGACGACCCATGCGGCGGCGCACATGATTGATCTTATCGAGAGGGCGTCTCGATTCCGCGGCGGCGAAAAGTCGTCCTAGAACGGTATATCGCGGGAACCGGGCCGATCGCGCTCGACACGGCTTCGGCTAAGGCTCAGCGAATGCCTTGCAGATCAGACGAGATCGATCCGCTATAAAGGGTGGATGTACGATCCAGCTAAAGTGATAAGCACGTTAGGCTGCCAAGACGGCCATGGCGATGTTGACCAGGCATCGTGATCATTCACGTCCACGCGCGGCCGAGCGCAAGACTACAGCAACGCTAGGAGTGAACAATGATCATCGAATCCTCCGATCAATTGCCGCGCGCTACCTTGCTCAAGCGCTTCCCGGTGCCGAGAAATTTCGGTGTGGCCCCGGATTCTCGCGTTAACCGAGGGAAGATTTGGTCGGTGCCTGCCGGTACGACGTGCGTCAAGTCGTTTGATATCTATCGTTACGATCCGGATTCCGGGAACAACCCGCGCCTCGATACCTTCGAAGTCGATCTCGACGATTGCGGCCCGATGGTTTTGGATGCCCTTATCTGGATCAAGAACAAAGTCGACTCTACTCTCACCTTTCGTCGCTCGTGCCGTGAGGGCGTCTGCGGTTCGTGCGCCATGAACATAGACGGTACAAATTGGCTTGCTTGCACGAGGTTCATTTCGGACTTGGACACGCCGGCGACGATTTATCCTTTGACGAATATGGCAATCATCAAGGACTTAGTTCCCGATCTCACACACGTCTTTGCGCAATACGCAATGATCGAGCCTTGGCTCCAGTCCAAGACACGGGAGCCCGAGAAGGAACGGCTCCAGTCCCGGGAGGAGCGCAGTAAGCTCGATGGCTCCTACGAATGCATTCTCTGCTTCTGCTGCACATCCGGCTGCCCGAGCCATTGGTGGAACGGCGACCGCTTCCTGGGTCCGGCCGCACTTCTGCAAGCTGGGCGCTGGCTGGCTGACAGTCGTGACGAGGCGACAGGCGAACGGCTCGACATCCTCGAAGACCCGTTCCGGCTTTACCGTTGCCATACCATACTCAACTGCACCCGGACCTGCCCGAAGGGATTGAATCCCGGAAAGGCCATTGCCGATATCAAGAAGATGATGATCGAGCGGCAGAGCTGACATACCGAGGGGAGGAAGCTGATGTTCCTCGACTCAACCTGCAAGGTTTCCTGCACTGAGGCCGAGTTTGCGGAATTTGTTCATGAAAAAGCTGACGCGTGATCGAGTGGTCCCGATCATGTCCGCCAGCGTTTCCTGAGAGATGTTCGGACTGATCGGCTGCGCACTGCCTTCCTTTCCGAAATTCGCGAGCAGCAGAAGCATGCGCGCAAGCCTCTTCTCACTCGAATTGAATAGCTGATCGATCAGGTCGTCTTCGATCCGGCCGTTTCGGGTCAGCAGATGGGCAATGAAAAGCTCTGAAAACTTAATGTCGTCGTGAAGCGCGGCGATCATCGCCGGTTTTGTGATTGCCACAACGAGGCAGTTTTCCATCGCCGTCGTGGTGGCGATCCGTAACGGGTGGCCGTTCATGCAACCTTCCCCGAAGAATTGACCAGGTTCTAGCTGATTCAATTATTTGGCGCGGTTTCCGCAAGGGTCCCGCTTCGGAGCTTATTCACATCGTCCACACGAACGGCTCTGCGTCAGTGTTATAAGTCTCGATGAATGCATCCATTTGAGTCTTCAATTGTCGGACCGACGTGAATGCGATCCGGTGGTCCTGGCCGTTCCTAGGTCTTGCCCCTGGTGCGTTTACTGCGCCCCTTGGTATCGCCCTGAACCGCGGTGGAGGGCGGTGATAGAAAAGCGTCGAAGCGCTCCTTGACAATCGCGTAGCATTCGCACGAAGCCTTCTCGAGGCCGGCGCGGTCCATCACCTGGATCGTGCCGCGCCGGTAGCTGATGAGACCAGCCGTCTGCATTGATTGCGCCGCAAGCGTCACCGACTTGCGGTTGGCGCCCAGGATGTGGGAGAGGAATTCGTGGGTGTACGGCAACACCTCGCCCTCGGCCCGGTCATGCATCATCAGGAGCCATCGACACATCCGCTCCTCGGTCGTATGCAGGGCATTGCATGCCACGGTCTGCTGCACCTGCGACAAAAGCGTCTCGGAATAGCTGACGAAGAGATTGCGGACGTGCTCGCTCTTCTTGAATTCCGCCTGCAGCAATTCGATTGGGCACCGGTGCATCGCGCCCTCAAGCTGCACGATGCACCGGTTGAACGAGACCCGGCTGTACATCGCAGCGAACAGACCGAATGCTCCTTCGCTTCCTATGTTGGCAGTCTCGATCGCAGCGCCATCCTCCAGGACCGTCAAGAGCGAGAGCACGGAGCCTTCTGGAAAATAAGCGTGCTTTAGGAGCCCGCCCGCGTCGCACACCATTGCGCCGAGCTTGAACTCAACCGGCTCCAGTCGCCGCTGGATGCGCTTCCGACTGGAAGGCTCCAGCGCGCCGAGCAGGCGGTTGCGGTGCGCTATAGGATCTTTTTGAACCTCGGTCATCATCGTCCGCCATCCCGAAACGACATATTTCAGCGGATTTTTGTCCCCGTGTCTGAGCA
>JBEPUM010000171.1:0-7082 GCA_041691515.1 Pseudomonadota bacterium | reverse complement strand
CTTGAGAAAATCCAGTCGATGAAAATGCCGTTCGCGGAGCTCAAGGGCGTGACGTTCGTGGAAGCCGAGCTTGATCGCGTCGTGGGTCGGATGCTGGTGCGGCCGGATCTCTGTACGCTGCACGGCACGATTCACGGTGGCGCGGTGATGGCGTTCGCGGATTCGGTCGGCGCGGCGGCGACGGTCATCAATCTGCCTGCCGATGCCAAAGGTACGACTACGATCGAAAGCAAGACCAACTTCATCGGCGGGGCGAAGGAAGGCACCACGGTGGTCGCGGTCGCCACACCGGTTCATCGTGGCCGCCGCACCCAGGTCTGGCAGACGCGGCTGCAGACGGAGGACGGCAAGCTGGTCGCTGTTGTGACCCAGACCCAGCTAGTCCTCTGACCGGCCGGCGCTAGAAACGTTAATGTTTTTAACCATTTATGACGGTGGCAGCGGCGTTCTGCCGCGATTCAAGTTTGTTTAAAGTCTTGAAGTTTATGGTGCGGCGCACAATATTAAAGGTCTAGGGATTCGACGCCTCCTCGGGGGATTTAACGAGGAGAATGACTATGACGGAAGTTCCAGCCTCGAATGCTGCAATTGAGCGGGGCACAATCCGGACCTTGACGGCACGTGAAATGCCGTTGCTGCGCGAGCATCTGTTGCGGCTCGACGCAGAGAGCCGCCGCGATCGCTTCAACGGTGCAATCGATGAAAAATTCATCGAATCCTATGCCGAACGATGCCTCGCTGACGGCACGGTCGTGATTGCCTATGTCGAGGACGAACACGTTCTTGCGGCTGCGGAACTGCACCAGCCGGACTCCTCATCCGATGGCATGCCGGAAATCGCATTCAGCGTGGAGCAGCACGTACGCCGCAAGGGCGTCGGCAGCATTCTGTTCCGGCGATTGATCGCTGAAGCCGAGGGGCGGGGCTATGAAAGCCTTCGCATTACGACCGGCTACAGCAACGAGGCGATGCGGGCGCTGGCGCACAAGTTCGGCGCGCACCTGACATTCCGTCAGGGCGAAACCACCGGCACCATCGAGCTGAAGCCGCTGACGCTGTCGGCGGTCGCGGGCCGTTCCGCGCCGCGTGGCGCGCTGGCAGAGCCGGTCGACGCTGCGCGCACGATCGTCAACATGAACCGCGCCTGGTGGCAGATGGTCCTGAAAATGTATGGATTTGGCCGGGCCGCTTAATCGCAGTAAGCGTTAGCGGGGTCCAATAGCTTCGGCACCTAGATGCGCTTGTCGTTGCCGAATTTGCGGACCACGCGGCGCTCGACCACGATCGAACGTTGCGCGCCCTGTTCGCCGGCGATCACGCGTGTCGTCGCCGATCGTATGGTTGAGCGGGCAATCTTCTTCACTTCGGCCTGAACGGCGTCGAGCGGCATCCCCATCAGCGACGCCGCGATCTCAGCTTGCGATTCCAGATCGTCAGTGATGCCGGTGGCCGCGAAAATGGCTTCCTCCAGTGTTGGAGGGTCGCGGCGGACTCGCCGGGTGCCGTACTTCGTATTCCAGTCTTCGCTCATCGGTCGCCTCAATCTGTTGGCGAATACCTAGGGGACTCGATGTTGCATCGCAATATGGGATTTCATGTGGCAATACAGCCATGCATTTCGACGTGCTTACAGCTTCTCAATGCGGGCCGCGTCGTAGAGTTCAATTGTCGTTGCCGCCGCTGCGAGCGGTTGAAGCGCACGGACGAATTCACGCGAGGCGGGGACCGCGAAATGCGCCAGAAGTGCGTTCCGGTCGCTCCACTGCTCGACAAAGACCAGCCGCAACGGGTTTTCGCAGTCGATGTGAACCGCGTGTGAGATGCAGCCGGGCTCGCCGCGCGAGCGATGCACGTGTTCGAGGCTTAGCCTGCGAATGTCATCAAGGGTTTCCTGACGCGCGACGACACTTCCGGTCACCAGAATCATCATCTCCTCCCGTCGCCCGACAGCGTCAGGCGGTCTGCGCGGCTTCAGCCGGATGCTGTGGCCATCGTTTCAGCGCGGCATGGCCTGCATCGGTCAGGGTGTAGACCCCGCGTTCGACGCGGTCGAACCAGCCATAAACGTTATGTTGAAGGATTTTTGGCGCGTCCGGACTTTCCGGCTTGAGATCTCGCACGCGGCGTGGACCCCCGGTCATCGCCGCCGCGCACGCCAGTGCCTGCTGACGATAGGCCGTCATGATCGGCGTCCGCGTACTGCCTCCGGCAACCGGATCGCCCTTGCGGCGCTGGTGCTCCGAGACCAGGCGCGAGCGTTTTTTCGGATTACGGCGCGGGCTGACGGTGGAGGGCGCGACCAGCACTTCGACGCCGCCTCTGTCGGTTACGCCGAGCATGCCGAAGCCCAGCCGCCTGCACAGATTGCGATAGCGTGCGTCGCTCTCGCGCCCCTTGCCGCGTATCGACAGTTTGGCAGCGAGCCAGACCTCGTCGCAGGCGCCGGCCCGATCGACACCCTGCAGCACCAGTTCGAGATTGAAGCTGAGCTTCAACTCGCCGATCACCACGACCGGAGGATCATCGCCGCTCAGCGCCACCATGTCACACCCGCCGATCTCACCTTTGACTGTGAAGCCAAGGCTTTCGAGGTGCCGCTTGACGGGAAGGTAGAGCGAGGTTTCCAAGGCAGGGCTCCGAAGCCGCCATCATGACGACTCACCGGCCGAGTTTAGCCCGGATCGCCCGAATTGGCAGAGAACGGGAGGATTTGATCGGGGGAAGGAAGAACGGCTACGTTGGACCCGGGACCTTGCGGGCGCGACAAAAGCCATGATCAGAAACGGCCTCTACCACATTACGATCGAGATGCTTGACGCCGTCCAGGGCGGCAACCAGGGCGTCATGGTGCTGCGCGATGGCACCATCCGTGGCGGGGATTCATTCTTCTTTTGCTTCGGGACCTACACCTGCAACAACGGCACGTGGAAGGGCGAAGTGACCAACCAGGAGCACTCGCCGACGTTCGGCGCGCGGCCGGTGTGGGAGCGCAAGATAGTCAATATCGGTTTCACCGGAACCTATACCAACGAAAACGCTGATGCCGACGGAATGGCACTCGCCGGCAAGCAAAGCATCCGCTTCAAATCCCGGCTGCGGTTATTGGTTGAGGATTAGGCCGCGTCGCCGGGAAGATGCTTGAACAGGCCAAGCCTGAGATCTTTGGCGCGATAGATCACCTCGCCATCCGCGTACACTGTGCCGTCGGCGATCGCCATCACCAGTTTCGAACGCATCACGCGCTTGATGTCCACCGTGTAGGCGACGTTGCGGACGTGCGGCAGGATCTGTCCGCTAAACTTCAGTTCGCCCAAGCCGAGCGCGCGGGCCCGCACGTGCTGATCGCGGCCGAGCCAGACCAGATAAAATCCCACCATCTGCCAAAGCCCGTCGAGGCCGAGGCAGCCGGGCATGACCGGGTCGTTCTGAAAGTGGCAGTTGAAGAACCAGAGGTCCGGCTTGACGTCGAGTTCTGTGCGAATCAGGCCACGCCCGTATTTTCCGCCGTTTTCGGTAATTTCTGTGATGCGATCGAACATCAGCATCGGCGGCAGCGGCAGCTTGGGCTCGCCCGGCCCGAACATTTCGCCGCGCCCGCAAGCCAGCAGGTCTTCATAGTCGTAGCTGCTACGTCGTGCGTGCATGCGCTGCTGATCCCTAGGGAAATTCCGTGAGAGGGGAATGGTCACGACAAGTTCCGTTCGATCTATCGTCGCCCGCAAGGGTAGTAAAGCTGCGCTGCTACCTCCATTCGAGTGAATGCCAAGTGCCTTAAGATCGGGTTACTGCCGATGCGGGCAGCGCATATCGAGCATTAGACGTTCGCAGGCCTCAAACGCGTCCACGCACCGGCAACAGTGCGCCGGTCACCGCGCTCGCCGCGTCGCTTGCCAGAAACAGGATGACATTAGCCAGTTCATCCGCCGTCACCCACGTCGTGAAGTCCGCCTTCGGCATGTCCCTGCGGTTGGTCGGCGTGTCGATGGTGGAAGGCAACACGGCATTGACGGTGACCTTGCCTTTGAGTTCGGCAGCGAGTGCTTCTGTCAGGCGATGTACGCCGGCTTTCGATGCGGCGTAAGGACCCATGCCCGCGCCCGCCTGTAGCGCTCCCATCGCGCCGATGTTGATGATGCGTCCGGTGCCGGATGAGACAAGGTGCGGGATCGCTGCGCGCGAGGCGTTCAGCGCCGTCAGGACGTTGATGGTGTAGAGATGCTGCCAGGTTTTCGGATTACCTTCGGAAACGGTCTCAAACGAAAATGCTCCGGCAATATTGACGAGCGCATCGAGCCGCCCGAAATGCGCAGCCGCTGCCCCGATGGCCTTCGCGGCCTGCTCGGCGTCGGAGAGATCGACGCCGCCGAGCTCAATCCGGTCGGGCGTTGTGCCGATTTTCGCAGAAGCATGGTCGATGCCGGCTACCCTGGCGCCGCGTTTGATGGCGGTGTCGGCGACCACCTTGCCGAGTGCGCCGGACGCGCCGGTGATGACGATGACTTTTCCGTGCATAAGGGGTCTCCTAGTGGTCCGATTCTAACATTCGCATCCCGTTTCAGCGAGCCTTCCTGCGAATGTTCTAATCGAAGGACCACAAGCAAATATAAGTTTCTAGTTGGAGTTTTGAATTTGACATCTGCGTCCGGGGGCGGGCGGTCAGGTGGGTCGCGGATGTCAAATTCACTCCATCAGCCGGAACGGCTGCGATTGTGCAATCAACTTGTCGTCGGGATGAAGTATAGCGCACTATTACGGGCGGCGCTTGGGGACAGGCCTTTGAAGGGGTTTTATAAAGTTCGTTTCGAGCTGAACGGTGCGGCCGGCCGCAGCGTGATGTACATGCACGACGGCAAGATGCTGGGGGGCAATTCTGCATTCGCTCACATCGGCGCCTACGAAGAGGCCGACGGTATCTTTACGACCGAGATCAAGTCGATACGCCACAACAGCGACCCGAACTATCGTTCACTTGCTGGCGCTGACGAAGCCACCTTGCGCGCCCGTGGCAAAGCGGATGGTGCAATCCTTCATTTCGAAGGCGGCATTGTCGAAATGGCTGGTTCAGTGTTCCATTCGATTATGACGCCGATCGACGACGAGGTCATGCCGATCGCGGGTGCGATGGGCGAGGGCGGCATCGTCAATGGGCTTTATTCGATCCACATCAAGATGCTCGACGGCGTTAACGGTGGGCTGACCGGCGTGATGTTGCTGCATGATGGCCGCATCCTCGGGGGCGATGCCTCATTCTACTATCTGGGCACCTACACCTCGGCCACCGGTCGCTGGAAGGGGCAGATCCTCAATCAGGAGCACACTCCGGCAGTTGGTGAAAATCCGATTTTCGGCGGTCATGAGGTCGGCATAGGCTTTTCCGGGACCTGCACGGCCGAGGGGGCGGAGCTCGAGGCTATCGCACTCGTGGGCAAGCGCAGCGTACGGCTCACTGCGGTGCTGAAATTGATGCGAGCGGCGTGAGCCGGTGACGACGATGCCACCGGACTCCTATGTCTTCGTCGTCTCTGTCTTCGTCGTCCGCCTAGGCGGCGGCGCTCCAGTTCTTTTGTACGTCGGATGCGGCTTTGTTCAGATGGACGTGCTGATCGATGTGGTCGATCCAGCCGACGGGAACGAGATGATGCTTGCCGTCGGGTGAATCCGTTTTGGTCAGCTTGATCCTGTCCTGGCCTTCAAGGTGATCGACCTTGCCGACCGTTTTGCCGTCGGATGCGATGACATCCATGTGTTCCTTGATCTGCGATACGTTGACCATGCGAAATTCTCCTTGAGGTGGGAGTGCGATCAACGCGACATCGCATCAATGGTTCACTCCGCAACGACGGAACAAGCATTGGTACAAATGGTTCTTCCAAGAGCATAGGGAGTTCTCGATGAAGCAAATGATTGCATCCGCGATCCTTGTCGTCGCCTTGACGGGTGCGGCGTTTGGCCAGACTGGCGGAACCGGAGGTTCTCCCGGCGGCGCTTCGGGCGGAGCACTCGGCTCAAGCGCGGGCGCGCCCGGCACCAACTCGCTCGGTACCGCCGCGCCTGCTGGCGGCACGGTCGGGACTGGACGGGGTGCCACCGGTATCGGTGACCCCATGACCGACAAGGAGGACAAAAAAGTCGACCGCAAGATCAAGAGCATCTGCCGAGGATGCTGAGGCGGGGACGAGACGAGCCATGATCCGCAAGCTTAAGTCCGGCGAGTACCGGCTGTATTCGGGCAAGGTCAATCCGAAGACCGCCAAGCGCCGCAATCTCGGGACCTTCAAATCGCGCGGAGCTGCCGAAAGCACGAGCGCGAAGTGCAGTATTTCAAGCGGCACTAATGCCATGACGTATGTGGAGGGTATTGCATGATGGACGATCCGGGTCAGCCGAGCCTGCCTGAACGCGCGTTCGACAGCCTCACGGACACTCGCCGCGCCGTAGTGTCGTTGACGGAAGATGTAGTCGACGTTAGCCGCCATCTTGGCGAAGCTATCGAGGCAGCGAAGCGTCCCAAAACTTATGTCAAACTGGTGGAAGACCTGACGCGGGCGTCGCCGCTGACGATGCTTGCAATTGCCTTCATCGCAGGCGCCATGTTCGCCTCCGGTGCGCGGCGCTGACAACTCGGGTTTGCCGCCGGCGACCGGGGATAAATGTGAGGTCTGCGGTGTGTAGGGGCTGCCGATGGCATTCTCACCTGAATCCGCCCTAGGCAAATTGCTGAATGCACCGATGCGTCCTGGTCGATTGGTCTGGATCGGCTTGCGTCCGGCGCGCTATGCGCGCGTGATAATGCAACCAGCCGCGACGCTGATCGCCGCGGTCGGGATCGAAGGCGACCGCTACAAAACAACACACAACGGTGCACGCCAAGTGACGCTGATCGCGGATGAAGATATCGCGGCGATTGCAGCATTTCTCGGCCGCGACATCGCGCCGGATTTGCTTCGGCGGAATTTCGTCACGCGCGGGATCAACCTCATGGCATTGAAAGGCCGCCGTTTCCGCGTCGGTGCTACCGTGCTTGAAGGCTCCGGCGAATGCGCACCGTGCAGTGGCATGGAGGCGGCGCTCGGCGTTGGCGG
>JBEPUM010000170.1:0-7098 GCA_041691515.1 Pseudomonadota bacterium | reverse complement strand
GGCCATCCCTATGTGGAGGCACTGGTGCTTGCAATTCTCGTCGGCATTGCCGTTCGCGGTTTCTGGAAACCGTCGGATCGCTGGCAGGCCGGCATCGCATTCAGCGCGAAGCAGTTGCTTGAGGTCGCCGTGACGCTTCTCGGTGCATCCATCAGCTTCGCCGCCATCGTCTCGTCCGGGGTCATGCTGCTGGTCGCAGTTGCGGCGACGGTCGTCATTGCACTCGGCATCAGCTTTGGCGTGAGCAGGGCGCTTGGCCTGTCGATGCGGTTGTCGATCCTGATTGCTTGCGGCAATTCGATTTGCGGCAATTCTGCAATCGCGGCGGTCGCTCCGATCATCGGCGCCGACAGCGACGACATCGCATCCTCGATTTCCTTCACCGCCATTCTCGGCGTCCTCATGGTGTTGGGACTTCCGCTGCTGATTCCGCTTCTGAAGCTGTCGGCGACACAATACGGAATTCTTGCGGGGCTCACGGTCTATGCCGTCCCGCAAGTGCTGGCTGCCACGGTGCCCGCCGGGCTGCTCAGCACTCAAATGGGAACGCTGGTGAAACTCATGCGTGTCCTGATGCTGGGGCCGGTCACAATTGGTCTCTCGTTGATCGCGCCGCGGCTGCGGGGCGCTTCGGGCAAGGCGGAGCCGGTCGGATTCTTCCGGCTGGTGCCGTGGTTCATTCTCGGGTTTCTGGCGCTGGCAGCGTTGCGCTCAATGGAAGTCGTTCCCGTCAGCGTCATCGCTCCCCTGACGAAGGTCACGGGTTTCCTGACTGTGGTGTCCATGGCCGCACTGGGCCTTGGCGTCGATGTTCGGGTTCTGGCGGGAGTAGGGAGCAGGGTGACCGCGGCGGTCACGATCTCCCTGACGCTTCTGCTGGGGATCAGCATCGGACTTGTGCATCTGTTCAAATAAACGCGGCTCAACAAGGCGACGGCCGTATGGCTCAGGCCTCTGCCACGAAGCGATTGCGCAGGGTGCCGATGCCGGTGATCTCGATCTCGACCACGTCGCCGGCCTTGAGGTCGGGCGAAGCGCCGTCGGTGCCCATCCAGATCACGTCGCCCGGCCAGAGCGTAAAATACTTCGTCAGTTCGACGATGAACGGCACCACACCGAAGATCATGTCGTTGGTGTGGAAGCGGCCGGTCTCCTTGCCGTTGACCTTGATGATGGTGTCCATCTTGTCGAGGTCGGCATCGGTTTCGATCCACGGCCCCATCGGCTTGAAGGTGTCGGCGTTTTTTGCCCGCCACAGGCCGCGATCGGCCTTCTGCCAGGTGCGCTCGCTGACATCGTTGCCGATGGTATAGCCGAACACACACGATATCGCGTCGGCCTCGGATAAATGCTTCGCCTTCTTGCCGATGACGACGACC
This sequence comes from Pseudomonadota bacterium, assembly GCA_041691515.1. Classification (GTDB taxonomy): domain Bacteria; phylum Pseudomonadota; class Alphaproteobacteria; order Rhizobiales; family Xanthobacteraceae; genus Nitrobacter. Next base: position 5,719 of record JBEPUM010000170.1, on the reverse strand, counting down.
AGTTCGCCCTCATAGTGAATCTTCTCAGTCGCGGTGCGCGGGATCACGACATCCTCGTCATGAGCGATCAAGGCGTTCTGCGCGCGGTAGCCGATTTCAGGGCGGTCAGGAATGTTGGGAACGGTGCCTGCCTTGTCGGCGGCTTCCTTCAGATGCTTGAGATAGTTCAGCCCGACACAATAGAACGTGCGCGGCACCAGCGGCAGTTCGATCTTGACGTCAGCCAGCGCGTGACTTCGCGGCGAGCGCTCCCATTCGCCGAAGGGATCGCCGACAACCGCGATGACGCGATCCTGTTCGACAATGCCCCATGACGTCGTGCCGTCGGCGGTGAATTTCAGCCAGCGCATCTGCGTTTCCTTGTTGTTAGTTTATTCTGCAGCCGCCTGCGCGGAGGCTTTCCACGCGCCGGCGGGCGGACGGGGCAAGCCGAGATTTTCGCGCAACGTCATGCCCGCATAGTCTTTCTGAAACAGCCCGCGCCGCTGCAGTTCGGGCACCACGTGTTTGACGAAGTCGGCATAGGAGCCCGGGACATAGGTTGCGGCGATAACAAAGCCGTCGCAGCCACGCTCGACGAACATCTGTTCGAGCCGGTCGGCGATCTCCTTCGGGCCGCCGACGATGGCATCCTGGGTCTGACCGCGACCCGAGAAGGTGATGAAATCGCGCGCGCTCGGATTGGTCTTGCCGCTGGTCTTGAGGACGCCGTCGCGGATTCCGATCATGCCCTGCATCCCCTGAAGTTCTTCGGTGGTCAGCGGTTCGTCGATGCCCTTGGACGCGAAATCGTAGTTGAGGCCTTCCGCCAACAGCGACAGCGCGTCGATCTCGAGCGGCAATTTCTCGATCAGCGCCATCCTGTCTTCGGCCTCGGCCTTGCTGGCGGCGGCGATTGGCGTGATGAGGTTACAGAGGAACATGTGATCGGGATCGCGGCCCTGTTTCGCGGCCTCAGACTTGATCGCCTCATAGCCCTGCTTGGCGTTGGCGAGATTGCGCGCGGCGGTGAAGATGACTTCGCCCCAGCGCCCGGCGAAACGCTGGCCGCGGCCGCTGGCGCCGGCTTGAATGACGACCGGATGACCTTGCGGCGAACGCGGTACCGTAAACGGTCCGCGCGACTTGAAGAACCGGCCCTTATGGTCGAGCCGTTTGACCTTGGTCGGATCGGCGAAGCGACCGGAAGCCTTGTCGATCAGCAGCGAACCGTCTTCCCAGGAATCCCAGTGGCCGAGCACCACCTCCATGAACTCGTCGGCGCGGTCGTAGCGCAGATCGTGCTCTAGGTGCTGATCCTTGCCCATGTTGAGCGCTTCGCCATCGTTCACAGACGTCACCACGTTCCACGCGGCGCGTCCGCCGCTCATCAGATCGAGCGTGGCGAAACGGCGGGCGACGTCGAACGGCTCGTAGTAGGTGGTCGAACAGGTCGACGCGAGGCCGAGTTTGCTGGTGACCATGCCCATGGTCGTGAGCACGACGATCGGGTCCATCTTCACGCAGCGGATGCCATACTCGACGGTATGTGCATGATCGTTGCCGTAACGATCGGGCATCGCCAGACGATCGTCGAAAAACGCCATGTGGAATTTTCCGGATTCCAGGACTCGGGCGATCTCCTGGTAGTAGTCCGCCGACATGGAATCGTCGCGCGAGTCCGGGTGGCGCCATGAACTCGGTAGATTGGTGCAGTTCTGCGCCTGCAAAAATCCGACCATCACCATTTGCCGTGTCATGCCGACCTCCGTGCGTAGAACCGATAAGATGTCATGTCAGATCGAGTTGATCGGCAAGCTTATAGCCGGCGGCTAGCGCGCGCAGCTTATCCCACGTCGCGTCTTCGATCTCGATGCCGGATTTGCGGCGCTGCTGTTCGCGCAAGTATTCGACCTCGCCCGGATACATGACGCCCGAACTGCCTTCCGAGGGCGGCGTGGATTTGAGGTAGCGCGCGAATTCGGCGACTTCCTTCTTGAAATCCTTCAGCGGCCGAAAGGCCGCAACATTGAACACGGCCATAAACAGGCCGTCGTTGTGGCGCCCGGTCGGCTCCACACCGAAACCGAGGCCGGTCAGAAGTCCGCACAACACTTCCACCATCGCGGCGAGGCCGCTGCCTTTGTAGCCCTCGGTTCCACCGAGCGGCAGCAGGGCGCCGCCCTTGCGGAATTGTGTGGGATCGGTGGTCTGGCGTCCTTCGCTATCGACAATCCAGCCGGTTGGAATGGTGTCGCCGCGCGCAGCAGCAAGACTGATTTTTCCCGCGGCAACGGCGGATGTCGCCATGTCCAGGTAGAAGGGTGCTTCGAGGTCCGAGGGAACCGCAATCGAGATCGGATTGGTGCCGAGCCGCGCCTCGCGGCCGCCGAACGGCGCGACGTGCTTGGGCGAACGTCCGGAATCGGCGGTGGCGAGTGCGATCATGCCTTCGCGCATCGCCATCAAGGGATATGCCGCGAGCCGCCCGACGTGGCTTTGACGGAAGACGGTGCAGGCGGCGACGTTGGCGGTCTTCGCCTTTTTGATCGTCAACTCCATCGCCTTGGCGTTGACGTGGAAGCCAAAACCCCAATGACCGTCGATCACGGTCGTGGTCGGGGATTCCTGCACGATGGTCCATGGCGCGCCGGGGACAATATGTCCCACCTTGATACGATCGATGTAGGTCGGGATTGCAATGATGCCGTGCGAGTCGTGTCCGGCCAAGTTGGCGTTGACGCATCCGGTCGCCACGGCCCGGGCTTCCTCCTCCGAGGCGCCGGCGGCTATGAGAAGCGCCGTGCCGATATGGGTGAGGCGGTCGGCTTGGACAACCGGCATGGGATTTCCTCTGTGAGCGCCCGCGTACCGCGGGTCTTGGTCTTGCCGCGCACGGCCATTCGCGAATGACTTATTCTTTCAAGGCGGTATCGCCTTGGCAACGGACCAGACCGAAATCTTGTCAGGCATGCGCGGGCAGCCGCGAACATTCCATGGCGCGGACTAATGCATCATGCTTCGAGAGCATGCGGGAAGGGTCTATTCCGCCGGAGGGGCTTCCGGGCTCGGCATCTTGGTCAGCGCGTCGCCCACACTCAAAACCCTAAGCAACGCCTCCTGAAAGGCAACAGGGATTCGCGTATTTCTGCGACGAATCGACTTTTCAAGCGCTTGGGCGAGTTCGCTCTGGCTAAAGCCACCATTCGAGAACCTGACGGCAAGCTCATGCCACATGGCCGACAGCGACTTACCGCTGTGGAACGGTGGCTGCATGGTCACGCCGTTCGATGCCGCCCACGCACTGATCTCGTCGATGGTTTGTGGACCGCAGTTTCGCGCAGTGGCAAGGCACTGGAAGTTGAGCTTTTCGAGCAAGGCGATGGTCGGAGTCCAGGTTCCCCTGGGTGGGGTTTCTTCTGTCAACCGAACGGCCAGCTCTTTCAGAACATTCAGCGCGCGGGCGCTCAATTGCTTCGGCCGTTTGGGGGCAGCATGCACGTCCGGCACGGATGATGGCATGGCGCCGTCGACGAGATCGGATTTACCGTTTGTCTCCGGCGGCTCGACCGGAGCTTTTGCAGAAAATTTTTCTCTTGTGTCTGAATGCCGGATTGGCTGTGGCATGATGTCTTTTAATTAGGCAGCGGACGCTCGGGCAATCCGCCATATGTCGTAAAGTAGTGATTTTCCGGATGGATATGCCATTCTCCTTCGACGAAAGTGACATTGACAGAACTGTGGCGAACGGACTTGTAGTGGCCAACAACGAGCACCGCGTTGGCGCCGGTACAGCTGCGCCAACTGATCGGTCGGTGAGTGAAATTGGACACCCACAACAAGGTGTCTTTTGGGAGGACTGTTCGTGATGAAGAAGACATTTAATGAGGAAATGAATTTGGCGGTATCTCGCCGCGCCTTGTTGCAGGGCGGTGCCGGCCTGATCGGCGGCGCAATGCTGCCGATGGGCTTGGTGATGCCGGCGTTTGCAGATGACAAACCGGCGATCGGTACTTGGCCGGCCGGCTCTTCCGGTTCGTCGGTTACGATCGGCGCCGCTGTGCCGCGCACGGGCACCTATGCCGTGCAGGGCGAAGACGAACTCAAGGGCATGCAGCTCGCCGTGGAGCATCTCAATTCCGGCCACGATCTAATGAAGAAGCTTTCGCCGAAGACCAAGAAGGGTGTCCTCGGCAAGGAAGTGAAGCTGGTCGTCGCCGACTCGGCTGCGAAGCCGAACGAAGCGGTGCAGGCTCAACAGCGCTTCATTTCCGAAAACAAGGTTGTGATGATGACCGGCTCGACGTCGAGCGCGGTCGCGGTCGCCCTCAACAAGCTGGCACAGCGTGAGCACGTGCTCTATATGGCGGCGATTTCGGGCTCCAACGACACCACGGGCAAGGATTGTGTCCGGTACGGCTTCCGTCAGGGCTTTTTTGGCCAGACTGCGGCGGCTGCGATCGCGCCCGTGCTGATCAAGCAGTTCGGCAAGAACAAAAAAGTCGCCTACATGACGCCGGACTATACCTACGGTCACACTGTGACCAAGTCGATGCAGGACATGACCAAGGATGCCGGCTGGACCACCGTGACCAACCAGGTCTCGCCGCTCGGCGCACCGGACTTCTCGTCCTACCTGCTCAACATTGCAAACTCCGGCGCCGACCTCCTCATCAACGTCAACTGGGGTCATGATGCTGTTCTCTCGATCCAGCAGGCCAAGCAGTTCGGTGTGCTCGACAAGATGAAGCTGGTGGTTCCCTATCAGATCCCGTTCCTGGCGCGTGAAACCGGTGGCGGCTTGATGTCGGGCGTCTATGCGGCGACGGACTACTGGTGGACGGTCGAAGACAAGTATCCGCTCGCCAAGATGTTCAACGAGGCCTTCAACAAGAAGTTCGGCTACAATCCGGAGTGGGGCGCGGAAAACGCCTACGTCAGCTTCGCGCATTGGGCCCGCATGGTCGAGGAAGCCGGCAGCTTCTATCCGCCTGACGTCATCAAGGCCTTTGAGAAGGAAGAGACCATTCCGTCCCTTCTCGGCGACGTGCACTACCGCAAGGAAGATCATCAGTGCGTGCGGCCTGTGATCATCGTCAAGGGCAAGGACCCGAAGGCGATGAAGAACAAGGAAGACTATTATGATGTCGTCGAAATCGTCCCGGGTGCGGGGCTGATGCAGAAGCCTGACGCGTTCGGCTGCAAGCTCGGCGACTACACCTGATCCAACCGAGATGCCGGCGCCGCGGGTGGTCATCACGACCTGCGGCGCCGGTTTTGTGTGTTAGTATGCATTTCGAGCGAAGTTTCGTTTCACCCACACCCGGCGATTGCGCTTCATGATCAATTGGCCAAATTTTATTTCGCAACTATTCAACGGGCTGGCGCTCGGCGCCTTGCTGGCGCTGATCAGTTCCGGATTGACCATTATTTACGGCACGCTCGGCGTGCTGAACCTTGCGCATGGCGCGATGTTCATGCTTGGCGGTTACGCCGGCTACGCCGCATATAGCTACACCGGCTCGTTCGTGGTCGCCGTGATCGCGGGCTCGCTGTTCGTCATGATCCTCGGCATCGTGATGGAGCGGGTCATCATCCGCCACTTCTATCACCGCCCTCATGAAGATCAGCTTCTGGTGACGTTCGGCCTTGGCATCTGTTTCGTCGAGATCGTCCGATTCATTTTCTCGAGTCAGTCGCAGATCGTGCCGCCGCCGCCGTTGTTCCAGGGCATTACCTC
>JBEPUM010000169.1:0-7124 GCA_041691515.1 Pseudomonadota bacterium | reverse complement strand
AGCCGCTGAATCCAGAACACCCCGTTCAGCTGATCGATCTCGTGCTGATGGCAGACCGCGCGCAGTCCTTCGGACTCCTCAAGCTGCTCCTGGCCGTCGAGGTCGCGGTAGCTGACGCGCACCCGGTGATGGCGCTGGATGTCGTCGTTGACACCGGGCATCGACACGCTGCCTTCCTGATGCATGATCATCTCCGGTGACGCCCAGACGATCTCCGGATTGACATAGGTCCGCGCGCCGCTGCCGGAATCGAGGTCGAGTACCACCACGCGCAGCGCGATCCCGATATGCGGCGCGGTGATGCCGATGCCCGGTGCGGCGCGCATGGTCTGAAGCAAATCATCCGCCAGTTCGCGCAACGCGCCGTCGAATATGGTCACAGGCTCCGCCGGCAACGTCAGGCGTGGGTCGGGATAACGGACGATCGGGTGGATGGTCATGATCGGTTAATCTGCGCGCGGTGCCTCAATAGTAATCCCTGACTCTTTTTCAGCGCCTCAATCGTTCTAGCTCTATCGAGACACTGGAGTGGAACCAATGAACCTCAAAGATAAGAATATCATCGTTACCGGCGGAAGCCGTGGCCTAGGCCTCGGGCTGGTCGAGGCGCTCGTGGCGCACGGCGCCAGAGTGACGGTGGTCGCGCGTGGCGTCGAGGCGCTGAAAGCGGTTGGTGCCCGGCTGGGCGTCGCCACGATCTCCGCCGACGTCACCGACAAGGCCGCCGCGCATCGCATCCTCGACGAGGTCCGCCCGGATATCCTGGTGTTGAACGCCGGCGCTACCCCGCGGATGGGCCGGTTGGATCAGCTGAGCTGGGAGGATTTCTCCGTGGTCTGGGAAACCGACGTCAAGGCCGGGCTTTACTGGGTGCAGGCGGCACTGAATCTTCCGCTTAAGCCCGGAAGCCGTATTCTGGTGGGATCGAGCGGCGCGGCTGTGACGGGATCGCAGATGTCAGGCGGCTATGGCGGCTCCAAACGCATGCTCTGGTTCATGGCAAAATACGCCAACGGCGTCTCGCAAGAGAAGGATCTCGGACTCCGTTTCCAGGCGATCGTGCCGCGGCAAATGATCCTCGGCACCGGGATCGGAGACGCAGCCGCCAGCGCCTACGCCGGCTCCATGGGCATCACGCCGGAACAGTTCGTCGCGCGCTTCGGCGCACCGATGCCGCCCCGGGCGTTCGGCGACAGAGTTGTTTCCGTGCTAGAAGACCCGCAATACGCCGAAGGCATTGTTTTCGGTCTCAACGGCGATGCCGGGGTCACCGTGATGGAGGGAGCGACGGCTTGATCTCAAGCGAACACTCTCCCGACGGCGATCACCGGGCACGCATGCTCGCGCTGGCCGAAGAACTGCGGCCCGAGTTGCATCGCTATTGCGCGCGCCTCATGGGATCGGTCATCGAGGGCGAGGACGTCGTGCAGGACACGCTCGTCCGCGCGTTTGTGGCGCTGCCCGATCTGCAGGAGGCGGCGCCGCTTCGCGCGTGGTTGTTCCGGATCGCGCACAACCGCGCGCTCGACTTGCTGCGCGGTCGAGCCGTGCGGAAGGCCGAGCCGATCGAGGCGGCTTCCGATGTTGTTGACCAAGAAAGCCCTGACCCCGTGGAGATGCTGATGCGCAAGGAAGCGGTTGATACTGCGGTGTCGCGCTTCGCGGAGCTTCCTGCGCTCCAGCGCAGCGTCGTTATCCTCAAAGACGTGCTCGACGAGTCGCTGGCCGAGATCGCCACACTTCTCGACCTCACGGTCGATGCGGTGAAGGCGCATCTGGCGCGGGGCCGCGCGCGTCTTCGCCAGATCAATGCGCAAGCCGGTCCGCCTGCGGAAGCGCGGCCGGCATCCGCTGCGGTGACGCGCTATGCCGACCTCTTCAATCGGCGGGACTGGAACAGCCTGCGGGCGCTTCTGGCCGACGACGTGAAACTCAATCAGTCCTCGCATCCGCCGCGCATCGGTCGCGCGGACGTCGGCATGTTCTTCACCATCTACGCCAAAAGCGAAACCGTCTGGCTCGCGCCAGCCTGGCTCGAGGGCAGGGAGGTGATAGCGGTCTTCGAGAATCGCGCCGATCCGAAACCCAGCTATATGATGTGGCTCGAATGGCGCGATGGCCGGATTAGTTTCATCCGCGACTACCGCCATGTCCGCTATGTCGCCACCGACGCGGAGCTGATGCTGGCACCTGGGTGCGAGCTTGCGGGCGACGTCCATTCGTGAGGGAAAATAGCCGGAGCGCAGAACACCGCTCCTCCCACTCTAATATGTAGCGCGCAAGGGACTTGCTTCAAGGCCCCGGTCATCGGGTAAGCCGCCTGCCGAAATCGGAACAGGTGGAGGCTTCGCGATGATCGAACATGCGGTGGTGATTGCCGGAGGAGGTCCGACAGGACTGATGCTGGCGGGTGAATTGGCGCTGGCAGGGATCGACATCGCCATTGTCGAGCGACGCGCCAGCGCGAACCTCGCCGGCTCACGCGCCGGCGGCCTGCATGCACGCACCATCGAGGTTCTCGATCAGCGCGGAATCGCGGACCGGTTTCTCTCGGAGGGACAGAAGGCGCAGGTCGCAGGGTTCGCCTCGGTACGTCTGGACATCAGCGACTTTCCGAGCCGCCATCCCTACGGGCTCGGGCTGTGGCAGAACCACATCGAACGCATCCTGGCCGGTTGGGTTGATGAACTGGCGGTGCCGATCTATCGCGGAAGTGAGGTAACCGGCTTCACGCAGGACGATAGCGGCGTCGATGTCGAACTGTCCGACGGCGAGATGCTGCGGGCGAACTATCTCGTCGGGTGCGACGGCGGACGCAGTGTGATCCGTAAAATTGCCGGCATCGCGTTTCCCGGTTGGGATCCGACCATCAGCAACCTGATTGCCGAGGTCGAGATGGCGGAGGAGCCCGACTTGGGCGTCCGTCACGATGCCATTGGCGTCCATGGCCTCGGCAGGTTGGACTACGACATCCGTGACGGCGAAGTGGTCTACAAGGATGAGGGGCCGGTACGCGTGATGCTGACCGAACAATACCTCGGCGCCACAAGCGAACCCACCTTGGCCGATCTCAGCGAGGCGCTTATCGCCGTCTACGGCACCGACTATGGAATCCATAGTCCTATCTGGATCTCCCGGTTCACCGACATGACCCGGCAGGCCGCGTCGTATCGCGACGGACGCGTGCTGCTGGGCGGCGACGCCGCGCATGTGCATTACCCCGTGGGTGGACAGGGCCTTAACCTCGGCGTGCAGGATGCGGTGAATCTGGGATGGAAGCTGGCCCAGGTGGTCAAGGGGACATCGCCGGACAGCCTGCTGGAGACCTATCACGCCGAGCGCCATCCCGTCGCTGCCCGCGTGTTGCGCAACACCATGGCGCAAACCGTGCTGCTGCGCCCCGATGACCGCATCAAGGCCTTGCGCGACACCATGTCTGAATTGTTCAGCATGGACGAGCCGCGCAAGCGGTTCGGTGCTATCATGTCCGGTCTGGATATCCGTTACGATTTCGGCGAGGGACACCCGCTGCTCGGACGCCGCATGCCCGATCTCGACGTGATCACCGCCGATGGCCCGCTGCGGGTGTTCACGTTGCTGCACGACGCGCGGCCGGTGTTGCTCAACTTCGGTGAGCCCGGCGGTGTCCACATCAAACCTTGGGCGGATCGGGTTCGACTGGTCGACGTCAAATACGATGGGGTGTGGGAGCTTCCCGTTCTCGGGGCGGTCGCGGCTCCCGCCGTGGTCCTGGTTCGGCCCGACGGATATGTGGCGTGGGTGGGGGATCTGGACCAACAGAGGCAGGGGCTGAACGACGCACTCTCCGCATGGTTCGGCTTTGAGCAATCGAGTGGGATTGATACGACCACCGGGATTGCTTGATGTCGCTCGCAATACAATCTGAAATCGAACGGAGACATAACAATGGCACGCGTGCGCTGTATCACTGAAATGGGCATGGGCGTCGATGTTCATGGCAAGGACGCCACCAAGGCCGCGAAGCGCGCGGTGTCGGACGCGATCCGCCATTCGAGCGTGGGCTTCTTCCGCATGGTCGGGAAAACGCCGCATGACATGTTCGTCGACGTCACCATCGGCGTGCCGAATCCTGAAGCGGTCGATACATCGGCGGTGGCGAAGGAGTTGCCCTACGGCACGGTGACCGTGACGGCGGTGAAGGGCGGGCTTGAGATTCCCGCTGAAAGCGGCGGCGACTCCATCATCATCGCCAACGCCGGCGTGGTGGTGAGCCTCGACGACGGGAAATAAGCCGCGGCGCGAGGGCGGCTGTCGCGCGTCTGTGTTCGCCACATATATCAACGAGGTGAAGAGTGTCGACCGCGTGGTGTGCGACATCGCCAGCATGCGTTCGGCGAGATCGAACGAGAGAGAATCCCATACCATGGATATCTTCGACCGACTAAAGGCTGCGCGTGCCGCTGACTGGGCAAGTTATGTCGACCACGATTTCGTCCAGCAACTGGGTGCCGGCACGCTGCCGGAGGCGGCGTTTCGCACGTATCTGGTGCAAGACTATCTTTTCCTGATCCAGTTCGCGCGGGCCTATGCGCTGGCCACCTACAAAAGCCGCGTGCTCGATGACATGCGTGCGGCGCATGCGGGACTTGCGGCCATCCTCGATGAAATGGAGCTTCATGTCCGGCTTTGCGCGCGCTGGGGACTATCGCCTGCCGAGATCGAGGCAGCGCCCGAGCATCAGGCGACCGTCGCCTATACGCGCTTCGTGCTGGATTGTGGTGCCGCCGGCGATCTGCTCGATCTGCATGTCGCGCTGGCTCCCTGTGTCATCGGCTATGCCGAGATCGGCCGAAACCTCGCGCCAAAAGGCGTCGGCGCACTTGGCGATCATCCCTATCGTGACTGGATCGGCGAGTATGCCGGCGAGATCTATCAAGACATCGCCATCAAGGCGCGCCGTCATCTCGATGGCCTCGCGGCAAGAGCCATGACCGAACGGCGCTTTGTTGAACTGGCCGCGCTGTTCGGTAAGGCCTCGCGGCTTGAGGCGGATTTCTGGCAGATGGGGCTCGCGTCGGCGGAGACGAGGCTGCCGTCGCGTTGACGAGCGCATGATCCCGAAAAGTGGGTACCGGTTTTCGGATAAGATCATGCTCAAACAAAAGAAAAAGCCAGAGTCTGATTCATTTTCGATGAGTCAGAATCTGGCACAGCATCAGCTGGTTCCAGCGCTATCACTTCGGCCGGCGCACCGCTCTCACCTTGCCGCTGTTTCCGCCGCCACAGAAAAACCGATCCTTGCCGTCGGACTCCAGGCCGGACACGCCGGCGCCTGCGGGCATATCGAGTTGTTTCAGCACGTCGCCGGTCTTCGGGTCGATCCGCCGCAACGCGCTTTCGTCGCCTTCCCAGGTGGCGTGCCAGAGTTCGCCGTCGACCCAGGTGACGCCGGTGACGAAACGATTGGACTCGATACTGCGAAGCACTTTGCCGGTCTCGGGATCGACCTGATGAATCTTCCGCGCGCGATATTCGCCGACCCAGAGCGATCCTTCGGCCCATGCCAGGCCGGAGACACCGACGCCCGGTGCCGGAATCGTGGAGAGAACGCGGCCGTTCTCAGGATCGATTTTCTGGATACGATCCTCGGCGATCTGGAACAGGTGCGCGCCATCGAAGGCCGTGCCTGCATGCGCGGCCGCCTTGATCTCGCGTTTTGTCTTGCCGCTGTCCGGATCCAGCGCGACGATCCTGTCGCCGCCCGCAAACCAGACGGATGTCCCGTCATAGGTTACGCCGGCGACTTGCTCGGTCCCCGGAAACGGGCCGTATTCCCTGATGATTTCGGCTGCCGCGCGCTTCATGGTTTAACTCCGCAATTGAAAATGACATTCGGTTTCGAACACTGCATGTATCAGTGCCGTAAGCTGACACTAGCTGCCGGTCAGCGGAGCGGGGAGTAACAAGGTGGTCGCGAGTCCCGGCAGCTGCGGCATCGTCCAGCGCCGCGCGCGCGCATGGCCGAACGCTTGCACCTTGTTGCTTGCCGCGAGCCGGTCCAGCGAACGCTGCGTCGTGCGCTGACTGACGCGCAGCGCCAGCGCAAGCGCTGAACTTGACCACGACTCGCCGTCCGCAAGCAGCGCGAGCACCGCTGCGTCCTGGTCCTCCACCGGTCGCGCGAGCACCAGCACTTCCTTTTTGCCCGGTGGAATGAGAACGAAACCATCGGCCGTGGCGTGAATGCTCGCCATCGGCTTCAGCAGCGCGCGCAGCCGTCCTATCTCTACCCGCAACCGGGCGCGGTGCGATTCATCGGCGTGCTTGCCGCGGAAGGTTGTCGCGATGAGCTGGTCCCGTGACACGTCTTGCGGCCAGGCTTCGCCGAGCGTGCGGGCCAGCGCAAACAGGACGGGGCGGCTCGCGAGCGATACCGTATTGCTGCGATCGCGCACCGCGAAACGGCAGGCGTCGACGATCAGCGCCTTCGACGTTTGAAGTGCTTCCACATCCGCAAGCAGAAGCGGGCGTTCCGTGCCGCGTGCGATCAGGCGCGCCGCCGGTGTCCGCAGCATTCGGCCGGCACTATCGACTTCTGCCGTCAGCGCCGGGATGCCGGCCTGACGTGCGGCGTGTTCGGCGCGCGCAAGTGCGTCGTGCGCCGTTTTTGCTTGCAGCCTCCGCATTGCGATCCCTGCGACGGCCAGGTTGTGGACGGTCTGCATGGCCGGCGGGAAGGGGGCGGGATCGAGTTGCCCAAGCAGGCGTTCAGCCTCATCGAGACGGCCGATCAGAAGCAGTCGCCGGATATCAAGGTATCGTGCATGGGCGGCGTTGAGCCGGTCGCCATGCGCATCGAGCGTGGCTTGGGCTGCGTCGAGTGTCTTGGTCGGCCAGTGGAGGTCGCGCGAGACAAGCGCGATCTCTGCCTCGGCGACAATACATCTGGCGCGCGCCAGGCGCTCGCGCGGACTGAAGGCGCGTGTGGCTTTACGCAGCAGAATTTTTGCGCGGGCGAGATCGCCGAGTTGCGCCATCGCGATGCCACGCAGCGCGAGCGCAGGCGCATCTTCACGCAAAGCGATCAGGTTCAGTGCGCCAAGCGGATCTCCCGCCGCCAAGGCACGCGCTGCGGCTGTGAT
>JBEPUM010000168.1:0-7141 GCA_041691515.1 Pseudomonadota bacterium | reverse complement strand
GCAGCCAAACAAATCGGCCGCTTCAGTGAGGGATTATTGCTCCGGCTTTCACACGTACGGTCATTGAGGCCCCTTCCACATCTGCACGGCCATTCTTGGTCGCCGTTAGCCACCATCTCAGCAAAAGCACTGCCGCCACCGCACACGCTGGTCCCAAAAGCAGGAACAGGCGGCTTTTGCCAAAACGAAGCTGAAATCCGAGTGCCATGGAAGTAGAGAAAAGCGCGATGACGCATATCAAGCCCGCAATAAACCAGGGCCGTCGAAATCCCTTCATTGAAAAGATGCTCCATCGCATTCCGCCGGAGACGGGCCGGACGGCATGTGGGTTCGAAAATGCGTCTTTATCGTTTCCTACTCCTGAGACGGGAAAGACCGTATGCCCGCCGCATCTTACCATCGTCCAACCGTGATAACCGGCGGTCACCATTTCACCATCCATGATGCCGATTTTCACCCAAGTGAATGTTCTTGTGGTCCGATTCCGATAGCGCATCTTCAAAAGTTATCGGCAGACCGACCGGTTCCGCGACCTGGCTTCGGAAATAAGGGAAGGGGCGCGTGGTCAGAACGCCGCCTACCGAAAAGCCGGGCCTCGTCTCGAAACTCGTTGTCGACCGCAAGACCATCGCTTTCAGCAGAGATGACCACGGTGTGTTTTGCAGTGGTTCAAGGATCGAATATCCGGGGTAGCCAAATCTACAGGTGAACTCGAGGGGCCAGATCCCGCTCTCATTTACGATGGTGTTGAGATTGATGTATCCGCAATACCCGTTCTGTCTGAGCAGAGAGGCCAATCTCGCCAAAGTCATTTGGAAAAAGGTGGATGTGCCCTCATAGGCGGCGACCGTACCCATTTCACCGGTCAGTTCGCCGAGATCTCCCGGGAAGAATCTTTTATGCTCCCAGTCGAGACAAGCGGGTTCGATGAAATTCTTTCCGTTAAAATAGGCGCCCACGCCCATCTCGATCCCGCTAATATAGTCCATAAGCACGAAGCTCATCCGGTCTTTCCCAAACTGCCGAAACTTCGCAACCAGCATCGCATGCACGTCGCGGCCATCCTGCCGCTTCCCGACGTAATTGTCAGCCGCGCTGTATTCGGTGCCGTTGAACTTCAAAACATAACGTCGCGGGCGCGCCGCAAGGAATGCCGAAGCCTCGGCGACGGTCTCAAATTCGCTAACTTGGGCGCCCGGTAACCCGACCGACTGCAGAACGCGGTGCGCGTATATTTACACCAAGGATGCGGATTTTTCCGTGCGTCCGGCGACTCACGTATCCTTGTTATTGATGCTCCTCCGGTCGAGGCGGCGCAGGGTGGTGAGGAACGGCCGGATGCGGCACCGGCGGCCTTGCAGCCGCATGCGGCTCTGGTCGCGGCGCAGGTCTAGCGGCAGGTGTGGGCCGAGCCTCTTCCGGTTTTTTTAGATGCGGTGCTTCAGCATGCGGTGCTTCAACATGCGGCGCAGCCGGCGAATGGCCAGGCTGGCCGGCCTTCAGTTGATGAACTCGGCAACAAAGTCCTCGTTGGGAAAGCCAAAGCGCGCGTAGGTCTCCCACAGGCCCGTGAGTTCCGCGTGGGACTGTGGCCTGTTCATGAAATGCTCCGCGAGAAAGGCGCGGACGCGCGCATCGAATCGAGCGAGCTTCGTTGGAGCGATCATCGCGTGGGGCTTCCTTGAATTATCGCTCGCGCGCCGCACGCGTGAGCCGCCGTTTTGCTCCGTCACCGGATGCGGCGGCAAGCAGCTTGGTCCAAGTGTCAGGCGGGTTACCGCGCTCGAGCATTTTCCGAAACACGACGTAGGCGTCGTTCGCGCTCTCGTAGGCGCGCAGCGTCGAGTCGTCGTTCACCCAAGCGAGGATGATGACCTTAATGTTCGCTGACTGCTGGTAGCGGAAAAAGAGGCGGAACTGCTGTAGGAATTTCGCGCGGAACCAGTGCTTGTATTCGTCGCCAAGAGTGTCGCCCTGCCGATAGACGTCGCGCGTCGGGTCACCTGGAATGTCTTCGAACGCTACTTTTAAGACGGCCGCGAGGAGCTTTGCGGCGCGCTTCTTCTTGTATCCCTTAGGATCCTTTTTTCGCGCCTTCTCGACTGCCGCGATCATAGCCTCCAGCTGGTCTAGAAAAAGCGGATGGGCATAGATCGTCCAACCGTTGACCTCGAAGGTGTCGTCGCTCACGCATCATCTTTCGGCAGAGCTGCGTCGAGATCGACCTTGACGCCCTTGATGAGACGCTTGCCGCGCGCGACCAGCGACTTCGGCACCGGCCGAATCCGGGCCGGCCCATTCGCCATGTCGCGGGCCAGGAACGCGAGGAACGTGCCGATCACCGGATCACCGCTCGATTGCTTCTTCGCGATCATGACGGTTCCGTCGGCGAGCCCGCGAAACACGACCCGGTCGCGTTTACCAAGGGCGAGCATTTTACGAATGGCGGCGGGCACGGTTGTCTGGCCGCGGTCCGTGATGGTCGCGGGGATCTCGAGGATTTCAGCGGTCTTGGCCATACCCAGCTCCTTGCGCCGTCATGCCGTCAATGTAATGCATTTGCATTGTAAGTCAAGCTCAGCCGAGTCGTCCGCACTGACACCGGGGGCGAACCGGGCAGTTAAGATCCACCTACTCCGTGGGCACTTCCGGCGACAAACGATCGGGGGGAAGTAGTATGGCGCTGATCCGTGTGCTTGCCTAATTGTTCGTCTACAAAACTCAATAGCGATACTACGCGTCGCGGAGCGGCCAGTTGGTTGAGCGGAGTGCACGGCGACGCCGTCTCGACATTCTCGTCATGTGATTGCACGTATGAAGGGCGATCACTTGCTGTTCGGCGTCACGAAGCTGCGACAGGTCAAAAAAATGGCCAACCATCCATTGATCGATGTATTCGCGAAGTTTCCAAGATGTGCCATCGGCGACGAGTGCCAGAATCATGGCCCAATCCTTTTCCCTGAATCGGATAAGCTGCTCCAGCACGATGCCGGTAACTTTCAGGATACGTAGATCCGCCGAGCCGTTTCCGGCCCAGATACGGGTGAGGAATGCAAAAACGACGGAAAGATGCGACATAAGTTCGGCATTCCGCGTTCCAATGAAAGCCGTGAGGGCACGGAAATCACGAAGATCGTCGCTGCCGTCCGCCTGCCACGCGTGCCATAGCGTTTCGGCGTCGATTGACACATGGCTATGCCGGCGCCACGCCAGTTTGACCGTGATCTCGGCGTGGCGCGCTTGATCAATGAGACCTGAATCGCGCGCGAACGCGATGATGGGCTGAAGCCATACACTTCTGAGTTCGCCGCCGACTGCCACCGATGCGATCTGACGGTAATAAAGATCCTCCGACACGAGGACGAAGCCCTCGCTCCCGACGTAAGACGGGTCAAGCACGTCAGATCGAAGGTCTCCGTAAGCATCGCCGCCAGTTCAGATGGCACGTCGGGTGCGGCACCGGGAACGACCTCGCAAGACTTCTCGATCTTCTCGATCTGCTCGACGATGAAGCGATCGCGGGCTTAATATCTTCGCGCGTGAACTCCTGGCGAATGTACTGCCCGTTGTGCCAGGCGATCGTCATCGACCGCCCGCGACTGCCAAGATCATCCTTGTCGCGCAAGCTTCGCAGCTCGTCGATGCTGGATCGCGGTATCACCAGCTTGCCAAAGACAGCGAGAAGGACGTCGAACGCGTCCATCGTCGCAACCGTCCATGCGGCATACGTGTCCAACACGGCGCCTGCTGCACGATGCCGGCTGAGAAGTTCGCGTGCCGCGTCGCGTTCTGGCGCGTTACCGACGCAGGTTTCGAGATCATGATCGAGAGACCGCACATAATCGGCAAAACCGACGGCATCACGTCCGAGGCGTGACGCGACCATCGCCATCGGCAGGTGCTGAAGCAGATAGAGATCGGCGAGCTTGCGGTTGCTTTCGGATACCTTCTTGACTTCATCGAAGGCCGGCTGGACGTTGCCCTCTTCCATCTTGAGTGTGTAGAAGCCCTGTGCATTCGGAAATCGCGTTTGGAAATTCGCCATTACGTCGTGCAGTGCGTGGAGATATTTGTGCTTGATCTCGGCGACGCGCCACGTCGTATTGTCACCGAACGTTGCTTTAATGGTGAATTCGTCGCCGACCTTCAGCCCCATCGCCGCAGCGGCGAGCGGATGGCTGGCGCTGACCAGACCATCAGCCGGCCGGTCAGGTCCATCCGCAATGAGGAAGCTCTGTGCTTCGCCCTGCGAGCCCTCAAGCCGGAACCAGGCATCCATGCCCACCACGCGCGATCGTGGCATTTTCCGGCCATTGGGATCGAGCATCATCAGCCCGAAGTAACGCAGCGCCGCATCGGGATCGTTTCTGGCGGACTGCAGAACCTCATAGGCAAAAGCGAAGGCGATCTTCGGCAGCTTGGCGGCGAGAAATTCCTGCGCGAGATACATCTTCTGCCCTGGTGTCCCCCGGACGGTCGCAAGATCGAGGCTTTCGAGGATGGGCTTGACTTCCTCGCGGCGGTCACTGCGCCGCAATGTGGAGAACAAGGCGAGATAGTTGGTGAGATCAGGACTGACCTCGACCGCCTTTCGCAGACAGGTCTCGGCTTGAGCTTCAACGCTTCGTCGTAATCCTTGGCGCGCACCACCGACAACACCGGTCAGAAGATTTCTTCCTTGTAGATCCGCATGTACTTGTGACGTTGTCGAACAGACAGCCGCCCATGTAGAAGCTCCAGCGTGGCCGTAACGTCGGAAGCGCACATGGTGGGGCCGAGCCGCCACGTCACGATGTAGCGCGAGAAGTAGTCCAGCACGGTCGACAGGTAGTACAATCGCGGGGCAATCTACTCGTTTTTGGAACCGCCAGCCATGACAATGCACCGAACGGAGATCAAAATGACCGGTCCACGAGATGACCTCCACGAACTCATCGGAGTAGGGTAAGCTCAAGCTTTGTGTTCTTCGTTCTTAGTCGGATGGCGCTGGGCTTGATCGGAGTCATCCATAATTGAAAACCTACCGGAGCATGGGCAGATTCATTTTGATGTCGTAAAACCGCGTTACGTTGGATGCGCTCGATTTTTCCCTGCATGCGCCGGAAGTAGAATGCATCGGCAAGGGCAACGCTAATCGGCCTTACGAGTTCGGCGTCAAAGTCTCCGTCGCAAACACGCTCAGCCACGCCAAGGGCGGCCAGTTTGCCACCCATGTGAAGGCCCTGCCCAGCAATCCGTATGACGGTCACACGCTGGGAACGATGCAGTCTATGCGCGTGACCTTGCACATTTGGCCATTAACGGAATCGGAACTTGCAATGGACGAAAAGCGTAAGGCGGGACGTCATCGTGTACTGAAAGCCGGCAAGATTACATTTGGCGGGGGTGTCATTGACTGCACCATCCGCAATATGTCTGAGACTGGCGCTGCGCTTGATGTCGAGAGCTCTGTGGGAATTCCGGATCAGTTTACGCTTGTAGTATCAGGTGACCGGATGAAGCAGCGTTGCCGTGTCGCCTGGCGCAAGGAAAAGCGGATAGGCGTCCTCTTCGGCCTACGCGATCCCCCGAAAGAGTGATCGCCGACCCTGTCGAAATGGGACAGATTCGAGACCGAAAAAGCGCGACCCAAGATCAATTCTTTCATTGCTTGGGCAAGATTAGTCGGCGCGGTACGGTCAAGCCATGTCGGGCGCCTTGCCATCGACGGTCGCCAGCGCACCGGCCGCTTCCGCGGCTTCACGCTTGCGCGCGTCGATGGCGCCGTTGCCGCCCATCGCCTTCAGCGGCAACAGCGCCATCAGACCGAGCCCGCCGGCGCCGAAGATCACGACGGCGTGTTGAAATGGTCCTCGATCTTTTTCAGCGCGCTGTAGGTGGTGACGCCGGAACAGGCATAGGGCGCGGCGGTGACGGGATCGAGGCCCTTCAAATTCAAGAGATAGCGCGGATGCGGCACCGTCATGTAGTCGGCATTGCCGCCGTCGCAGTACACGCCGAGCGAATTGGGTTTCAGGCACATGTTCTCGTCGCCGGCAAGACAGGTTTCGCACTTGCCGCAGCCGAGCCAGGGATAGACCAGCGCGACATCTCCGGGTTTCAGATCGCCCTTGTCGCCCGCCTTCACGTCCGGCCCGAACGCGACCACTTCGCCGACCGTCTCATGTCCCATGGTTCGCGGCAGCGACACGCCGCGATCCCGCAATGACAGCGGCTTGCGTCCATGGCGGAGATCGTAGCCGCCTTCCCAGATGTGCAGATCGCTGGCGGCCTTCACCTTGATCAGAACCTGCGTCCCCGACGGCTGCGGTGTCCGCTGGTCGACCTCTTTCAAAGGCGCGTTGAACTCCGCGACCTGGAAACTGTTCATGGCTTTCCTCCCGTGGTGCTCTTGCGCGGATGTTGCCAAATATCGCTGTGCAGGTGGTGGACGTTTAACCGGCTGCGATCAATGGATGATGGCAGGCAGCCAACTGGCCCGGCGCAACCGTGCGAAGCTCCGGCACTTCGTCGATACAGCGCTGATCCGCTCTCAGGCAGCGGGTTCGAAAACGGCAGCCCGAGGGCGGCGCCATCGGCGATGGCGGCTCCCCGACCGGCACGCTTTCGGCCGGCCGCACGTCCGGATCGGGCACCGGGATCGCCTCGATTAACAGTGCGGTGTAGGGGTGCGCGGGCGCGGCGAACAATTGCTCGGAGGGGCCGATCTCGCACAGCCTGCCGAGATACATCACCGCGACGCGGTCGCTCACCGCTTTCACCACGGCGAGGTCGTGGGCGATGAAGAGCAGCGTCAATCCATAACGCGTCTTCATCTCTTCCAGCAGATTGAGGATCTGGGCGCGGATGGAAACGTCGAGCGCGGAAACCGGCTCGTCGCAGATGATAAATTCCGGATTGAGGACCAGCGCGCGCGCAATGCAGATGCGCTGGCACTGTCCGCCGGAAAATTCATGCGGCAGGCGTCCGAGCACTAGGCCGGGATCGAGCCCTACCGCGCCTAGTACGTCGCAGACCAGCTGCCGGCGCTTTTTGGGATCCTTGAGGCCGGCAATCACCAGCGGCTCCGCGATGATATCGCCGATCCGCCGCCTCGGATTGAGCGAAGCGATCGGATCCTGGAAGATCAGTTGCACGCGCC
>JBEPUM010000167.1:0-7181 GCA_041691515.1 Pseudomonadota bacterium | reverse complement strand
CAACTGCGCCATGTCCGCACCACATCATCATACGGCATGATGAAATCGACGTTTGAATCGCGGCCTTCGTCGTTCTCGATCAGGCGGCCTTCGCGCTTGAGACGATCCCACAACGGCGTTTGCGGCAACGCCTGCAGCAGATTGATGGTCAACAGCGGGATCTGGGTTTCCTCGATGAAGGTCATCAGATGTTTGCCGGTTTCCGGCTTGTCGGTATCAAGGCCGAGAATAATGCCGGAAACGACTTCCATGCCGTAGCTGTTCAGCGTCTGGATCGCCTCCATGATGGGGACCATCATGTTGTGATCCTTCTTCATCGCATGCAGGGCTTCTGGATCTGGTGTCTCGATGCCGCAGAAGATTGTGGCGAAGAAGGCCTCGCGCATCTTCTCCAGGATCTCAGGACGCTTGGCGATGTTGAGCGTCGCTTCGCACGAAAACCGCAGCACGAAGCCGGTCTTCTTCTGCCATTCGATCAGATGCGGCAACAGGTCTAGCGCGGCCTTGCGGTTGCCGATGAAATTGTCATCGACGAAATAGACCGAGCCTGCGATGCCGCATTCCAGCAGCTTGTCGAGTTCGCGCGTGATTTGCTCCGGGGTCTTGAGGCGCGGATTGCGGCCATAAAGGCCGGGGATGTCGCAGAATTCGCACTGATAGGGGCAGCCGCTGGAATACTGGATGCTGCCTAGGAAATAATGCTTGATATCGGCCAGTTCATACGCCGGGATCGGGAACTTGGTCATGTCGAGACGGTCGGCGGTTTTCAGCACGACCTGCTGATCGGGGCGCGATGGATCGCGCGCCAGCCGGGCAATCAGCTCATCGGTAGCGTCGCCGAGTTCCCCGACGTGAAGGTAATCGAACGATGGATAGTATTCGGGGCACGCGCTGACCGATGGACCGCCAATTGCGACTGGCAGATTAAAAGTATGCGCGCGGCGGCAGATGTCGTTCATCTGCTGACGCTGGATATGCATCCCGCTGACGAGCACGGCTTCGGCCCACTCGAAATCTTCAGTGGTGGCGGGGCGGATGTTCTCATCGATGAAACGGACCTTCCAGTCCGCGGGCAAATACGCCGCGATCACCAGAAGTCCCTGCGGCGGCATAAAGGCCTGCACGCCGTCGGTCAGGGGATAGGCGTACTCAAACGTACCAAATGACGACGTATAACGGGGAAAGACGCACAGAATGCGCCGATTGCCGTACTGACCCACGCCCCTCATCGCACCTCCGTAGTGCAGACATGCACTGTGCGTAACCCCAGTAACTCCCGGTAATCGCAATCGTTCCTGATCGCGCGAACCAGTAAAGCACGCGTCAAAAATCTGAGCTACAATTCTTTCAACAATGTGGCGAAGCCGCGACTCAGGCGTAATCGCGACGGATTTGCGAAAATTCTCAGACCGCGCTCGGATCGACGCCAATGCTGACAGGAGTCATTCAATCATCCGGGCGGCAATCTCGGGCAGCAGGCCGCCATCTCCTGCGAGCCGGAAATCGGCGCCTGCCAGCCCGGATCGGCACAGCCAGTCATCGAATTCCGGTGCACGCGCCAGACCGAACAGCTCGCGGATATAGAGCGCGTCATGAAACGATGTGGACTGATAGTTCAACATGACGTCGTCGGCGCCGGGAACCCCCATGATGAAGGTCACGCCGGCAGCTGCCAGCAGTGTCAGCAGGTTGTCCATATCGTCCTGATCGGCCTCGGCATGATTGGTGTAGCAAACATCCACGCCGAGTGGCAGGCCGAGCAGCTTGCCGCAGAAATGATCCTCAAGTCCGGCACGGATGATTTCCTTGCCGTCGTACAGATACTCCGGACCGATGAAACCGACCACGCTGTTGACCAGCAGCGGATCGAAGGCGCGCGCCACCGCGTAGGCCCTCGCCTCACAGGTCTGCTGATCGACACCGTGATGCGCGTTCGCGGACAGCGCGGAGCCCTGCCCGGTCTCGAAGTACATCACGTTGTTGCCGATGGTGCCCCGCCGCAGCGACAGCCCGGCCTCATGCGCTTGCTTCAGGATCGCGAGATCGATTCCAAAACTGCGGTTCGCTGCTTCGGTGCCGGCAATCGACTGAAACACGAGATCGACAGGACATCCCTGCGCGATCAGATCGAGCGTCGTCGTGACGTGAGTGAGAACGCAGCTCTGCGTCGGTATCGTCAGCCGCGAAATGATATCGTCGAGCAGCCGGACCAGACCGCCCAGCACCGCCGGATCGTCGCTCGCGGGATTGATGCCGATACAAGCGTCGCCCGATCCCAGCAGCAGCCCATCAAGGACGGACGCGGTTATTCCTCTGGTGTCATCCAAAGGATGGTTGGGTTGCAACCGCGTGCTCATGCGGCCGGCAAGGCCGATGGTGTTGCGAAACCGGGTGACGACTCCGCACTTCTTCGCAACCAAAATCAGATCCTGATTGCGCATCATCTTGCAGACGGCTGCGGCCATTTCGGGCGTGATGCCGCGCGCCAGCGCTTTCAGCATGTCCGGCGTCGCTGCGTCCGACAGCAGCCAGTCGCGAAAGGCGCCGACCGTCAGCGACGAAACAGCCGAGAACGCCGCTACGTCATGGGTGTCGATGATGAGGCGCGTGACTTCGTCGCTCTCGTACGGGATAACAGCCTCATTCAGGAATTGCCTTAACGGGACATCGGCGAGCGCCATCCGCGCTGCGACCATCTCTTCGGCGGTCTCGGCGGCGACGCCCGCGAGCCGATCGCCCGAGCGCGGCGGCGTCGCCTTGGCGAGCAGATCACGCAGGCCGCCGAAGACGTAGGAGTGGCGATCGATGACGTGGCGGTAGATCATAGCAGCTCCGGGCTCAGCCCGGGCGCATTGTCAGGCTGATCGGGGAGCGACGCAACATCCCGCCACTCAGCGCAGGCGTGCCGCGATCAGGCTGCGCGCACGGTCGACAGGAATTTGGCCACTTCCGCCTTCAGGCGCTTGTTTTCATTCGACAGAAGCTGAGCCGATGACAATACCTGGGACGAAGCCGATCCGATGTCCGCGGCACCACGACTGACATCGGAAATATTGCTCGCAACCTGGGTCGTACCGATCGCTGCCTGCTGGACATTACGAGCGATTTCTTGGGTCGCTGCGCCCTGCTCTTCGACAGCGGCGGCGATCGTCGAGGAGATTTCGGAGACCCTGCCGATGGTGCCGCTGATTTCCTTGATCGCCAGCACCGACTCCTGGGTTGCCGACTGCATCTCGGCAATCTGAGTGCTGATCTCGCTTGTGGCCTTGGCGGTCTGCGCCGCGAGCGCCTTGACCTCCTGCGCCACCACGGCGAAGCCACGGCCGGCTTCGCCTGCCCGCGCAGCTTCGATCGTTGCGTTGAGAGCCAGCAAATTGGTCTGCTCGGCGATGGTAGTGATAAGTTTGGTGACATCGCCGATGCGATTGGCAGCCAACGACAGTTCATTGATCCGCGCGTCAGTCTTCTGCGCCTGATCGACGGCCTCGGTGGCAATGGCGTTCGAATCCAGCACGCGCCGTCCGATCTCGTTGACGGAAAGCGACATCTCTTCGGTGGCCGCGGCAACCGACTGAACGTTGGCCGAGGTTTCCTCCGACGCCGCCGCCACGATGTTGCTGAGCTCCTGCGCGGACGCGCTGCTTTTGGTCAAGATGACGGCGGAATTCTCGAGTTCGCTCGATGCCGAACTGACCGTCTCGATGATATTGCCGACTGTCGCCTCAAAACTCTCGGCTAGGTTGTGAAGTTCGGCCCGGCGCGTCGCCGCCAGTTCGCGACTCTTGTCCTCGCGCTCGGAGGTTTCGCGTTCCGCCTTGGCAACCGCCTGCAACTTGAATTCCTCGACGCCGCGGGCCATCTGCCCAACTTCGTCCTTGCGATTCAGGCCCGGCAATTGCACGTCGAAATTCCCGACAGCCAATTCGCGCATTGCCGTCGACAGCGCAACCACCGGCCGCGAAATGCTACGCCCGATCAAGAATGACCAAATGATTCCGGCCAGCGCCACGGCAAGCAGGATCGCAGACAACATCCACTGTTGCCGATCGAGACGCATGCCCGCGCGCGCGATCTCGCGATCCCGGCTGTCACTGCTGTGCATGATCAGGTCATCGGTGAGCTTTTCAATGTCGCCAAAATTGCGTTCCGCGCCCTTGATGAACATCATGGCGGAGCCGGCATCGCCATCCGCCATCTCGATCGCGTTCTTGGATTGCTTGAGGTAGCCGGCGACGGCGGTTTTGAGTTTTGCAAAAGCCTCGGCCTTGACAGCTTCGGCGCCATGCGCGTCCTCGACCGCTTTCAGGGATTCCGCGATCTTGGCCGATGCCACGGAGGCTTCCTTGGCGACGGCCTGGATTTTCTTCTCGTCCTTTTCATTCGCAGCGGTCGCTGCGAGACGATACAGCTTGGCATGCGCCTGCCAGACGGCGGTGGTCAGGTCGGCAGCAAGTTCCGATTGCCGAACCGGACCCGCCATCAGCGCATCGACGCTGGCCTGATTAATGCGCAGCGTCTGTAAAGCGTAGACGCCGAGACCGACGAGCGCCAGGATCAGAAAGGCGGGCGCCAGGTTGACCTTCCAGGACAAGCCTGCATTTCTGATCCAGCTGAACATGTGCTTCCTTCGCCGCGAAGTTTTCGCAAGCTTGCTGTCGTTGCGTATCAGAGCTTGTAGATGCCCGCGCAGACCGCTGTATTTTCAAGCTTCTCGCAGTACATCTCTTTCGGCTCAACCTTCTTGCTGACCGGATTGACGAACTTGTAATCCTGCCAGAACGAGGCTTGCTTGCCCGCGAGTTCGACGCGTTCCTTGACGTAATACTTGCCATCGACGTCCTGTGCGTCGATCAGATCTTTGCCCACGAACTTCTGGTTCGAGCCATGCGCCAGCACCTTGCCGTCGAGTTGATACACCACGACATAAAGGTCTCCGGCCGTAAACGGACCGCCCTTGGTGCTGATTTCCGGATACGCCTTGTCTGGCCCTTCCGTCTTGATGGCAGCAACGGCCTTTTTCACCATCGCGATGGCTTCATCCTTGGTCGCGGCGGCAGTTGCCGTTCCCGCGAAAGCAACTGCGACGACCGCAGCCGCAATCGACATAGATACCTTGGCTTTCATGTATTCATCTCCAGATGAGTTGGCTGGAGCGGCCCCAAAACCGCTTGGCTTCAAGGGTTCTCATAAAACCGGAAACCTTCCGTTAAAGAACGGCAGGTTGGTGTACCGCGTCCAAGAGGCCAGACGCTGCCGCGACCTGGAATAGTATTGAAAATACAAGTGAATTTGCCCTATGGTGGCGGGAGATCAGCCTAAAGGCTGAGCGGACGAACCGGCACGATCGCTCGGAGATGCGCGAACCGTTGTCGTTCTCGCAGGAGCCGACGCCGGCGCTTACATGGTCGCGCCGAGCACCCAAGGCGCGAATTCAGCCCCGCCGAAATCGAAGCTTTCGCTTTTGGTCGATTTGCCTGACGCCGTCTCCAGCATCAGGTCGAAGATACGCTGGCCGCACTCCTGCACGGTCTCATCGCCATCGAGGATGGTGCCGCAATTGATGTCCATGTCATCTTCCATCCGCCTGAACATCGGCGAATTGGTCGCGAGCTTGATCGAGGGCGCGGGCTTGCAGCCGAACACGCTGCCGCGGCCGGTCGTGAAGCACACCAAATTGGCGCCGCCTGCGACCTGCCCCGTCGCAGCCACCGGGTCGTAGCCGGGCGTATCCATGAACACGAAGCCTTTCTTGGTGACGGCCTCGGCGTAATTCACGACATCGACAAGGTTGGTGCTGCCGGCCTTCGCCATCGCGCCGAGCGATTTCTCCAGAATCGTGGTGAGACCGCCGGCCTTGTTGCCGGGGCTCGGATTGGCGTTCATCTCCGCGCCCTCGCGCTCGCAATAGGCTTCCCACCAGCGCATCAGGCCGACCAACTTCTCGCCAACCTCGCGGCTGACGGCGCGCCGCGTCAGCAGATGTTCGGCGCCGTAGGTTTCCGGAGTTTCGGACAGGATGACCGTGCCGCCGTGGCGCACCAGAAGATCGCTCGCCGCACCGAGCGCCGGGTTCGCCGAAATACCCGAATAGCCATCTGAACCGCCGCATTGCAGCGCCACGATGAGTTCGCTGGCGGACACTTTTTCGCGCTTCACCGTGTTGGCGTCGGTCAGCGCCTCTTTCACGAAAGCAACGCCGGCTTCGGTGGTCTTGCGCGTACCGCCGATCTCCTGGATCTGCATTTCGCGCAGGCGGCCCGCGAGCTTCTGCTCCTGCATCAGGCCGCCGATCTGGTTGATCTCGCAGCCGAGCCCAAGCACGACCACCGCGGAGAAATTTACGTGACGCGCATAACCGCCAAGAGTCCGTCGCAACAGCGTAAGCGGTTCATCCTGCGTCATGCCGCAGCCGGTCTTGTGTGTCAGCGCGACGACGCCATCGACGTTGGGAAAATCCGCCAGCGGATTGTCACCCGTAAATGGATTCTTTTTAAAGACATCGGCCACCATGCTCGCGACATGCGCGCTGCAATTCACCGAAGTAAGAATGCCGATGTAGTTGCGCGTCGCCACCCGTCCATCACCGCGGCGGATGCCCATGAACGTCGCCGGCAGGTCGAAGTTCGGCGTCGGCTGCACGTCGACGCCATAGGCGTAGTCGCGCGCGAAATCGCCCATCCCGCAATTCTGTGTATGCACATGCTGACCGGGTGCGATGGGTATGGTCGCGAAACCGATGATCTGCCCGTAGCGGCGGATCGGCTCGCCGACGGCAATCGGCCGGATCGCGACCTTGTGTCCAGCCGGAATCCGATCCGTCGTCACGACGCCATCCATCACGACGACGCCAGGCATCAGCATGGTGCGCGCGATCAACACGCCGTCGTCGGGATGCAGGCGAATGACGGGGGACGGGGCCATGGGAAGTCCTCTTTCTTTACCTCGCCTCGCTTGCGGGGAGAGGTCGGATCGCCCTTGCGATCCGGGTGAGGGGCAACGCTGAGCGCAATACTAACTCGGTTCTGGCGGAGGGTAAGAGCCCCTCACCCCACCCCTCTCAGCGCTGCTCGCGGCGCGGCCCCGCAAGCGCGGGGCGAGGGAGAGGAGCGCGCACCGTGCCGCCTAAGCCTTCGCCTTCGAATCCTTGCGCGTTTGATCGACCCACTGCTTCGCCGCGGTCG
>JBEPUM010000166.1:0-7194 GCA_041691515.1 Pseudomonadota bacterium | reverse complement strand
TGTAGAAATCGGCGCCGGTCTTATCCATCTTGTTGGCGAAGACGATGCGCGGAACTTTATACTTGTCGCCCTGGCGCCAGACGGTTTCGGTCTGCGGCTCGACGCCCTGGTTGGAATCCAGCACGCACACCGCACCGTCGAGCACGCGCAGCGAACGCTCGACTTCAATGGTGAAGTCGACGTGGCCGGGGGTGTCGATGATGTTCAGACGCTTGCCGTTCCAGAACGCCGTGGTCGCGGCGGACGTGATGGTGATGCCGCGCTCCTGCTCCTGCTCCATCCAGTCCATCGTCGCGGCACCTTCGTGCACTTCGCCGATCTTGTGGCTCTTGCCGGTATAATAAAGGATGCGCTCGGTGGTGGTGGTCTTACCGGCATCGATATGCGCCATGATACCGAAGTTACGGTAGTCCTCTATGGCATGAACGCGGGGCATGAAAGTTGTCCTTAATTTCCGTTCGTTTCGCCGTTACCAGCGATAATGCGAGAAGGCACGGTTGGCTTCCGCCATCTTGTGCACGTCTTCCCGCTTCTTGACGGCGTTGCCCCGGTTGTTCGACGCATCGAGCAACTCCGCCGAGAGCCGCTCCGTCATGGTCTTCTCGTTGCGCCCCCGCGCAGCCGTGATGATCCAGCGAATACCGAGCGCCTGCCGCCGAACCGAACGCACTTCGACCGGCACCTGATAGGTGGCACCACCAACGCGGCGCGAACGCACTTCGATCGTGGGCATCACGTTCTCAAGAGCCTGCTCGAACACCGGCAGCGGCCCCTGCTTGGTCTTGGCTTCGATCATTTCGAGCGCGCCATAGACGATGCTTTCGGCAGCAGACTTCTTGCCGTCGTACATGACCGAGTTCATGAACTTCGTGATGATGATGTTCCCGAACTTCGGGTCCGGATTCACTTCACGTTTTTCAGCAGAATGGCGACGAGACATCGATCAGATCCCCGATTACTTCGGACGCTTCGCGCCGTACTTCGAACGGCGCTGCTTACGGTTCTTGACGCCCTGCGTATCGAGGACGCCGCGGAGAATGTGGTAGCGCACGCCCGGCAAATCCTTGACGCGGCCGCCGCGGATCATGACCACGGAGTGTTCCTGAAGGTTGTGGCCTTCACCCGGAATGTATCCGATGACCTCGAAGCCATTGGTAAGGCGCACCTTGGCGACCTTACGAAGCGCCGAGTTCGGCTTCTTCGGTGTCGTCGTGTAGACGCGCGTGCAAACGCCGCGCTTCTGCGGCGACTGCTGCAGCGCTGGCACCTTCTTGCGCGACTTCTGTATGACGCGCGGACTTGCGATCAGTTGGTTGATCGTCGGCATGTCAGCCTTCACCCTTGTTCGCGCGAAACCTTGATCGGCTTCGCAAATTCGTTCGGAGCCACCTGCCCCACGGTCCGCATTGCGCAAAACAATTCACGCAAAACGAAATCACGCCAACCGTTCATTGCTGAGCGGAAAGCGCTTCGACGCCACAGAGGACCGCGATTTCGGCCGATCAGCGTGAGCCGACTGGTTTTCACCGAGGTCATGCATCCGAAATCAATCTCGAGAGAAACCGCTCAAGAGAACGACTATCGTCCTGGCATTGCCTAGCTATCATCGACAGCGTTTGAGCTGCATTCGTCGAGGTTGGTGCCCGTCTCTATTGACTGAAATAGAAAGGGTGATCCGTTCCGACGTTGGCGAAGCTCACCGCCTGTCGTTAAGTGCGCGGGTTTTATCCACCACGAGTCGCCAAGTCAAGGCTAAACCGCCGTGGCAGAAGCACTTCTGGCTTTTCGCCGAGACCAGCATTTACACGATTTCCGCCCCACCGGAAATTGCCGGACACGCACCCCCGCCCGTTGCCGGATGCCCCTCGAAACAATGCATTTTTTGGGATGCGGGCCATTCCCGTCCGTTGCGATCGTACTTCGCTCGCGGGCAACCGCTGGACTGGCCGTCGGCATCGCCGGACCTCCCGATCCGGTCCGAGACGATGATGAAACTGATGTCTGAACTCGCTAACCCGCGAATCTATATTTATCCGGGTAATAAATACCAGATTCGCACCCGACTCCAGCCCGCCCGATTCGCGGCACTCGGCTTACCCGCGAAAGCATCTCGCGGATGTTGAAACCGAAGATCCGCTCGTAAATGCTCGTCTTTACTGAGTCTTTGGACTGTTGAGTCAGACGCCCCCTGAAACGCCCTGCTACCGGGGCGCCGCCAAACTCACCTTTTTGGGCGCAGCGGGAAGTGACCAGGTCCGAACCCGATCGCGTAGCCACCGGAGCTGGTCGTAACCCCACTGGCGGGCGGCCTCCAGCGAAAACGCAAGCGATTTGCCCGCCCCCACGTCGATGAGCAAATCGGCCATCTTCCGGCGGCCCGACCAGAGCTGAGCCATGAAGCTCCCTTCTGAGGAGCAGGAATCGATCGCCTCGATCCCGGCCGTGGCAAACAGCTCTTCAGTGATCTTGTCGATCAGCAATGCGCCCGGCGAATACTTTGCGTAGTCCGGGCTGAATGCTGTTTTCCAGGTGTAGGCCGTGGCTCCGCAGTACATCAGCACCTGCGCGGCTATTGCCCGGCCGTCGACGCGAAGCAACGCCACCGAGGCATTGCCGCGTTCGGCCAGAGCGATCACCAGCTGCCTGGCAAAGGCCGCGTCCGCCGCATCGCACAGCAACGCCGTGCCACGTGCGCCCTTCCAACTACCGGCTTCCAGCGTCAGGAACGTCTCGAACGCTTCTTGCATATCGGGCGTGCGATTGTTCACGACATCGACTGCGCCGGTGGCGGACAGCCGATTCCAGTCCTGCCGCAACTTCTTCCGGGTCGAACCCGACCGTTTTACGCCAAATTCCCTGGTCGCGAACGGACGCGTGCTTTCGGACAATCTGAGCTGCGCACCTCCCTGCACTGCCAGCGCGTTCACAAGCATCGCGAAGCTCGGAGCTTCGGCGTCGAGCGACTTCAGATTGATCACCTTGGGCAACGACGGGCTTTCCCGGATCGCCGACAGGAACGCCGGGATCACGGCGCCGACGAAGGCGGGATCAACGACGGGACTTGAAAGGAAAGCATAGTTGTACGGCAATGCCTCAAGCAGCGCAGGCCACAGCGGTGAAATCTTGCGCATCTGAAGCGCCCAGACCCCGACCAGCCTCTCGAGCCCCGTGCTGTCATCCCACGCCAGCAGAACCTGTATGCGCGCGAACCTGCTCTCATTCGCGACAGTCAGCGCGACCGGATTCATGAAGACGTTGGGGGATGCCCGCCGGACCAGGTCGTCCCACGGCGCCGACAGGTCCAGTGTTGGTGAACAAATACTTACCGAAATCATCAAATGCCTTGGAGCGATCGGCTCAGACGGCGGACCGGCTTAAGCGGCGATATTGTTACGCGCGCATTGCTTTTCAGTTAAGTCGCCTCAGGCCAATCCGGCCTCAATCACTTGAAGTCTTTCAAGGTTTGTTTGCCTTTTGCGGCGCAATGATAGCGCTGCGGAACAAGAGCCACCTCATGCGCTACACCGATATTGCGATCGTTGGCGGCGGTTTGGCCGGGTCGACCGCGGCTGCAATGCTGGGCCGCGCGGGGATCTCCGCGATCCTGATCGATCCTCACACAATCTATCCGCCCGATCTGCGCTGCGAAAAGCTGGGCGGCACCCAACTCCCAACATTGCGCAAGACCGGTCTGGCCGAAGAGACGTTGCGCGCGACCACCGTGGACGGTGAGGTCTGGGAAGCCCGGTTCGGCTACGTGGTGGCCAAGAAGCCGAGTGACCAGCACGGTGTGATGTACGATACCCTCGTGAACACCATGCGCGCGCAAATCCCGGCGAGCGTAGATGTGCTCCATACCAAGGTCGTCGAGATTTCAACGAGTGACGAACGGCAGCGCGTCATACTGGCGGATGGCGAGGAGATTTCCGCGCGCCTGATCGTACTGTCAAACGGTCTCAGCATCGGCCTGCGCCACATGCTTGGCCTCGAGCGGCGTATCATCAGCGAATGTCATTCGGTGACGCTTGGTTTCGACGTCGCTCCCGCCGATCGTCCGGCGTTGCCCTTCCCGGCCCTGACCTATTGGCCAAAGCGATCCACCGATCGAATGGCCTATCTGACGCTGTTTCCGATCGGCAACGCGATGCGGGCCAATCTGATGGTCTATCGACCGATGGACGACCTCTGGTTTCGCGAATTTCGCAAGGCGCCCGAAGCCACGATGCGCGCAATGATGCCGGGCCTGGATCGCATGGCCGGCGACTTCAAGGTCGTCGGACCGATCAAGATCCGGCCCGCGGACTTGTATGTCACCGAACGTCATCGGCAAGCCGGCGTCGTTCTGGTTGGTGACGCTTTCGCGACGTCATGTCCGGCCGCGGGCACCGGCACCGACAAGGTGTTCACCGACGTCGAGCGTCTTTGCAACGTGCACATTCCGAACTGGCTCGCGACCGACGGTATGAACCGCGCGAAAATCGACATGTTCTACGACGATCCGGTCAAGACCGCCTGCGATGCGTGGTCGACGGCGAAAGCCTGGCATCTTCGCTCTCTGTCGACCGACAATGGTTTGGTTTGGCGCGCACGCAGGTGGGCGCGCTTTATCGTGCGGTTGATCCAGGGTCTGGCGCGATCGGCGAATAAATCCGGCACGCAACCTGCGTCAACGCAACACGCAGGATCGCGCGAAGGCAAGCTGGCGTAAAAGTCAGATCGGGTCCGCGGCCGGAATCGCCGAAGCTTCAGCGAACGAACTTGACACCCAGCGTCCTTCCACGACGCCAGATGACTTCACACTTACGACCGGACCTTGTGTCGCGTGAGAATGCCAGCCGGAAACCGGCTGGTGCCGCGCCGGCATCGTCGACCGTGATTTTTGCGCCCGTGGAAGAGAGGTCGATAACGACGCATGGCCTCGTGGCAAAGCCGCCATCCAGAGTCATCCACGCCGATTGCTGGACCGATTTGCGGGTTTCCCGCTTCTTCTTGGCTGCGATCATGATTTTGGATTCCAGCGCGCGGTTTCGGAAAAATGGAGGCGGCGAACGAGACACCAGCGATCGAGGGTTCGATGGAGCTGGAGCGGATGGCAGGAATCGAACCTACACCTTCAGTTTGGAAACCGCTGCTCGGCCTCGAGCTGCACCCGCAAAAGGTAATCTAACATCCCGGTCACAGTGAACGGATAACATCCTGGTGAGGCCACAAGTTTGTTAAACTTGATGTTAATTTTTCCTCACTTCGATCGGCGAGTCTTGCAGCGGATCAAGGCTGTTATCGTCTAGTCGTCATCATCGTCGTCGTCGTCAGCATGTTTGTGGCCCTGGTCATCCCAGAGCTTGCGATAAACACCATTCGCCGCCAGAAGCTCCGCGTGTGAACCGCGTTCGATCGCCTGGCCGCCGCTGATAACGATGATCTCATCCATATCGACCACCGACGTCAGACGATGGGTCGAGAAGATCATGGTACGCCCCTTCGCCACCTTCAGAAGCGTGCGATTGATCGCAGCTTCGGTGGTCTGATCGAGCGCCGACGTGGCTTCGTCAAGCAGCAGAAGCGATGGATCGCGAACGATCGCACGCGCAATCGCCATGCGCTGGCGCTGGCCGCCCGACAAGGTATCGCCACGCTCGCCGACGACGGTGTTGTAGCGCTGCGGCAGGCTCATGATGAAACGATGGATCTCGGCCTTCTTCGCCGCGTCCTCGACCTCCTTGTCGGTAGCGCCTTCCTTGCCGAGACGAATGTTTTCGCGGATCGACATGTTAAAGAGCATGTTCTCCTGAAACACGACCGCCATGCTCGCACGCAGGGATTCCCGGGTTACCTTCCGGATGTCGACGCCGTCGATGGTGACGCGGCCCTCGTTAGGCACATAGAGGCGCAGGATCAGATTGAGCAGCGTACTCTTGCCGGAGCCACTGGGCCCGACAATGGCGATGCTCTTTCCGACATCGAGCTTGAGGCTGAGATTGTCGAGAACCGGCTTTTCGCCCCCCTCGTACTGAAACGTCACGCGCTCGAAAGTGATGTCATTGGTGATGCGCGGCAAATCCGGCGCGCCCGGACGGTCCGCGCCGCGCGTCGGCTCGTCGAGCATTTCCTGCATGTGGCGCACGGCCGCTGCCGACTGAATCGAGACCGGCACATAGGACATCAGATGCGCGACGTTGTAGGAGATTTCCCAGAACGCGCTCTCGAACGTCACGAACGTTCCGATGGTGATCTGCCCGTTGGTCGCGAGATAGGCGCCGATGCCGAGAACGATCAGGTGCAGCAACAGCACTGCGACCGCAACCGACCGCTCCACCATGCTCGACAGAAATGTCGACGACGCGATCTTTTTCCGCGTCTCTTCGTTGCGAACGGTGAACCAGCC
This sequence comes from Pseudomonadota bacterium, assembly GCA_041691515.1. GTDB lineage: Bacteria > Pseudomonadota > Alphaproteobacteria > Rhizobiales > Xanthobacteraceae > Nitrobacter. The sequence goes on along the minus strand of JBEPUM010000166.1, from coordinate 809 downwards.
CCGGGCGCGGCGCTGCAGGCTGAATGCCTTGACCAGTGCTTGCGCTGCGATGTTTTCCTGAACCACACCCAGGATCGCGGACTCGTTGACCTTCTGCTCGTAGTTCGCCTGCACCGCCTTTGGGGTCAGGATACGCGGCCCGATCAGCGTAATCGGGAAAATCAGCAACGCGACCACGGCCAACTGCCAGTTGAGGAACAGCATCAGAACGATGCCGGCAACCAGTTCCATTGCTGGCAGCAGCCCCGTATTGGCCAGCGTTTCCATCGCACCTTCGAACGCCGAGAGATCGACGGAGAAGCGCGACAGGATCTCTCCCCGCTTCGTGCGCGCAAAAAATGCCGACGGCAGATCCTGCACATGATCGAACAGCCGCAGCCGGATGTCCGAAATAATCGACGACGACAACCAGGCGTCCCAGCGTTCGTACCAGATCGAAATCAGCGAGGTGATGATGCCGGCGGTCGCGAGCGCCGACAAAATCCAGACCAGCGCTCCAAAATCTTCTTCGCCGAGCGCATCGTCGATCAGGAACTTGAGGCTGAGCGGCATGATGACGTTGAACAGCGTCTCGACCAGCAGGCCGATGCCGACGAAGGTTAGCGCTTTCCGGTATTTTCCGAGCAGTGGCCGAATGAACGCATAGATCGTCGCAATGGCACCGGCAGCCTCGCGGGCCGTGAAGACGACAAGATCGTCGTCATCATCCTCATCGTCGATCTCGAGGTCGTCATCGTCGTCGTCATCCTCGTCATGCGACCGGGATTCGGACACTGGCTTTCGGGAAGCCGCCTGCGGGCGGGGAGCCG
>JBEPUM010000165.1:0-7196 GCA_041691515.1 Pseudomonadota bacterium | reverse complement strand
TGTTTCCCGGTACCGGCGCCAGCAGCGAACGCGGCGATCACGACACCATCGTCAATGCCCCCCTGGCCTCGGGCGATGGCGGAGCAAAATTTCGCTCCGCGTTCGAGAATTTGATCCTGCCGCAGCTTCAAAAATTCTCGCCCGAACTGTTGATCATTTCCGCCGGTTTCGACGCGCATCGCCGCGATCCGCTGGCAAGTCTCAATCTGGATGCGAGCGATTTCGGCTGGGTGACCCGCAAATTGATGGATGTCGCCGACGCGTCCGCGGGAGGCCGAATTGTCTCGGTGCTCGAGGGCGGCTATGATCTGCAGGGATTGCAAGAGTCGGTGGCGGAGCACGTCACCGCCTTGATGGGCGCATGACGTTCCGCCACATTCCGCTCGAAAACTTTGAATCGATTCCAGGGACACTCAGATGGCCGAACCCACCCACGCCGACGTGAAGAAGCTCACCTTCGAGCGCGCGATCGAGGATCTTGAATCCATCGTCAAGCGACTCGAAGACGGCAAGGTCCCGCTGGAAGAATCCGTTGCCATCTATGAACGCGGCGAAGCGCTGAAGCGGCGCTGCGAAGAGTTGCTGCGGCAGGCGGAAGCGCGGGTCGACAAGATCACCACCGATTCCTCCGGTCAGGTCACAGGCACAGAACCGCTCGACGTGCAGTAATCCTCAGCTTATCGAATTGAAGGCTGGAGGCTTCCGGCTATCGCAGTTGGCAAAAAGCCGGCGACCCCCGATATCGCCCCTTTTGCGGTTCCACCGTTGCAACTTCCGGCGGTTTGCCGGGTTAACGTTCCGGTTTCTGCTAAATCCGGCTGGGCTGCCTTGAACCTCAGGCAATGCCACCCCACTCAAGTGGGGGGCTTGCCGGTTGGCTTTGGCCGCCGTTTTGGTGTAAAGCTGTAGGGCTATGCGCTGTCGAACCCGCACCGCAGCCGACGCTCAACAGCGGTAAGCGCTTCAAACAGCTTGCAAAAATGATTGGAACGCGTGACACGACAAATAGTGACGTACATCACAGTTCTCGACCGGAGCATTAGCTAAACTTCGGATTCAAGCTTCTCAACGCGGGAGGTTTCTTGGCACATGGATTTTCTGTTGCGCGCACGCGCCAGTGTCCGGTTGCCACGCAACGCTTCCGGACATGCAAAATTGGAATATCGCAGTGACCGATTTCAGTAAAACCCCGCTTCTCGACACCATCCGCACCCCCGCTGACCTTCGCAAGCTCAAGATCGAGCAGGTCCGGCAGGTCGCCGACGAGTTGCGTCAGGAAACCATCGACGCGGTGTCGGTAACGGGCGGACATTTTGGCGCAGGCCTGGGCGTCGTCGAACTGACCACCGCGATCCATTACATCTTCGATACCCCGCGCGACCGTCTGATCTGGGACGTCGGCCATCAGGCCTATCCGCACAAGATCCTGACCGGCCGCCGCGACCGCATTCGCACGCTGCGCACCGGCGGCGGGCTGTCCGGATTCACAAAGCGCACCGAGAGCGACTACGATCCGTTCGGCGCGGCGCATTCCTCGACCTCGATCTCCGCCGGCCTTGGCATGGCCGTGGCGCGCGACCTCTCGGGCGGCAAGAACAACGTCATCGCCGTGATCGGCGACGGCGCGATGTCCGCAGGCATGGCCTATGAGGCCATGAACAACGCGGGCGCGATGAATTCACGCCTGATCGTCATCCTCAACGACAACGACATGTCGATCGCGCCGCCGGTCGGTGCGATGTCGGCCTATCTGTCGCGGCTGTACTCGGGCAAGACCTATCGCTCGATTCGCGAGGCCGCCAAGCAACTCGGCAAGCATCTGCCGAAGGTGATCTCCGACCGCGCCGAACGCGTCGAGGAATATTCGCGCGGTTTCATGACCAACAGCGGCACGCTGTTCGAGGAGCTCGGCTTCTATTACGTCGGCCCGATCGATGGACACAATCTCGATCACCTGCTGCCGGTGCTGAAGAACGTCCGCGATATGGAAACCGGCCCGATCCTGGTTCATGTCGTGACTCAAAAGGGCAAGGGCTACGGCCCGGCGGAAGCCGCCGCCGACAAGTATCACGCGGTGGTCAAATTCGATGTTGCCACCGGTGCGCAGTCGAAGTCCAAGCCGAATGCGCCGTCCTATCAGAACGTATTCGGCGCGAGCCTCGTCAAGGAAGCCGAGAAGGACGACAAGATCGTCGCGATCACCGCGGCGATGCCGTCGGGCACCGGCGTCGATATCTTCAACAAAGCGTTCCCGAACCGCACGTTCGACGTCGGCATCGCCGAACAGCATGCGGTGACGTTCGCGGCAGGTTTGGCGACCGAAGGCTACAAGCCGTTCTGCGCGATCTATTCCACCTTCCTGCAACGCGGCTACGATCAGGTCGTGCACGACGTAGCGATCCAGTCGCTGCCGGTGCGCTTCGCCATCGATCGCGCGGGCCTGGTCGGCGCCGATGGCGCGACCCATGCGGGCTCGTTCGACTGCGCCTATCTCGGCTGCCTGCCGAATTTCGTCATCATGGCCGCCTCCGACGAGGCTGAAATGGTGCACATGGTCGCGACCCAAGTGGCGATCAACGACCGCCCCAGCGCACTACGCTATCCGCGCGGCGAAGGCCGCGGCGTCGAGATGCCCGAGGTCGGCATTCCGCTCGAGGTCGGCAAGGGTCGCGTCATCCGCCAGGGCAGCAAGATCGCGCTGCTGTCGTTCGGCACCCGCCTCGGCGAATGCGAGAAGGCGGCCGACGAACTCGCAGCGCTTGGCCTGTCCACGACCATCGCCGACGCGCGCTTCATGAAGCCGCTCGACGTGGATCTGGTCATGAAACTCGCGCGCGAACATGAAGTGCTGCTCACGATCGAGGAAGGCTCGATCGGCGGCTTCGGTTCGCACGTGATGCAGACCCTGTCCGACAACGGCATGCTCGACGGCGGCCTGCGGATGCGTTCGATGATCCTGCCGGACGAATTCCTCGATCACGACTCGCCGGCCGCGATGTACGGCCGCGCCGGACTCGACGCCAAGGGCATCGTCGCCAAGGTGTTCGAGGCACTCGGCAAGGACTTCAAGGCCGAGACGGTCAAGCTGGCGTAAGCCAAATTACGTCATTCGGGGGCACGGGCAGCAAAGCTGCTAGCGAACCCGGAATGTGGTCATGTTGATCTCTGCGAGATTCCGGGTTCGCACCCGGCAGGAGCCGGACGCGCCCCGGAATGACCAAGATTTACCTCGCCGGTCCCGACGTATTCCTGCCGGATGCCGCTCATATCGGCCGTCGCAAGGTCGAACTTTGCCGCCGCCATGGCCTGACCGGCCTCTATCCGCTGGACAATCACATCGACCGTGCCGCGTCAGATGTCTCGCTGCGGATCTTCCGCGCCAATCAGGCGATGATGGACTCGGCCGATGCGATCGTCGCCAATCTCACGCCGTTTCGCGGTCCCGGCGCCGATCCTGGAACCGTCTATGAACTGGGCTATATGGCGGGCCGCGCAAAGCCCTGCTTTGGCTATACCAACGACGCCTCGCTTTACGCCGATCGCGTGGCCGGGTTCATCGAGGTGCGCCAGCAAGGCCATGATCTGATCGACGGCGACGGGCTGGTTGTCGAGAACTTCGATCTGGCCGACAATCTGATGATGATCCACGCCCTCGATCTCTGCGGCGGCGCGCTGGTGACGCCGCCAACGCAGCCCGACGACGTCTGGCATGACATGACATCCTTCGAAGCCTGCCTGCGCCTCGCTGCGGAGCAGCTTCAGGTCAGCCTCAAGGCGTCGAGTTGATCGTGGCAAAGCGCGACAGCACAAAACCTCCGGCACGCAAGCGTGCGGACCTGTTGCTGGTCGAGCGCGGCCTGTTCGAGAGCCGGGCGCGCGCGCAGGCCGCGATCGACGCCGGGCTCGTTATCGCCAATGGCAAGCCGGTCCAGAAGCCGTCCGAAACAATTCCGGTCGACGCGGAAATCGGCGCGCAGCCTGCGCACCCTTACGTATCGCGCGGCGGCGTCAAGCTGGCCGGCGCGCTCGAACGATACCCGATCGAGATTGAGAACCATGTTTGCCTCGATGTCGGCGCTTCCACGGGCGGCTTTACCGAGGTTCTGCTGGCGAACGGAGCCGCGCTGGTGTTCGCCGTCGATGTCGGGCGCGATCAATTGCATCCAAGCCTCCGGGATCACCCGAAGATCGTGTCGATGGAGGCGACCGATATCCGATTGTTCGAAGGCAAGCGGCTACCGCAACGGCCGGATGTGGTCGTCATCGACGCGAGCTTCATTTCGCTGAAGGCAATTCTTCCGGCCGCATTGTCGCTCGCGGCCGCACCGATGCATCTGCTGGCGCTGATCAAGCCGCAATTCGAAGCGGAACGAAAGCATTCCAAGCGCGGTATCATCCGCAACGTAGCAGTGCATCAGGTTGTCTGCGACGGCATCGTGGAATTCGCGGTGTCGCTCGGATGCGCCGACATCGAAGTCTTTCCCTCCCCGATCGCCGGCGGCGACGGCAACATCGAATTTTTTCTGGGTGCGCGCCGTGGCTGAACGACCTGAAAGCCAACACCTCACCATCGATCATGTCGGCCATCGCGGCGACGGCGTCGCACGCGCCAACGGACAGACGTTGTTCGTGCCTTACACGCTTGGCGGCGAGATCGTGGATATCGAACCGGTCGCAGGTCATTCCGACCGCGCACGCTTACTCCGCGTGGAAACGCCAAGCCCGGACCGCATCGCGCCGTTCTGTCCGCATTTCGGAAGCTGTGGCGGCTGCGCCATTCAGCACTGGCGGCCGGACGCCTATCGCGCCTGGAAGCGTCAGATCGTAATCGATACGCTGGCGCAGGCGCGCATCGACTGCGAGGTGGACGATCTCGTCGATGCCCACGGCGCGGGCCGCCGCCGGATCACCTTGCATGGCCGGCGCGGCGAGGACGGGGTGTTGCGGGTGGGATTTGCTGCACCGAACAGTCATGCCATCGTGTCCATCGAAAACTGCCCGATCCTCGATCCGGGCTTGAATGGCGCACTCGACGCGGCCCGCGCGCTGGCCGATGTGCTGAGGCCAACCAACAAGCCGCTCGATATCCAGGTGACAGCCGCCAACAACGGCCTCGACGTCGACGTCCGCGGCTCCGGCCCGCTGCCGGCGAAATTGATCGCGATATTGTCGCGCGTCGCCGAAGAACATCAGCTAGCGCGACTGACCCGTCACGGCGAACTGGTGCTGATGCGTTCGCCGCCGGTGATCGGGATCGGCGCGGCTCAAATCACCCTGCCGCCGGGCTCGTTCTTGCAAGCAACCGTCGCGGGCGAGGAAGCGCTGGCCGCGCTGGTGGCAATGCATTGCAAGAAAGCAAAGCATATCGCCGATCTGTTCTGCGGCGTCGGGCCATTCGCGCTGCGCCTTGCGGAAAAATCACGGGTCACCGCAATCGACAGTGACGCCGGCGCAGTGGTGGCGCTGCAAAAGGCGGTGACCTCCACATCGGGGTTGAAGCCGATCAAAGCCGAAGCCCGTGACCTGTTTCGCCGTCCGCTCATGCCGCAGGAACTGCGCGACTGCGATGCTGTTGTGTTCGATCCGCCGCGGCAGGGCGCGGAAGCGCAGGTGCGCCAACTCGCCGCATGCAACGTTCCGCTGGTGGTTGCCGTATCCTGCAACGCGGCTACATTCGTACGTGATGCCAAAGCTCTGATTGACGGCGGGTATCGGCTCCAGACCGTGACGCCCATCGATCAGTTCCGTCACTCGCCGCACGTCGAACTGGTCGCGCGGTTCGTCCGCAGCCGTTGAACCTTGTCAGACCGATACGGACCAACACGGCGATAGGTCGGCAAACCGCCGCCCCATCCTCATCCTTCTTTCGAAAAGGAACAATCCATTAAACCATCTCCAGGAGGCGAAAATGGACGTAAACACGGATCGTTTGAATGCATTCATGGGGAAGATGCTGGGGGATATGGGAGCGACCGCCAATGCGGCGCTGATCAAGATCGGCGATCGTCTCGGGCTCTACAAGACGCTCGCCGCGAAAGGGCCGATGACCGCGGCCGATCTCGCAAAGACGACAGGCACGAACGAACGCTGCGTGCGCGAATGGCTGTCGGCCCAGACTGCGTCCGGATATGTCGACTACGATCCGACGTCGCGCGCATTTTCGATGCAGCCCGAACAGGCTATGGTGTTTGCCGACGAGGACAGCCCGGTCTTCATGGGCGGCATTGGTGACCTGATGGCGGCGATGGTGCTCGATGAGCCGAAGGTCGCCGATGCCTTCAAGAGCGGCAAGGGCCTCGGGTGGAACGATCGCGCGGAATGCCTGTTTTGCGGCACCGCCCGTTTCTTCCGCACGACCTACAAGCATCATCTAGTCCAGGAATGGCTGCCTGCGCTCGATGGCGTCGTTAAAAAGCTCGAACGCGGCGCGAAGGTCGTCGACATCGGTTGCGGACATGGCGTTTCGACGATCATGATGGCGAAGGTCTATCCGAATTCGAAATTCTTCGGGTTCGATGCCCATCCCGGCTCGATCGACGCCGCGCGAAAGGCCGCACAAGCGGAAGGGCTTGGAGATCAAGTGTCATTCGCCGTGGCGACGGCGAAAACATTCCCCGCCAACGGCTATGACCTCGTCTGCTTCTTCGACTGCCTGCACGACATGGGCGATCCGGTCGGCGCGTTGACGCATGTCGCGTCCACCATGAGCAAGGACGGCACCTGCATGCTGGTCGAACCGTTCGCCAACGATACGCTGGAGCAGAACCTCAATCCGGTTGGCCGACTGTTCTATGCAGCCTCGACCATGATCTGCACGCCGGCGTCGATGGCGCAGGAGGTCGGTCTCGCACTCGGCGCGCAAGCCGGCGAAGCGAGGCTGCGCGAGGTGGCCAAGGCCGGCGGGTTCAAGCAATTCCGCCGCGCCGCGGAGACGCCGTTCAATCTGGTGCTGGAAGCAAGGATGTGAACCGCAATCGCAAACGCCCTTCGAGCGAGGCAGAACCGGTGGACGTGAAGAAACGCGTCCACCCCGGGTGATTGCCCGGCCTTGACCCGGCAATCATCGCTCTCAAAACCGGCGGGTGCGCGGGTCAAGCCCTGTCTCTTATAAATTTGTTTTGTTTGGGAAACCCCAATTTGGATTTTGGGGGGCCCACAGCCGGTGGGGGAGCACCCCGGAGATAAACAGGATTTGG
>JBEPUM010000164.1:0-7241 GCA_041691515.1 Pseudomonadota bacterium | reverse complement strand
GCGGTCGGCACCGGCACCGGCGTGATAATCAATTCCATCCAGCGATCGACGGGAACGGGATCGAGATAGGTCGTCCGCCGCGTTTCCCGGGTCGTGATCGCCTCGCGCAAGGCCGTGATGATTTCGGGCGAGCGCAGCGCGAACTGCGCGAGTTCGTTCCGGCGCAGCGCCGGGACGAGTTGCGCCGCGGCCGCATTAAGATGGATCACACGGCCGGCACGATCGAGCAGCACGGTCGGATCGGGCACGCCCGCGACGAGGGCGTGTACCGCCGCGGTCTCGACCGGATTGGCGCCGAGCACGGCATCGCGCGATGCGACCGTGTCATGAAGCTGCCACGGCACCAGCGCCGCACCGGCAATGCAGACGAAGGCCGCGATAGCGCGGGCCGGCTGCAAGCCGCCGAATATGACGAGCGCGGTGAGCACGAGTCCCGCCACCAGCAAAATCAGCGCCGAGCGGCGCAATCGGTCCGGCCAGAATGCAAACATCGAAGACGACCCATCGAGAGTCCGCGAGACGGTTGCTTCCGTGCTCGCTTGAATGCCGTCAGGCGCCTGAGTCGCCATGCTCCCTCAGATAGGACATTTCGCCCTTTGGCCCGGCGCTCGGTCCAGGCTGCGCGTCGCGCAAGCGTTTGGTTCGCGCGCTGATGATAATTTCCCGAAACGTCAGCAAGATTACAGAAAGCACGAAGGGCGCGATATAATAAAGCAGCCGGAACAGCAGCATTCCGGCAAGCAGCTCTTCCTTGTCCATCTGCCACAGCCCGACCAGCATCGCGGCATCGAATACGCCGAGACCGCCGGGCGAATGGCTGGCGAAGCCGAGCAGCGTCGCGGACACGAAGATCACCGCGACGACAACGAAGCCGAGATTCGGCTCGTCGGGAACCAGCACATACATCGCGAGCGCGCAGAACCCGAGATCGAGGATGCCGATCGCGATCTGCAGCAACGTCAGCGGGCCGCCCGGCAGCACCACAGTCCACGGACCCCGGCCCACGTTCCGCGGCTTCATCCAGACCCAGATCACGTATCCGATCAACCCGACAATGATCGCGACCGCTACCAGACGGTTACACCACGGCGGAAGCTGATCGATGTTGGCTGCGGCTTCCGGGTGATAGGCAATACCGAGCCCGAGCACGGCGGCGTTGCCGAGCCAGAAGGTGAGGCCGGCGATAAAGCAGATCTTTGCGACATCGATCGCATTCAGCCCCCACGCCGAATAGACGCGATAACGGACGGCGCCGCCGGTGAAGACGCTGGCGCCGACGTTGTGCCCGACCGAATAGCTGGTGAAGGCCGCGAGCGCGTTGATGCGGTAGGGAATATGGGTGGCGCCGATCGCCCGTACCGCGAACAGGTCGTAGAATGTCAGCGTAAAATATCCGGCTGCGACGAACAGGCCGGACAGCGCGATCGAGCGCGGCTCGGTCTGCTTGATCGCCTCGACGACGTCGTCGACGTCGATGCCCCTGAGGATGTGGAAGAGCACGTAACACGCGATCGCGATGACCGTGACGCTGACCGCAACACCGAGTTTGTGCAGGATTTGCTTCTGGCGCAGAACCGAGATCGCTCTGCGTATTGACCCTAGCATCGACATCCTCGAATTGCGATCCGCGGCAAAAGCAGTCACCACTCCGCGTTCATTCGCGTGGGCAACGTCGTAGCGTGTTTTCACTCCAAACGGAATTCCGCCTGGGCCAATAAAACGCTTTACTTCAACACATTAGGGTGTTTCGCGCCGGCCATCAGCTGACAGCCGCCTGGCGCGAGACCACCCGGTCGCGCAGCCATGAACCAATCGCGCAACCCACAAGATAGATAGCGAACATGACGAGGCCAAGGTCGAGCCAGTAGCCGAAGCGGCCCGGAACAACGCGGGTAAGCGCTGCCGCAATCAGCGCGACGGCCAGCACCGAGAGCCATCGCGTGGTTTTCTTCGACACCCCCCGACCACGATGCACCACTGCGATCCAGCCCATGGCAAGGCCGAGCAGCAGCGACGCCAGCAACCAGCCCCAGTGAAACATCGCCAGATACACCATCTCTATTGCCTCACAATGAAGTCAATGCGGCGATTTTTCGCCTTGCCTTCGTCGGTGTCGTTGGCGGCGATCGGCTGTGCACTGCCGTAGCCCATCGGCTTGAACCGATCCGCCGGCATTCCGGCCTTCACCAGATAGTCCGCGACCGCCTGCGCGCGCCGCTCGGACAGCGACTGATTGAAGGAATCGTCGCCGTCGCTGTCGGTATGGCCGACGATTTCGATCGTGGCCGCCGGACAGCGCAGCGCGGTCTCCGTCAACCGATCCAGCAACCCGACGGAATCCGAATCGAGGGTGGCGCGGCCGGATTCAAACCGGATCGTGCCCTTGCCGAGCAGATCGGCGAACAACTGCTGGCAAACAGTCGAGTCGACCGGCGCGGCCGCCGGCTTGACCGACACTTCCGCTTTCGCCTGCCATCCCTGCGGCAGATCCTTGGGAAGATTCGTGCGAATCTGGTTTCCCGCCGCATCGTAAAGCGCGTCGCCGGAAAGATTCACTTCGCGATCGGAGACCACCAGCGTTCCCGTCGACAGCCGCGACAGCGCACCGAGCGCACGCGTGACGACGCCATCGAAACCTGTCGGCGCGCCGAGACTCGCCTTGAGTTTGTCGACGACCTTCTCGCCGAAGAACTTGCGGCCTGCAGACGCAACAATTGCCGCATGAACTGCGTTGTCGGGCACATAGCCGGTCAGCGTCAGCGTCGCGGCAACCGGATCCTTGTTGGCTTCGAAAATATACGGCGGGGCGTGGACCTCGTTGGCAACCGAATATCCCTCGGGCAGATTTTTCAGCGCCGCCGCGATCGCCTCGCGGCCACCCAGTTCGCGCGCCATCCCCGACAGGTTCACCGTCGCGTCGGAAATCGTGACCTTGCCGTTCTTGAGCCGGCCGATCTGGTTGATCAGCAGCACCGCCGCGGCCTCGAAACGTGGCGGCGCGCCACGGGATAAATTCATCTGATCGGCGATTTCGATGCCGGAAAACGTCGCACGCGCGGCGTCGAGCAGCTTGCTTTTGACCACCGGCAACGGCGTGCTGCCGCTCAGCGTCACCTTCGCGACATCGCGTTCGATGGTCCAGACAAAGGGCTTGGCCTCGGGAACCAGCGTCGTGCCATCGTTGACCTGCCGCACGCCCGGCACGGTTTCAACCGAGGCAACGGCGTTACTGCGCCCCTGCTCCGAAAACGCCTCGGCGGAAAAAGTGATGTCGCGGCCGGCGGCGCTGATTACGGTCTTGTCGAGGACACTATCCTTCAACGCGGCGGTGGCGTGCGCAGTCAAGTCGGCTTCCAGGGGAACTGTCGTTGTCCACGCCGCAATCGCCCAAAGGACAGCGAGAGGGATGACGCCCGGCCACCACTTGCTACTCCACCTGAATAGTCCGCGCATTCGGTATCCTGTCGCGCACGATCTGCCGGCACACCTGCGGCCCGGCAATTCAATCATGCGCTGGTTCAACAAATCTGGGGCGCGCTCGGGGCAAACTCCGGATGCCGGTTTTGCTGGTCGTGCACGAAGTCTGGAAACGAAGAGAAAACAAACCCTTGCCGGACTGTCAAACCGGAAATAAGGCGGAGGCTTGGCCGCCGCGGCCTCTGGCCCGAATAACCGTTTCTTCAGCCGTTTCTGACATTAGATTTCACTCAACAAGGCGGTTGGCCGGCCCTCCATGAAACAACTCCGAAACGCCGTCATCCGCGCCGGACTGGAGGCGCTGTATTTCAGCGGCGCCCACCATCTGCTGCGGCCGATCTTCGCAGGCGCCGGAGCGATTTTCATGCTGCACCACGTGCGGCCGCGCCGGAACAACCCGTTCCAGCCCAATCACCATCTGGAAGTGACCCCCGAATTTCTGCGCGCAACGCTGGCTCATGTCCGGGCGCGCGGGTTCGATCTCGTGACCGCCGACGAGATGCATCGCCGGCTGACCGAACATGACTTCTCCCGGCGATTTGCCTGCTTCACGTTCGATGACGGCTATCGCGACAACCGCGATTTTGCCCTACCCGTGATGCGCGAATATGACGCGCCCCTCACCGTGTACGCCGCCAGCGATTTTGCCGAAGGCATCGGCCGTCTCTGGTGGGTTGCGCTTGAACGCGTCGTCGCTGCCACCGACCGGATCGACACTGGGGTCGCCGGCACCGCGGTACGGTTCGATACCAGCACGATCGACGGCAAGCAGGCTGCGTTCATCGGGATTCACGACATATTGCGCGGACTGCCGGACGATCGCGACGTCGCGCGCGAGATGAGCAGCTTATGCGCGCGTTATGGCATCGACGAGGCCGTGATCAGCCGGGAGTTGTGCCTGCCCTGGGACGAACTGAAGCCATTCGCCGACGATCCGCTGGTGACTATCGGCGCCCATACGATCACCCATTGCAATCTCGCGAAGCAAAGCGAAGCACAGGCGCTTCACGAAATAACCGAGAGCCGCGCACGGATCGAGGCGGTCTTGCAGCGCCCCGTTGTCCACCTCGCCTATCCCTATGGCGACAGAAGCGCCGCGGGGCCACGCGAATTCGCAATGGCAAAGACCGCGGGATTCAAGACCGCCGTCACGACACGGCCGGGCATGATTTTTCCCGAAAATGCCGATCACCCGACAGCACTGCCACGCATTTCCCTGAACGGGAATTATCAGAACGCGCGCATCCTGCCGGTGCTGACCTCGGGTGCCGCCACCGCCATGTGGAATGGATTCCGCCGCGTCGACGCCAGCTAGCTCTTTCTTGACTCATCCAGCCTCCGTGCCCACAACCATGGGCAAAGCAAGGGAGGTATCGTCATGCTCAAGGATCTGTTTTCGCTGAAGGGCCGCGTCGCAGTGGTGACCGGCGGCTCGCGCGGCATCGGCAAGATGATCGCGGCCGGCTTTCTCAGCCAGGGTGCCGCGAAGGTCTATATCACCGCGCGCAAGGCCGGCCCGTGCGAAGCGACCGCGAAAGAACTGTCCGCGCAATACGACGGCGAGTGCATTGCGCTGCCGATCGATATTTCGACGGTCGAGGGTTGCGACAAACTTGCTTCAGAGATCACGAAGCTGGAGCCGAAGCTCGATATTCTCGTCAACAATGCCGGCGCGGCTTGGGGCGCGGACTTCGACGAATTCCCGGAGAGCGGCTGGGACAAGGTGATGAACCTCAACGTCAAGTCGATGTTCTTCCTGACCAAGGCGCTGGCGAAGCCGCTGCGCGCCGCCGCCTCCGCCGCGCGCCCGGCGAAGGTCATCAACATCGCCTCGATCGACGGCATCTTCGTCAATCCGATGGAGACCTATTCCTACGGCGCCAGCAAGGCCGCCGTGATCCACATGACGCGGCGGATCGCGACGAAGCTGATCAAGGATCACATCGCCGTCACCGCGATCTGCCCCGGCGCGTTCGCCTCCGAGATGAACAAGGCCGCGCGCGATCACGCCGACGAAGTTTCCAGGCGCATTCCCGCGGGGCGGATCGGCGACGAGACCGACATGGCGGGGCTCGCGATCTTCCTGGCGTCACGCGCGGGAGATTATGTCGTCGGCAATGCCATCGCGATCGACGGCGGCGTGGTCTATGCCAGCGCGGGGCTTGAAATCGCGGGATAACGAATGGTCCGGCCCGGAAGCCGAAGTCCCTACATCGAAGCCAGAATTACATGTGCCTGAATTTTCGCAGCGACCTCGCCGCTGCCGTGTCTGCGCGCGATCATGGCTTCGGCATCGTCGGTAGCAGCTTGCAGTTTGCCCGCCTCTCTCGCCTCGATTTCGTTGCGAAGAAGCGTGCCCTGACAATAAGCCACTGCCGGAATGCGCGGCGAAGGCGCACGGCTTTGTTCGGCTCTCGTCTCGATCTCCACATGAGAGAAACCAGCCTCGTCCAGGTCGCTGCGGATCAGGGCCGTATCGTGGTAGCCGTGCGGCGTGCGCGCCAGAAAACGCGGCGGATCGTTCGGAAAGATTTTCGCGAGAGCATTGGTCACGTCGTTCGCGAACTCATTCTCCTCGATGCGATCCCACACGCTGAATAAAAAATGCCCTCCGGGCTTCAGGACCCGCCTTGCTTCGCGATAGGCAGACGGGCGGTCGGGAAAGAACATCGCGCCGAACTGACAACACACGAGATCGAAGGCCGCGTTTTCAAACGGCAGTGCCATGGCATCTGCCTGGCGCCAGGCAATGCGGCTGTCGGGACCTTGTCGCGAAGCGGCATAGTCGAGCATCGGCTGATTGAGGTCGGTTACGGTATAGCGTGCGGCGGGCGACAGTTTTGGTGCCAGTGCGCGGGTAACAACCCCGGTCCCCGCGGCGATTTCCAAAACGGTATTTGGCGACAACACCGCCGCGCGTTGTGCAAGATCTGCGGCGTACGATTCGAAAATCAGCGGCACCATGTATCGGTCGTAGTTTTCCGGAATCGAACCGGCGAACACCTTGTCTGCTTCCAGCATTGCGATCACCCGCCGTCTTTGATGGCCCGCGAGACTAGCATATAATCTGTGCGCTTTTGGTCGTTTGCGCCGGGAGGCATCCAAGGGCACGCGGCTATGCCGGCTGCAGCGTGGTATCTGCCGGCGCCGGGCTTGAAATCGCAGGGTGAGAGGCTAGTGGAGTGGATTTACGTGCACCCATCCACAAGCACCAGCTTGCTGGTCGTCGTCGCGTGGCGCACCTTGAACAGATCCTGAATTTCCGGATCCCTCAAAAAAGCTTCTGCCTTGTCGCGTTCTGGAAACTCGATGATGACCATGCGGTCGGGTTTCCAATCGCCCTCAATTATCGTGGGCTGAACTCCCTGGACGATGTATCTCCCGGAATGTTTCGCGATGAATGCGGGGATTTCAGCGATGTATTTTTTGAACCCGCCGAAGTCATTCACCGACAGGTCGAGCACCAGATACGCTTTCATTGCTTAGCCTCGCGAACTTGTCAGCCTGATGCGCGGCTAGCTCGCGGCCGGAAGTGCCGCCTGGTCAGTCCAGGGCCGCTCCGAGGAAGCAAGGCCGATCAGCCGCCCCTGGATAAAGTCGCAGCCCCAGTCGCGCAGCATGGTGGCCGACTGTTCGTCCTGAACCCATTCGGCAACGGTCTTGATATCGAGCCGCCGCGCCAGATCGATCAGCGTCTGCACGAAGGCCCGGTCGTCGGACGATCGCGCGATGTTCTGCACAAAGGCGCCGTCGATTTTCACGAT
>JBEPUM010000163.1:0-7376 GCA_041691515.1 Pseudomonadota bacterium | reverse complement strand
GTGAGCAACCCGATGCTGGACAGCTTCAAAGCCGCTTTCGCGCCCGTCACTGACGCGCTCAAGAACATCCAGAACGTGGAAGTTCCCGAGGCTGCTCGTGACTTCGTGAAGCGCACCGCCGGTACCGCCAAGGACCGTGCTGCCGACATTCACGCCGGTTCGGAGAAGGTGACCGCCGCGATCGAGACCGCCGTTGCGGGTTCGGTCTCCGAGGCCGCCAAGATCAGCCGCAACATTCAGCAGGCGCTGTACCAGGATGCCGAGGCATTCTTCGCCGGCATCGACAAGCTGGCGTCCGCCAAGTCGCTCAACGAAGCGGTCCAGATCCAGTCCGATCTGGTTCGTGCCCGCGGTGAAGTTCTCGTCTCGCGTGCGAAGTCGACCACCGAATATCTCGGCAAGCTCGTTGCCGACGGTGCGAAGACCGCGCAGGACAACTTCTCCAAGGTTGCCTCCTACGGCAAGACTGCCTGATCTCTCCCCTCCCGAGATCAACCGACATTTGAAGGCCCGCTTAGGCGGGCCTTCTTTTTGACGCGCACTCTTTCGCGGGTGCAAAGTCGGCTTGATCGAAATGAGATGATCGAGGGCCGCATGACAGCCACCGGCAGGTTCATGTCCGAGGCGGGCGACGCCGTTCGCGCTGCGGAACTGCGCCGCGTCAAGGCGCTGGCGACGCTGGTGCTCGCCGGCACGCTGGCGCTTTTCATCGCGGCGCGTGCCTTGATGCACGTCCATCCGGCGTTCGGATTTGTCGCGGCATTCGCCGAAGCGGCGACCATCGGCGGGCTAGCGGACTGGTATGCGGTGGTTGCGCTGTTTCGCCGGCCGCTAGGTTTGCCGATCCCCCACACCGCTATTATTCAAGGCAACCAGGATCGCATCGCCGACAAGCTCGGCGAATTCATCGAAACCCATTTTCTCGAGGCCGCGCCCGTTGAGGCGAAGTTGAGGCAGGTCGATTTCGCGTCGTTCATCGCAGACTGGCTCGGTGACCGCAAGCGCAGCGCCGATCTTGCGCGTTTCGTGCTGCGGTTGTTGCCCGAGGCGGTGGATGCCGCCGAAACGTCGGGCCTGAAAGCGTTCGTGACCCGCCGCGTGATAGCCGAACTGCAATCGATCGATCTGGCGCCGCTCGCGGCCGGCACGTTACGCGCTTTTGTGCGCGAAGGGCGCCATCGCGGATTGCTGGACGATCTCCTGGGCGCAGTGCATGGCGCGCTGACGCAGCCGCAGACCATGGCGATGATCCGTGAAAAGATCCGCGACGAGTTGCCGACGCTGCTAAAATTCTACCGCACAGATAAATTCCTGCTGAACAAGATCGTCGCGTCTGCGAGCACGTTCTTTGACGAGGTGCGCAGCGATCCAGAACATCCGTTTCGCGGCGAGTTCGACCGGATGGTGCTCTCCTTTGTCGACCGGCTCGAGAGCGAGCCTGCTTACAGCGAACGCATCGCGGACTTGAAGCGCGATCTGCTGGCGCGTCCCGAGCTCGGCGCGCTCGCGCAAAATATCTGGTCGAATGCACGTTCCTTCATCGCGCGCAGCGCCAGCGGCGAGAACAGCGTGCTGCAGCATCACCTCGCGGACCTCTTCACGAAAGCGGGCGCAACGCTTGCCGCCGACGCCGACATGCGCGGCGAAATCAATCAGGGTATCGTCGTGGTGCTGCGCAGTTTCATTGCCGATCAGAAGAGCGGCGTCTCGACCTTCATCGCCGACCAGGTCAAGGGCTGGGACATGAAGCAACTGCTGACGCTGATCGAGATCAACATCGGCCGCGACCTGCAATACATCCGTTTCAACGGGTCGCTGATCGGCGGGCTGGCGGGACTTGGCCTTTACACCGCCGAATACCTTTTGCGGTTGCTGTGACAAATAGAGCGCCAAACAGACGTTTACGGTGGGCGTTGCCCGTTTCGCGCTGTCGATATGCTTGAAATGGCGAAAATTGCTCCTTAGCTTGTTCAATGTATTGTTGCGCTGCGGAACGATTCTACGGGATTTGCGTATCTAACTTGGCCCATTCAGCCGGTCATCCATGGCTGGATACGGAAGGAAATTTAGATGTCCGCTACTGCTGCTCACACTCTGAGCCCGCCCTCCAGAACGCTGATGTTTTTGGAAGGCCGCGCAATCAGTGAATTAGGCGCGTTCCTTGGTGCGTTGCCGCTTCTGAGCTTTGCGCCGCGTGGCGACGGTCATCCGGTGCTTGTGCTGCCTGGTCTGGTGGCGAGCGATACCTCGACGCGACCGTTGCGCAGCTTTCTGCGTGGCAAGGGTTACGCTGTGAGCGGCTGGCGTCAGGGCCGCAACCTCGGCCTTCGCGACGGCGTTCAGCACGCGATGGTCGATCTGGTGCAGGAGTTGAGCGACACGCATGGCCGCAAGATCAGCCTCGTCGGCTGGAGCCTCGGCGGTCTCTATGCGCGCCAGCTTGCGAAGATGATGCCTGATCGCGTGCGCTCGGTGATTACGCTCGGCAGCCCGTTCGCGGGTAGCCCCAAGTCGACCAATGCCTGGCGTGTCTACGAGATGGCGAGCGGCAAGAGTTCGACCGCTGAGGATCCGCGTTTCGGTGGCGCGTTGTCTGAAACGCCGCCGGTACCAACCACGGCGATTTTTAGTCGTACGGATGGTATCTGTGCGTGGCAGGGGTGCATGGAAAAGACGTCTGCGACCTCTGAAAGCATCGAAGTGGAAAGCAGCCACTGCGGGATGGGACACCATCCCGCCGTGGTCTATGCAGTGGCCGATCGTCTGGCGCAGACGGAAGGCGGATGGAAGCCGTTCGACCGCAGCGGCTGGCGCAGCATGGTCTATCCGGACCCGGATCGGTCCTAACGGCCGCTATCGACGACGACGAAGATCAGAGGGCACGTCCAGACGATGGGCGTGCCTTCTCTGTTTTTACTTTCGCGCCCGATTGCTTCGGCGCCTTCCCGGCATTTTCGATGTCTGCGATCGCATCTTCGGCACCGGCGAGAACGAGACCGGTGGCCATTCGTGCGTAGGCTTCGCGGGTCATGCCCTTGCCGTCCCGGAACCACAGGTAGTGCCAGTTCAGCATTCCGAACAGCGACATGGTCAGGGGTTTCAACTGGTCGTGTTTTTTGGCAACCGAGGGCAGAGCGTCGGCAATCGCATCGGATACGACGCTGACGAGCCGGCGTTCCATTTCCTTGAGGACGTCCTGTTGCGCTGGAGCCAGCAGTTTCAGACTGGATATCTGAACCTGATGTTCGGCGTCGGCGCCGCGATAGGCGTCGAGCAACACCGTCGCGATCGCGATCAATCGTTCACGGGCGTCCGCTGACGAGCGCGCCGCGGTTTCAACCACGGCGACGAGATGTTTCAGATGATCCGACAGGACGTCGAACAGCACGTCGTCCTTGGAATCGTAGTAGTGATACATCAGTGCCTTCGACACGCCGCAGGCGTCGGCGATCATCGTGATCGATGTGCCCGTGAAACCGTGCTGTGCGAACAGCCGCGCGGAGCGGCTGAGAATGCCCATGCGCTTCTTGTCGTAATCGTTCGCCCGCGTGCGAGCCATGTCACCTCGATCGCTTCGGGCCGCGGGTGAGCGGCGTAGCGTGGTCCGGACAGTCGCATTGACCGTCCAACTGGTCAATTATATTCCCGGGTGCCGGCGGGACGCATGGCGCTGGCGATTGGTTTGAATCGGAGAAACGCGCTAAGCCAGCCTGCATGTCGCATCCGCTCGCCCGCATCATCGGTCAGCTCAAGCGAGAGCCGTCCCGCACAGGCTCGCTTGTCATCACGGTGTTCGGCGACGCCATCGTGCCGCGTGGCGGCTCGGTTTGGCTTGGTACGCTGCTGGCGTTCTTTGAGACGCTGGATATCGACAGCGGTGTGGTGCGAACCGCGATGTCGCGGCTTGCCGCCGATGGATGGCTCGAACGCACCAAGGTTGGCCGCAACAGTTTTTACCGGCTCGCGCAAAAGGGACGGCAGACCTTCGATACGGCGACGGCGCACATTTACAATCCGCAATCGCCCGAGTGGACCGGCCGTTTTGAACTGCTGCTGATCGGCAATGGCGGCGATCGCGATGTGGCGCGGGAGGCGCTGAAAGCGGCGGGATTCGGCAGTCCGCTGCCGGGCGTTTGGGTTGCACCATCGGGCGTTGCGGTGCCGGCCGAGGCCGCGGGCGCTATCCGGCTGGAAGTGTCGGCCGAGGATGACAGCGGGCGGCGATTGCTGAGCGAGAGCTGGCCGCTGGATCGCACGGCCGATGCCTACCTGAAGTTTATCTCCACGTTCGAACCGTTGCTTGGCTCGATCCAGAAGGGCGCGCGCGTTTCCGATGCAGAAGCGTTCACCGCGCGAATCCTGATGAACCATCATTATCGGCGGGTGGTGTTGCGCGATCCCCTGATGCCGGCAGCACTGTTGCCGAGGAACTGGCCGGGCAGGGCAGCCCAAGAACTCTGCCGGAAGATCTTTCTGGGCCTGCTCGAACCGTCGGAACGGTGGCTTGATCAAAACGGCTCCAACGAAACCGGCCCTTTGCCGCCAGCGGGGCCGGAACTCCGGAAGCGCTACGCGGATTGATGTCCGTCTTTTATGTTACAAAAATATGTTGCTATGGTATTTTTTTGATATATATTGAGCCCATCAGGGAGGTCGGGCCATGTACACGCAGGCGCTCAATACGTCCGACGGCGACGATCGTCATGTTGAGGATGCCGGGCGGTCCGCGCAGTTTCAGGCGCGCATCGATGCCGACGACCGCATCGAGCCCAACGACTGGATGCCGGCGGCCTACCGCAAGACGCTGACGCGGCAGATTTCCCAGCACGCCCATTCCGAAATCGTCGGCATGCTGCCGGAGGGTAACTGGATCACGCGCGCGCCGTCGCTCCGCCGCAAGGCGGCACTGCTCGCCAAGGTGCAGGACGAGTGCGGACACGGACTTTATCTTTACGCGGCGGCGGAGACGCTCGGCACCTCGCGCGAGGAACTGGTCGACGCCATGCTGGACGGCAAGTCCAGGTATTCGTCGATCTTCAATTATCCGACGCTGACGTGGGCCGACATCGGTGCGGTCGGCTGGCTGGTCGACGGCGCTGCCATCATGAACCAGATTCCGTTGTGCCGCTGCTCCTACGGTCCCTATGCGCGCGCGATGATCCGCGTCTGCAAGGAAGAGTCCTTCCATCAGCGGCAAGGCTTCGAGATCATGCTGACGCTGGCGCGCGGCACCGAGGATCAGAAGGCGATGGCGCAGAGCGCGCTGGATCGCTGGTGGTGGCCGGTGCTGATGATGTTCGGCCCGCCGGATCAGGCGAGCCAGCACAGCGACACCTCGACCAGATGGAAGATCAAACGTTTCTCCAATGACGAACTGCGCCAGAAATTCGTCGACGCCACGGTGCCGCAGGCAAAGTTCCTCGGGCTTTCGATTCCCGATCCCGGCATGACAAGGGATGCCGACGGACATTGGCGCTACACCGATATCGACTGGACCGAATTTAAGCAGGTGCTGGCCGGCAACGGGCCATGCAACCGTGACCGTCTCGCCGCGCGCCGCAAAGCGCACGACGAAGGTGCGTGGGTGCGGGAGGCTGCGGTCGCCTATGCCGAGAAGCGCCGCAACCGCACTGTCGCACAAGCTGCCGAATAGCACATGAGGGAGGCCGCGATGGCCACGCCGAACACACCGCTATGGGAAGTCTTCATTCGCAGCCGCAACGGCCTCGCGCACAAGCATGTCGGTTCGCTGCACGCAGCTGATACGACGCTCGCACTTCAGGCCGCACGCGACATCTACACGCGTCGCGGCGAGGGGCTTTCGATCTGGGTGGTGCCGTCGAGCGCGATCACGGCATCCGATCCGTCCGACAAGGGCATGATGTTCGAGCCCGCCGAATCCAAGATCTACCGGCATCCGACGTTCTACGATGTGCCGGACGAAGTTGGACATATGTGATGTTTAGCCACTCGTCATTCCGGGGCGCAAGCGAAGCGCGCGAACCCGGAATCCAGAAGTCCGAGATTCCGGGTCTGCGCCCGCGGCACGAACGCTCCACGTTCGCCGCCTTAGCGCATCCCGGAATGACTTTGTGAGTATTGGACATGACCGCCGCTTCCATCACCGTTTCCGAAACGCCGCTGGTGCTGTACACGCTGCGCCGTGCCGACGATGCGTTGATCCTCGGGCACAGGTTGTCGGAATGGTGCGGCCATGCGCCGGCCATGGAAGAGGACATGGCGCTGGCCAACATGGGGCTCGACCTGCTCGGACAGGCACGGGAGTTATATAGCCACGCGGCCAAAGTGGAAGGCCTAGATAACGACGAGGATAAATTCGCGTATCTGCGTGACGTCAGACAGTATCGTAATCTGCTCTTGCTCGAACAGCCCAACGGCGATTTCGCGCGCACCATGACGCGGCAGTTCTTCTACGCGGTCTTCGCCGATCTTTACTGGCGTGCGATGATGACGTCGCGCGATGCGACGCTGGCCGCGATCGCTGCCAAGGCCGAGAAGGAATTTGCCTATCATGTCCGGCATTCGTCGGAGTGGATGATCAGGCTCGGCGACGGCACCGAGGAAAGTCATCGCCGCACCCAGACGGCGATCGACGATCTCTGGGCGTTCACCGGCGAAATGTTTTCCGTCGATGACGGCGAACGCGGGCTGATCGCGGACGGCATCGCGGTCGATCCGGCGGTGCTGCGTCCAAAATGGCTCAAGATCGTGTCCGATGTTTTGCGCGAAGCAACGCTGACGTTGCCGCAGAACGACTGGATGCAGAAGGGCGGCCGCGATGGCCGTCACAGCGAGCATCTCGGCCATCTCCTGAGCGAACTGCAATCCCTGCAGCGTGCGGTTCCGGGCGCCACATGGTGAGCGCCGTCAACGATACCGATTTGCGGCAGCGCGCATGGAACGCGGCAGCGCGGGTGGTCGATCCAGAAATTCCGGTGCTGACCATCGCCGATCTCGGCGTGCTGCGCGAGGTCGCGGTGAGCGATGGACGCGTCGAGGTCGCGATCACGCCGACCTATTCGGGATGCCCGGCTATGAACATGATCGCGCTGGAGATCGAACTGGCGCTGGAGCGCGAGGGCATTGCCAAGCCGAAGGTGCGCACGGTCTTGTCGCCGGCGTGGACCACCGACTGGATGAGCGACGATGGCCGCCGCAAACTGAAGGAGTATGGCATCGCGCCGCCGCAGGCTGGCAGCGGTCGCCGCGCGCTGTTTGGTGAACAGCAAGTCGCCTGTCCGCAATGCGGTTCGGTTGAAACGGAAGTTCTATCGGAATTCGGATCGACCTCCTGCAAGGCGCTGTGGCGCTGCAAGAGCTGCCGCGAGCCGTTCGATTATTTCAAGTGTCACTGA
>JBEPUM010000162.1:0-7423 GCA_041691515.1 Pseudomonadota bacterium | reverse complement strand
CCGGTGGTACGCGCCCGACAACGCCGGCGCCCGAGCCCGCGCGGCCCGATGCCGACGCGCAGAAAGCCGGCGCTCAACCTGCGCTGCCGCCTGCCCCTGCTGAAAAGGTGGCTCCGCCGATCAAGGCGAAGTAGACCTTCACCGCACCAGCACGTTCCTGAACTGCCAGGGATCTGACGTGTCGATATCTTCCGGAAACAATCCAGGACGATCGGTGAGCGGCGTCCAGTCGGTGTAATAGCCCTTCACCGGCCCGAGATACGGCATCTGGATTTCCAGCAGGCGACCGAAATCCATCTCGTCGGCTTCGACGATACCTTCGTTCGGATTTTCCAGTGCCCACACCATGCCGCCGAGTACAGCCGAGGTCACCTGCAGGCCAGTGGCGTTCTGATAGGGCGCGAGTTTCCGCGTCTCTTCGATGGAGAGCTGCGAGCCGTACCAGTAGGCATTGTTGTCGTGGCCGTAGAGCAGCACGCCGAGCTCGTCGATGCCGTCGACGATCTCGTTTTCATCAAGGATGTGATGCTTCTCCTGCGCCTTGGCGGCGCGGCCGAACATTTCGTGTAGCGAGAGAACAGCGTCATCCGCAGGGTGATAGGCATAGTGGCAAGTTGGCCGATAGATCGCCATGCCCGACGCGTCGTGCACCGTGAAATAGTCCGAGATCGAAATCGATTCGTTGTGGGTGACGAGGAAGCCGTATTGCGCGCCGCGGGTCGGGCACCAGGTGCGCACGCGCGTATCGGCGCCGGGCTGCATCAGATAGATCGCAGCGCCGCATCCGGCTTCGTGGGTGTGCGCGTTTTCGGGAATCCACTTTTCATGAGTGCCCCAGCCGAGTTCGGATGGCTGCACGCCTTCCGATATGAAGCCTTCCACCGACCACGTGTTGACGAAGACGTCTGGCTCTTTCGGCTTCTTCGCGCGCTGAGTATCGCGTTCGGCGATGTGGATGCCTTTGATGCCAGCCTGACGCATCAGGTCCGCCCATTCGGCCTTGGTCTTTGGCTTCGGGGCATTGAGCTTGAGGTCGGCGGCCACATTCAGCAGAGCTTGCTTGACGAAGAACGAGACCATGCCGGGGTTGGCGCCACAGCATGAGACGGCCGTCGTCGAGCCTGCGGGGCGGGCCTTCTTGGCGGCCAGCGTGTTCTCGCGCAGGGCATAGTTGGAGCGCGCTTCCGGCCCCTTCGACGCATCGAAATAGAAGCCGAGCCAAGGCTCATTGACCGTGTCGATATAGAGCGCGCCGAGTTCGTTGCAGAGCTCCATGATGTCGGTGGAGCCGGTATCGACCGAAAGATTGACACAGAAACCCTGGCCGCCGCCTTCGGTGAGCAAGGGAGTCAGCAGTTCGCGGTAATTGTCCCTGGTCACGCCCTGCTGGATGAAGCGCACATTGTGCTTCTCGCAATGTGCCTTGCGGCCTTCGTCCTTGGGATCGATCACCGTGATGCGCGACTTGTCGTAATCGAGATGCCGTTCGATCATCGGCAACGTGCCTTTGCCGATGGAGCCGAAGCCAACCATGACGATGGGGCCTGTGATGCGTGCGTACACGGGCGCAGTTGGTGACGGCATCAAAAATCTCCGGATTGTCTGGGGGAACGAACGGGCGCATTTCGCCGTTGGCGACCGCCCCCTGAAAACGACAAATTGCCGATGAAATCAAGGCCTGAAAGGCACTTTCATGCCGTCATGCGCTTGTCATGTGGTCACACCACGTGATCGGGCGCGAGCGTGCAATGGATATCGCCGGAGGTTTCGATCTGAAGCGTGGCGTGGCCGATGCCGAACCGATCGTGTAGTTGGCGGCATGTCTCTGTCAGGAATGCATCACCGGGATTTCCTGCGGGGGTGACCAGATGCGCGGTTAGCGCGGTTTCAGTGGTGCTAAGCGGCCAGATGTGGAGGTCGTGAACCGAGGCAACGCCGGGGCGGGCGGCGAGAAAGGCACGGACCGCCGCGGGATCGATCATCGAGGGGACCGCGGCCATCGACATCGCGGTGCTTTCCCGTAGCAGATCCCATGTGCCCCAGACGATGACCGCCACAATGACGAGGCTCATTGCCGGATCGAGCCAGAGCCAGTCCGTCATCATGATCGCGGCGCCAGCCAGAACCACGCCGAACGAGAGGGCGGCATCCGCCATCATGTGCAGGTAAGCGCCGCGAATGTTGAGATCGGTCTTGCGGCCCGAGGCGAACAGCCATGCGGTGACGCCGTTGATGACGATGCCGATGGCCGCGACCACGATCACGGTCTTGCTGGCGATCGGTTCCGGATGCAGCAATCGCTGGATGGCTTCGAGCAGAATGGCGCCCGAAGCAATCAGCAGCAGGATCGCGTTCAGCAGGGCGGCCAGGATCGATGTGTTGCGCAGGCCGTAGGTCAGCCGCGGCGTCGGCGGGCGCGTCGACAAGACGGCGGCGATCCACGCCACCAGCAACCCCAGCACGTCGGACAGGTTATGGCCGGCGTCGGCGAGCAGTGCCGTGGAGTTCGAAATAAAGCCGTAGCCGGCCTCGATGACAACGAACGCTGCATTCAGTCCAATTCCGATCGCGAAGGCGCGGCCGAAACTTGCCGGCGCATGACTGTGGCCGGAATGGCCGTGATCAGCGGGGCTGTGCGTTTCGTGATCGTGCTTATGGTGCGCATGATCGTGGTGAGAATGGTCGTCATGACGGTGGGTGTCGCTCATGCGCCAAGTCGTAGCACTCGCCGGTGGCGCAGGCGACCATTCTCAAGCGCATTTATTGCGATGATATTTTATAACGTAACGTGCCGGATCTGCCTGCGTGGAGACGGGCGCGTTGCCGTTGCGGATCGTGCATCACCGGTCAGGACGCTCCGACCGCGATGACCGTCAGGGAACGCCATCCGCCGGAGGGTGTTTGAAACTCGATGCTTTGTCCCGCGGACAGCCCGATCAGTGCCGCGCCGATCGGCGTCAGGACCGAGATCTTGCCGGCATCAAGGTCGGCCTCTTCCGGATAAACCAGAATGACCGTTCGCTGCTGGCCGCTGATGTCGTCGGCAAACGTCACCTCGGATTGCATCGTCACCACGCCACGGGTGGATCGATCCGCCGGGATGATCTCGGCGCGATCGATTTCACGGGCAAGGAATTCCGCCGTCGCCGGATATGTGTTCATCGCCGCATCGGCAAGGTGCCGCAAGCGGTCGGCATCGCGTGCAGTGATGGCAATGGAAGGAAGGCGTGTTTGCAGATCGTGAAGCATGTCTTTCACCGGAGTTGGCCGACACAGAGCGTAGCGCAAGGCGCCGCGATCAGCGGCGACGATGCGTTGCTAAGTTTGTCAGCAGATGAAGTGCGGTTAGAAATGCAGTCGAAGTCTTAGATATCCCGGACGGCGCGCGCACGCACGTCCGCCCGGGTCACCGTCCTGCGATGAGGTGACCGGCGCGAAGCAACAAACGATTATTGCAAACCTTCGACATGATCGTCTTAAGGTAGGGTCGCTCGCGCGCAAGTCAATGTGGGAACCGCGACATTTTGGCGCGCGAGGCGATCAAGCCGAGCGGCGCTTGGCCGTGACCTCGATCTCGATCTTCATTTCCGGCTTGTAGAGACCGGCGACGACGAGCAGCGTCGCTGCCGGACGGATCTCGCCGAGGGTTTCGCCGCAGACGGCGAATACGGCATCCGCGTCCTTCGCATCTGTAATGTAGTAGGTCGCGCGAACGATGTCGGCCATGGCGAAACCGGCTTCCTCCAGCGCATTGCCGATGGTCTTGAAGCAATTCCTTGCCTGACTGGTGACATCGGCGGGCAGGGTCATCGTGGCGTAATCATAGCCGGTGGTCCCGGCGACGAAGACGAAGTCGCCGTCGACGACGGCGCGGCTGTAGCCGGCGGTCTTCTCGAACGGGGAGCCGGTGGAAATCAGACGTCGTGACATCATGACCTCGTTTCAATTTTCGCTAAGCGGACGGATTCAGGATCTCGCGGCCCGCCGCCGTTTCAATACATCCATGACGATCATGAAGCCAAGCATGATCATCATGAGTGTCGTGAGCGCGGGGCGCGTCACCTTGCGGCTGCGTTCGTCGAGGCACCATGCGCCTGCATCAGGATCGAGTTGGGTCATTGGAATGCCGTCCGTCAGGCTGCGCACAGCAGCGGCGGCCGGGTTTTCCGTGCACGATGACCCCTCGCTTCCGGCGCAGCGGCGCCGGTCGCCACGATCATGCCGCAGGCCTCATCGAGTGCGCCATCGCGCAGCTCGATGGCCAGCAAGCGCGCGCGCTCGAAGGGTCCGGGCAGTTCGAGTCCGCCGGTCTTTTCCGCGCTGAAGCCAAAGCGGCTGTAATAGGCGGCGTCGCCGCGCAGGATGATCGCCGCGTGGCCGCGCGTTTTTGCGGTATGAAGCGCATGGTTCATCAGCGCCGCGCCAATGCCGAGATCGCGACAGGATGCATCGACAGCCAGCGGACCGAGTACCAGTGCCGGGATGCCCCCGGCGCTGACGTGCCACAGCCTGATGGTCCCAGCCAGCTTTCCCTTATGTACCGCCGTGAAGGCGAGGCCTTCGGCGGGCGCACGTCCGTCGCGCAGGCGCTGGCAGGTGCGGGCATGGCGATTGTCACCGAAGCTCGCATCGAGCAGCGCTTCGCGCGCAACGATGTCCGAGGTCCGCTCGCTGCGGATCGCGAACGGAGCGGCGTCGGAGGTAAGGGCAATGATTTTCGACGTAGCTTTCATGGCGTATCAACTTTCCGCGGCGTCATCCTGAGGTGCGAGCGAATCGAGCCTCGAAGGATGAGCAGCATCCACCTCCATCCTTCGAGGGCCGCTAAAGAGCGCGGCCACCTCAGGATGACGGGGTGTAGTTCTTGTTCCTGGGATTGATGGACGCCGGCGAACCGGCGTCCGGTTTTCTTCACCCTCGCCCGCTTGCGGGGGAGGGACGGGGTGGAGGCACTTCGGGCAGCTTTCCCCCACTCGGCGCTGCTTCGTATCGCCGACCTCCCCCGCAAGCGGAAGAGGTGAAGCGCCTCAGATGTGGTAGGTCTTCAGCGGCGGAATGCCGTTGAAGGCCACCGACGAGTAGGTCGAGGTATACGCGCCGGTGCCTTCGATCAGCAGCTTGTCGCCGATCTCGAGCGTCACGGGCAGCGGGTACGGCGACTTCTCGTACAGCACGTCGGCGCTATCGCAGGTTGGCCCCGCGAGCACGCACGGCGTCATCTCGGCGCCGTCGTGCGGCGTCTTGATCGCGTAGCGGATCGACTCGTCCATCGTCTCGGCGAGACCGCCGAACTTGCCGATGTCGAGATACACCCAGCGCACCTCGTCCTCGTCGCTCTTCCTGGAGATAAGAACGACTTCGGTCTCGATGATGCCGGCATTGCCGACCATGCCGCGGCCCGGCTCGATGATGGTCTCCGGGATCTGGTTGCCGAAGTGCTTGCGAAGCGCGCGGAAGATCGACCGGCCGTACTGCACGACCGGAGGAACGTCCTTGAGGTACTTCGTCGGGAACCCGCCGCCCATGTTGACCATGGACAGGTTGATGCCGCGCTCCGCGCAGTCGCGGAACACCGTCGAGGCCATCGCCAGCGCGCGGTCCCACGCCTTCACCTTGCGCTGCTGCGAACCGACGTGGAACGAGATGCCCACGGGCTCCAGGCGGAGACGCTTGGCGAGGTCGAGCACCTCGACCGCCATCTCCGGATCGCAGCCGAACTTGCGCGACAGCGGCCACTCGGCGCCCGCGCAGTCATAGAGGATGCGGCAGAACACCTTCGCGCCGGGAGCGGCGCGGGCGATCTTCTCGACCTCGGCGGTGCAGTCGACGGCGAACAGGCGAATGCCGAGCGCGAAGGCGCGCGCGATGTCGCGCTCCTTCTTGATCGTATTGCCATAGGAGATGCGGTCCGGCGTCGCACCGGCAGCCAGCGCCATTTCGATCTCGGCGACGGTCGCGGTGTCGAAGCACGAGCCCATCGACGCCAGCAGCGACAGCACCTCGGGAGACGGGTTCGCCTTTACCGCGTAGAACACGCGCGAGTCAGGGAGCGCCTTCGAGAAGGTCTGGTAGTTGTCGCGCACGACTTCGAGGTCGACCACGAGGCACGGCTCGGTGTCGTTGCCTTCGCTGCGGCGGTTGCGCAGGAATTCCTGAATACGTTCGGTCATAGCACTCTCCCAAACGGCCCAGCGACGGGATCCGTTCAAAAAATTGTTCTCGGACGTGAGCGCTCTGGCGTTGCCACACGATGGAGACGCGGCAAAACCTCGAACTCAGTACCGAACTGTGCTGCCGTGGATTGGTTGGGAATTTCCCGCCCGCACACCTGGCAATGAAGGACAAGCCTTTTCAGTAGCCCGCGCCGGCGGTGGAATGCCGGTAGAGACCAAAAAAGCCCGATCCGTCGTTGCTTTAAGTCGCGTCCCCCGTTGAGAGCGGGGTGCGCCGGTTCGCCTCCGGCTGCCAGTCACGGTTGCAAGGAGCAAAGTCGCCTTCAACGGCATCTCTTGGAGAGAGATGCTGGCCTCTCAGTCTCGATCATTGTCTGACCGACTTGAGCGACCCTCGGCTTCTTCATCCCTTGGCGGCTGTCCGGCCTCTTGTCCGGATACCTACCGACTGACACACGACCACAGGCACGTGCGAAATTGGGCAAAGGGGAAATAAGTCTTTTGACTCCGCTTCGCAACATTTTTTTTCAGATGCGGCGAAGTTTCCCCACCATGCGGTCAATATGACGCGACCGAGAGCGCCGAAGATGAACGGATGTTAAAGTTGTTTAATGAAGCGTAAGCGACGGGCGCGCGGAGAGAGCAAGGTTAGCCCTGTGCCGCAGCGGTTTCCATTACGCCCGCCGAACGAACGGCTCGACGCGCTGGGCGGCGCGGACGAAGTTGATCATCACGAAGACGCCGATCGCAAACAGCACCGCCTGGAGGATATGTGCCTCCATGCCGTCGAGCCCGAACAGGATGGCCAGCGCCCAGCCGCCGGCGAACGCCGCGCCGAACACTTCCGCGCCGATCAGGATCGCCGCCGAGATCACGGTGATGACGCTGGGCCAGACGATCTGGCGGGCAGCGGAGGAGGTCGGTTGCGAACTCATGTCAGGGATCCTGTTGCGGGCGGCAATCTCTCTGAAAAGAGCGTTGCAATCAAGGCCGGGTCGAAGAGTTTACTGACCCTCCCCTGGAGGGGGAGGGTCGACGCGACTGATAAGGAGCGGCGGGGTGGGGTGAACTTCTCTGTCGCCGTGCACCCCACCCCGTCTCTGCGCTTCGCTCAATGCTCGCCGACCCACGAGCGAGCTTTGCTCGTCTCGGACCCCTCCAGGGGAGGGTGGAAGTACGCTTGATGCAGGAACATGGCCCAAAAAAGCCCCATCGCGTGCTATAGCTGCGCGCTGTCGAAACTGCGGCAG
>JBEPUM010000161.1:0-7470 GCA_041691515.1 Pseudomonadota bacterium | reverse complement strand
CGGGCCTGGAACCTGATGGACAAGATCGGCTTTGCAATGCTCGTGACCCGAGACGGCGGCAACCTGCGGGCGCGGCCGATGCGCGCCTTCGTCGCGCGCGAGGACAACGCGATCTACATGCTCACCGATGCACGCCGCCACAAGGATGAGGAGATTGCGCGAGATCCCGGGATCAACCTGTCGTTCGCCGATGCCGGCGATCAGAAATATGTTTCCGTTACGGGCACGGCCGCAGTCTCCAACGATCGCGCCAAGATTAAGGAGTTGTTCTCGACTCCGGCGAAGGCGTGGTGGGACAGCGCCGACGATCCGAACATTCGCGTGCTCAAAGTGTCGCCGCACGACGCGGAGTTCTGGGATACACCGGGGTCCGTTATCAGCTATGTAAAGATGGCGACGGCGGCCATGACCGGTACACGTCCGGATATCGGCACCAACCGCAAGGTCGCTATCTAGATGGGAATCGATCCGACAGAAGTGCCGCCCGTCAAACCAGGACGTCCGGTTGAACCGCCGCGCGAGGATCCGCCCGGAAATCCACGGCCCGAAATTCCGCCACCGATGCGGGATCCCGGCGAACCTTCGCAGCCGCAGGAACTGCCGGGGCAGGTGCCGGATGAAATGCCGACACGGGGACCGGATACGCCACCGTCACAATCGCCCGCGACCGATGCACGCAGAATTTGAACACAAACGGCGAGGAGCGGTCTGAATGGAACGTGAACGCAGCACGTTTCGCGCCGGAGCGGCTGTGAAATAAATCGGCCGCTGCCGTCTATCGTCGCCACATTGCAGCCCAACGGCTATTAGTTGATCGAACCACCGTAACCGTCGGTCAGCAAGCATTCCGTTTGTTGTCGAAATTTTTGTTGGGATAAAGATTGCCATGACAAATCTTCGCCTGATGCTGCTTGCCACATCGGCTCTTTCTGTCACGCCGTTGATGATACCGCCATCGCACGCGCAGTCCGCGCCGGTCACGGTCGCACAGGCCGCGCCGGCCGAAAACCCCGAGGGGAAAAAGGCAGCGCCAAAAGGCCCGCCGCCGAAGGCTGCTCCGCCCGCACGTCCAGCGCCCCCGCCCGCTGCGCCACCACGGCCCGCAGCCCCGCCGCCTCATGCCGCGCCTCCTCCGCATGCGCCGCCGCCTCCGGCCGCCGCACGTCCAGCGGCACCGCCGCCTCCGCATGTAACGCCGCCGACGGCCGCTCAGCCACGACCGGTGGCACCGCCGCCGCGTGCCACGCCGCCCGCTCCTCCGGCCGCGCCGAAAGCCGCGCCAGCGCCTCACCCTGCAACGCCTCCGGTTGCTCCAAAGCCGCCTACGCCTCCAGCCGCCGCTCCAAAAGCCGCGCCATCTCCGGCATCTCCGCCGCCACCTGCGGCAAGATCGGCTCCGGCACCGGCTGCTCCGGCCGCGCAGCCGCAAACCACACCGTCCACGACGCCCCCCGCCAACGCGGAGCCAAATGCTTCACGTCGCGAAGGAGGCCGTGGCGGGCCCGGCCGCGATCACGGCGGACCGGGCGCTCCCGGCGGCCGCCCGAATGGCGCAGCGCCTGGGCAGACCCCTGCGACACCCAATGCAACCCCGCCTGCTGCCCCCGGCGGCGCGGCAGCGCCTGCGGCGACTCCGCCAGCCGGACCGAACGGGACCAAAGCCGGAGCGCCACCGGCACCCGGTGGCCAGACCGCACTGCCGCCCGGCGCGCCGGTTTCTCGTCACGGGCCACCGACCGTCACAACTCCGCTGCCGCCGCCTCCGGCGAACACGCAAGCGCTGACACCGATCGCACCCGGCGCCGCACGCCAGGGACCGCGCAACATCGAGGCTTTCCGCGGTGAACGCCGCGAGACCGAACAAGGTGGACGCAAGGTATTCACCGAACCCGGCCGCGTCATTGTAGTCGATCCCAGCGGCCAGTCGTTCATCCGGCACAATGAGGAGGATCGCTTCCGCTTCGGTGCGAAGAACATCCGCCAGGAGCGGGTCGGCAACGACACCCGCACCATCGTGGTACGGCCTGACGGCACGCAGATCATCACGGTGAACGATCGCGACGGGCGGATGCTGCGCCGTATTCGCCGCGATCAGCGGGGCCGCGAGATTATTCTCATCGACAACAACTATCGCGGCGTAGGTGGGGCCGTCGCGGCAGGCGTAGTCGCGGGCGCAATCGGAGGCTATTTCGTCACGCTGCCCCCGCCGGTGATCGATATTCCGCGCGACCGCTACATCGTGGAGGCGGAGGACGCTCCGCCTGAACTGATCTACGACACGCTGATCGCACCGCCGGTGGAACGGATCGACCGGCGCTATACCCTCGAAGAAATCCGCTACAGCCCGACGGTGCGCGAACGCATGCGCAGCGTCGATCTCGACAGCATCAGCTTCGAAACCGGATCGTGGGATATTCCTCCCGATCAGGCCTCGAAGCTCCAGGTGATTGCCGACGGCCTTAATAAAGCCATCTCGCGCAATCCGCAGGCGGTGTTCCTGATCGAAGGCCATACCGACGCCGTCGGTTCGGATGTCGACAACCTGTCGCTGTCGGATCGCCGCGCTCAATCGGCAGCCGAATTGCTGACGCAGCAATTCAACGTGCCGCCTGAGAATCTGACGTCGCAAGGTTACGGCGAGCAATATCTGAAGGTGCAGACCGACGGTCCGTCACGCGAAAACCGTCGCGTCACCGTCCGCAACATCACGCCGTTGCTGAATGGTGGAACTGCACTGCCGCCACCGCCGCCCGGCACCGCGCCACCACGGCGCTGAGGCATAGATACATCGTACAAGAAAATGGCCGGGAGCGATCCCGGCCATTTTTTGATCGACGATCCGGCGCAAGACCTCCGGCATCACCCTGAGGTGCGAGCGCAGCGAGCCTCGAAGGGTTGCTTCACGCATCTTTTGAAGCCTTCATCCTTCGAGGCTCAGCGCCGACACGCTTCGCACCTCAGGATGACGCTGCCTGGCTCCCACGGCGCCCGCCGGTTCAGCTCTTGTCGTTCTCGAGTTTCGGGATGTTCGATCCCTCCAAGGCCGACAGCAGACCCGTCTTCGCATAGAGATCCAGCTTGGCGCGGGTATCGGTGATATCGAGGTTGCGCATGGTCAATTGACCGATACGGTCCGATGGCGTGAACGGGGCATCCTCAACCTTCTCCATGCTCAGCCGCTCCGGCTGATAGGTCAGATTGGGGCTCTCGGTGTTCAGGATCGAGTAATCGTTGCCGCGGCGCAGTTCGAGCGTCACCTCGCCGGTGATCGCGCGCGCCACCCAGCGTTGCGCCGTTTCGCGCAGCATGAGCGCCTGAGAATCAAACCACCGCCCCTGATAGAGCAAACGGCCAAGCCGCATGCCGCTGATCCGGTATTGTTCGATGGTGTCTTCGTTGTGGATGCCGGTGACGAGACGTTCGTAGGCGATGTGCAGCAGCGCCATCCCCGGTGCTTCGTAGATGCCGCGGCTCTTCGCCTCGATGATCCGGTTCTCGATCTGGTCGCTCATCCCGAGACCATGCCGGCCGCCGATCGCATTGGCCTCAAGAAACATCGCGACGGGATCGGCGAAGGTTTTGCCGTTGAGCGCGACGGGCTGACCATCGACAAAACGGACCGCGACCTTTTCGGCCTTGACGACACAGTCGTCCCGCCAGAACGGCACGCCCATGATCGGGTTGACGATCTTGATGCCGCTATCGAGGTGCTCGAGATCCTTTGCCTCATGCGTGGCGCCGAGGATATTGCTGTCGGTCGAATAGGCCTTTTCGGCGCTCATCTTGTAGGCGAATCCGTTGGCGGTCATGAATTCAGACATTTCCGCCCGGCCGCCCAGTTCGTCGATGAACTGCTGGTCGAGCCACGGCTTATAGATCCGCAAGGCCGGATTGGTCAGCAGCCCGTAGCGGTAGAACCGCTCGATATCGTTGCCCTTGTAGGTCGAGCCGTCGCCCCAGATATTGACGCCATCTTCCTTCATTGCCGATACCAGCATGGTGCCGGTCACGGCGCGGCCGAGGGGCGTGGTGTTGAAGTAGGCGATGCCGCCGGTTGATACATGGAAGGCGCCCGCCTGGATGGCGGCAATGCCTTCATGGACCAATTGCGTACGGCAATCCACGAGGCGAGCCTTCTCGGCGCCGAACTCCATCGCCTTGCGCGGAATCTCGTCGTAATCAGCCTCGTCGGGCTGGCCGAGATTCGCGGTATAGGCAAAGACGCGCGCGCCTTTTTGCTTCATCCACAGTAGCGCCGCTGACGTGTCGAGCCCGCCCGAAAAAGCGATACCGACGTTTTCCCTTTTGGGCAGGCTTTCCAGGATCGTACTCATGAAGCTTCCAATCGATCGATTTTCGTTTGCGGTTTGACTGCGCGAATATCAAACTTCGCGCCACCGGGCACGCGTTTTAGTACGGGATGAATGTCGCTCAGACCAATGGCGCCGGGCCCACATCGCGCCCCAACAGCCGCTGCCGGAAACGATAGCCGGGCCACGCAAACCGCGTCAACGCAGCATCGATCTCCGCGTCGCTCTTCCGGGTCGACGGCCAGCGGTAAATGTAACCGTGCACCAGCCAGATCACGAGAAATGTCACCAATCCGGCAATCGAGACATCGGTGAAGAAATGCCCGCCGAATGCCATCCTGAGTACGCTGGTGAGTGCGCCAAATATAACAGCCCCGGCATAGGCCACAGGCCGCAACGCCGGCGGTGTCAGTGCGGCCGGTGCCAGCGTCCAGAACGCGGTCGCACCCTCGCCCGAAAAGAACGAGCAATTCCTGCCGCACTCGCCGCGTGGATCCCACCACGCCATGAATTTCCAGGGGCCGCTGAATTCCTTCACCATCACAGGCCGCGGCCTCGCCCAGTGACTCTTGAACGTCAGGTTAGTGAGAATGCCCGCAGCCAGCAGTAACGTGATCAGCAGAAATGCGACCGCACGACCCGACATGAAGAGCGGCCGGTCGGGGCGAAACATCTTGACGACCAACGCAACAATCGCAGGCAGCGCAAAAGCCCAAGCGATCCACATCGACGCGTCGCGCGCAAAGCTGGCCAGTCCACTCGCTTTCAGCGGAAATGTTTTCGTAGCGGGATCGTAAAACAGCGCGGCAAGACGGAGATCGTATTCGGGATGAATCCCGAACACGATGCCGATGACGAGCGCAAGTCCGAGCGCGATGACTAATCCGGTCCGGTTCATGACGCGCGGTTTAGCCGACGATGGCTGATATGAAAAGACCGGCCCCTCATAACGACGGCAAGTTCGGTGGCGGTGACGGTGGATCGCGCCGCGGCTCACGCCACGCACCGGCATTCCGGCCCGCGATCAGCCAATAGGTGAAGCCGGCAACAATCCCCGCGCCGGTCATGATTTCGAGATGACGTCGCACGATGCCCTCGAAATGCATGGTCGCTGTGTCGAACGGAATCAAACCGAGATAGCAGGCAGCGCCGCAAACGGCGCCGCCGATCGCGTAAGTCAGTACACCGCGAATGTAAAAAGCTTCGGTGATGAGAACCACGATCAGCGCCGGCACCAGCGCGAACCCGCTGACGAAGATGAAGCCGAACCCGAGGATGATGTTGAGTGCGTCGGTATCGGGCGGCTCGATTCCAAGATCGGAGAATTGCGGATACAGCAGCGCGACGACGACGATCATTCCCGCGACGAAGCAGGCGGCCAGAAATCCGAAGAAGATCGCGAACAGCCGGCCGATCAGCGCCATGGGGCGCCTCCCATCTTTATCATGCCCGGGCGAGCGCTCTCTCTCGCGTGCGATGTCCCGCGTATCCACGTCTGGCTGACTCGATCCGGCGACAGACGTGGATGGCCGGGACAAGCCCGGCCATGACAAACCTTGGCGTTGCTGGGCATCTCAGTCCGTCATCGCCATGGCGCGCAGCGCCTGCCGCTCGCGCGCTGACAGTTTTTCGGTCTCGGACTTGAGCTGGCCGCAGGCGGCGAGAATATCGCGGCCGCGCGGCGTCCGCACCGGCGACGAATAGCCGGCGTTAAAAACGTATTCAGAAAACTTCTCGATCTGATCCCAGTCCGAGCATTCGTATTTCGTGCCGGGCCAGGGATTGAACGGAATCAGATTAATCTTGGCGTGAATGCCCTTCAGCAGCTTTACCAGCAGCTTGGCGTCGTCGAGCGAATCGTTGACACCCTTCAGCATCACATATTCGAACGTGATCCGTTTGGCATTGGTTGCCGCGGGATAATCGCGGCAAGCCTCCATCAGCTCGGCGATCGGATATTTCCGGTTCAATGGCACCAGTTCGTTGCGCAGTTCGTCACGCACCGCATGCAGCGAGATCGCCAGCATAACGCCGATCTCCTCGCCGGTGCGGATGATGTTCGGCACCACGCCGGAGGTCGACAGCGTGATTCGGCGCTTGGAGATGCCGATGCCTTCATTGTCGGCGACGATCAACAGCGCGTCGCGCACCGCATCGAAATTGTAAAGCGGCTCGCCCATCCCCATCATCACGACGTTGGTAACGAGGCGATTGGTTCTCTCCGCCGAGTCACCCCCCTCCCGCACGGGGGAAGAGAGTGAAGAAGGCCAGTCATTCAGCCGGTCGCGCGCGACCATGATCTGGCCGACGATTTCACCCGCCGTAAGATTGCGCACCAGACGCTGCGTGCCGGTGTGACAGAACGAGCAGTTCAATGTACAGCCGACCTGCGAGGACACGCAGAGCGTGCCGCGATCGGTCTCGGGGATATATACGCACTCGACCTCATGCGCCTTCTCGAGGTTGTCACCGCTCGGCAGCCGCAGCAGCCATTTGCGGGTGCCGTCATTCGAGATTTGCTCGGCGACGACCTCAGGCCGATCAACCGTGACATGCTTCTCGAGTTCGGCGCGCATCTCCTTCGAGACGCTGGTCATCTCGTCGAAGCTTTTGGCGCCGCGGACGTACATCCAGTGCCAGAGTTGCTGGGTCCGCATCTTGCGTTGCGCCGGCGCGACGCCGATGGCCGCGAGCCGGTCGGAAATCTCCGTGCGCGATAGTCCGATCAGCGACGGTTTTGCCGGCGGCACGTAGGTTTCGAGCGCGACCTTTTCCAGCGGCGCCTCGCCGGACAGCATCCCGCGCTCAGCCTGCCCCGCGGCGGTACTGGCAGCCTTGGTGGATACGGTGCTCATGATCCGGCGATCTCGCTCATGCAGCATGACATAAGCCTTCGACGGCCCCGTGAAAAGCCACCAAATGCTTCAATATTAACGATGGGAAAGCGTTTAGCGCTTGCAGTCCTGGGCGACCTTGTCCAGTGCCTGGGACAGCCCCTTCAGCGAGAAGACATCCGTGGTCTGCGTCCCCTTGCTCGACACGCCCTTGACGGTCGCATCGGCGGACTTGCGCATGGCCTCGACCATCCGTTCTTCCTCGGCGGCATTCTTGATCCAGATGCCGTCGCCCTGGGTGTACATCTCGTAGCTCGCGCCGCCGA
>JBEPUM010000160.1:0-7503 GCA_041691515.1 Pseudomonadota bacterium | reverse complement strand
TGGAAGGCCGTCCTTCCCGTACCTATATGAGGCTGCGAACGCAGCTTCGCAACCGCGGTTTGCCCGGCAAATCCCCTTGATCCCATCGGTTTTCCCTGCCACACGCTCGCTCATGTCCGACCTCGCACAGCAAGTCGAATCCTCTCCACGCTCGCCATTGGCGGCGGAAGTCGCGCGCCGGCGCACCTTTGCGATCATCTCGCATCCCGACGCCGGCAAGACGACGCTGACGGAAAAGCTGCTGCTGTTCGGCGGCGCCATCAATCTCGCAGGTCAGGTCAAGGCCAAGGGCGAGCGCCGAAATACCCGCTCGGACTGGATGAAGATCGAGCGCGAGCGTGGCATTTCCGTTGTGACCTCGGTGATGACCTTCGAGTTCGAGGACCGCGTCTTCAACCTGCTGGACACGCCGGGCCACGAGGACTTCTCCGAAGACACCTACCGCACGCTGACCGCCGTGGACTCCGCCGTCATGGTGATCGACGCCGCCAAGGGCATCGAGGCGCGGACGCGAAAGCTGTTCGAGGTCTGTCGCCTGCGCGATATCCCGATCATCACCTTCATCAACAAGATGGATCGCGAGAGCCGCGACACCTTTGATCTGCTCGACGAAATCGAAAAGACGCTGGCGCTCGACACCACGCCGATGACCTGGCCGGTCGGCCGCGGCCGCGACTTCCTCGGCACCTACGACATCGCGACCGGCGGCGTGCGGCTGCTCGAAGGCGGCGGCGCGAAAACGGGAGCGGCCGAGCAGATCGACATCGCCGATCTCGCGGGTCGCAACGCCAATCTCAATGTGAATGAGATCAAGGACGAACTGGCGCTGGTGACGGAGGCCTGCAAGCCGTTCGATCTCGATGCGTTTCGCGAGGGCCATCTGACGCCGGTGTATTTCGGTTCGGCGCTGCGCAATTTCGGTGTGGGCGATCTGCTGGAGGGGCTCGGAAAATTCGCGCCGCCGCCGCGCGCGCAGGAGTCCAATCTGCGCAAGATCGAGGCCGACGAACCGCGCATGACCGCATTCGTATTCAAGATCCAGGCCAACATGGATCCCAATCACCGCGACCGCATCGCGTTTGCGCGGCTCTGCTCGGGCAAGCTGACGCGCGGCATGAAGGCGAAGCTGGTGCGTACCGGCAAGCCGATGCCGTTGTCGTCGCCGCAGTTTTTCTTTGCGCAGGATCGCGCCATCGCCGACGAGGCGTTCGCCGGCGACGTGGTCGGCATTCCCAATCACGGCACGTTGCGGATCGGCGATACCCTGACTGAAGGCGAGGATGTCACCTTCGTCGGCGTTCCCTCATTTGCGCCGGAATTCATTCGCCGCGTGCGACTGGCCGATGCGATGAAGGCGAAGAAGTTGAAGGAAGCCTTGCAGCAGATGTCGGAAGAGGGCGTGGTGCAGGTGTTTCGGCCGCGCGATGGCGCGCCCGCACTGGTCGGCGTCGTCGGCATGCTGCAATTGGACGTGCTGAAGGCGAGGCTTGACGCCGAATACTCGCTGCCGGTGGATTTCGAGATCAGCGAATTCCAGTTGGCGCGCTGGGTTTCATCCGACGATCGCAAGAAGCTCGATGCGTTCATCGCCGCGAATGGCTCGGGTGTCGCCGACGACGTCGACGGCGATCCGGTGTTTCTGGCAAAAAATGAATTCTACCTCGGCTACACCAAAGAGCGCGCCGAAGGCATCGTCTTCTCCAACGTCAAGGACGTGAAGAAGACGGCGTAGCTCATTAAAAACGGCCGGTGCAATGACCGGCCGTTCTCGCATCGATTTTGTTAACGCATTGAGCCGCCCGCATGGACGCCGCTGTTGACGTCGGCGCCGGCTGCCGGCGTCTTTACCGAGCTTGACGTTCCGGCATTGACGCCACTGCGTCCTGTTGCCGCGCCAACCGTTCCGCTCGCTGATCCTCGCGGCTGCATCGTTTGCGTACGCGCGGACCCGGACGCTCCGGCGCTGCCGCGCACGCTGTCACTCTGCTGCATCTGACCGTGTGTAGAAGTTTGCGCCTGGGCGCCGGCGATTCCGAAGGTGGCGATGGCGGCTGCGGCGGCGAGAAGTTTCAAATTCATGCGTTTAGCTCCGTCTCGTTGGTGGAGTGACTACAACCATCAACGATAACGGGCGTTCCTGCGCCTTCGAGGTCATTGCTTGGTCATTGCTTGGAAATGTTGCGACCAAAGCATGACGAGCCTCATCCCGGATGGCGGCCATGACGGCCGCGGAGGTGACGGTCGTCATGGCGCGAGAAGCCTAACAGTCGTCAGGCCTTGCTTGGGTACTTGTATTCCGGCGCACTCTTGAGCTGTCCCGCGTTGGCATCCATCTTCGCATGCCACTTTGCATCGGTCGCGTTGTAGGTGAGATGGATCGCCGACGGTCTCACAGCGACGTAATGATCGCCGATGCCGAGAAAGCCGCCGACGCTGAGGATATAGCCCTTTACATCGCCATTGGAGTTGATGGCGATGTCTTTGATCGTGCCGATATCCTTGTTGTCGTTGTTGTAGACATCCAAGCCGATCAACTTCGAACTCAGCTCGTCGGTTGATGGAATGGTGGCGAAGTTCGACGTGTCATTCGTCATCGCCGTCTGATGGACGTTGTTGTTCATGCCGACTGTCGTCACTTCTTCCATTGAATTGGGTGTGATGAACATCGCCACCGGATTGCCGGATTGATCGTGGGCCCGCACATAGAACGAACCGGGTATGACCTTCACATCGGAAAATCCCGACTGTTGCAGACCCGTCGTCATCTGCTGTTGAAGGCCGGCGCTGGTCGCGGTCACGTTGTTGTCGGTCGATGCGGCTTGCGCAATCGCAACCGAGGATACGGTAGCCAGCGCAACGGCGGCCACCACGAGTGTACGTTTCATGTGAATCTCCTTGAATTTTGTCCCGGCCTCGCAATGACAATCGGCAAGTGACTAGTATCGTTCCGGGAAATGGCCGGATGAATGAAACTTAATCTCACCGCGATAAATCGCAGCTTTGCACGCCGCCGTGATGTAAGGCGCTGAAGCGCCGTGTTGCGTGGAAGCCCTCAAAAGTGATACCCGAAGGCAGTCTTTCCGGAGGACAGGACGATGGGACTTCTGGTGATGATCGCGGGCCTCGTGCTGTTCCTCGGCACGCATCTCGTCACGACGCGGCGCGATCTGCGTGGGCGGCTGATCGCCCGGTTCGGCGAGGGCGGCTACAAGGTCGCCTATGCGGTGATCTCCGCCGTAGGCCTCGCGCTGATCGTCTGGGGCTTTGCGCACTATCGCGCCACCGGCTGGATCGACGTCTGGTATCCGCCGCGCGTGATGAAGCACATTACCGAAGCCTTGATGCTGCCGGCGGTCATTCTGGTGGTGGCATCGTATATCCGCGGCCGCATCTATGCGACGCTGAAACATCCGATGCTGGATGGCGTCAAATTGTGGGCAACGACGCATCTGCTCGCCAACGGCGATCTCGGTTCGATCATCCTGTTCGGCTCGTTCCTGGCGTGGGCGGTGATCGATCGGATTTCGCTGAATCACCGGGCGGATGCCGGCGCGCCGCCGATTCCAGTCGGCGGTGTGCGCAACGACGTGATCGCCGTCGTGGTCGGGATCGTCGCCTATCTCGCGCTCGGCGGCCTGTTTCATCCCTACGTCATCGGCGTTCCCGTGTTCGGAGCATAACATAATATGTCAGTTCAGTCGGCCATCAGGCGCAAAACCGCGCCGGATATTCGCGCGCGCAAGAACGGCGAGCCCGTCGTGATGCTGACCTCGTATCACGCGCACACCGCCGCGCTGGTCGATCGCTACTGCGATGTCATCCTGGTCGGCGACAGCCTCGGAAACGTGATGCACGGTTTTGAGACCACGGTGCCGGTGACGCTGGACATGATGATTTTGCAGGGCCGCGCTGTCATGCGAGGCTCGCAGCATGCGCTGGTCGTGGTGGACATGCCGTTCGGCTCCTATGAGGCCTCGAAGGAGCAAGCGTTTCATTCCGCCGCGCGCATTCTGAAAGAAACCCACTGCGGCGCGGTGAAGCTCGAAGGCGGAGTGAAGATGGCGGAGACCATCGCGTTTCTCGCCGAACGCGGCATTCCGGTGATGGGGCACATTGGCCTCACGCCGCAGTCGATCAACACGCTGGGTTCTTTTCGCGCGCAGGGCCGCGACGAGGGGACATGGCAGCCGATCGAGGACGACGCCCGCGCGGTCGCCGACGCTGGAGCGTTCTCAATGGTGATCGAGGCGGTCGCTGAACCGCTGGCGCGCAAGATCACGGAGGCGGTGGCGATCCCCACCATCGGCATCGGCGCAAGCGCTGCCTGCGACGGTCAGGTTCTGGTGCTCGAGGACATGCTGGGCCTGTCGCCGCGAGCACCAAAATTCGTTCGGCGCTACGGTGAACTCGGCCCGATGATCGAGGCTGCGATCGAAGGCTACGCCCGCGATGTGCGCAGCCGTGCTTTTCCCGGTCCGGAGCACGTTTACGGGATGAAGCCAAAGGGCTAATCATTGACCTGAACCTGACCGCGCGCGCACGGCGCCAAAGATCAGGGCAAGGACGTAAACGATGGACTGGTCAAACTATCCTATTCCCGCCATGCGGCTTGAAGCGCGCTTCGGCGACCGCGTGGTCCCGATGTTCTCAGAGCGTCCGCAAAACATCTGGACAATGGTCGCGGAAGCTGCGGCGAAAAATCCCGATGGCGAGGCGCTGGTCTGCGGACCGCGCCGCATGAACTGGCGCGAGGTCGTGCGGGAATCCGCACGGGTTGGCGCGGGGTTGCGGCGACTGGGGTTGCAGCCCGGTGATCGCGTGGCGTTCCTGCTCGGCAACCGGATCGAATTCGTGCTGGCGTTGTTCGGCGCGGCGCATGCGGGGCTGGTCTCGGTGCTGCTGGGCACGCGCCAGCAGAAACCCGAGATTGCCTATGTGCTCAACGATTGCGGCGCGAAGGCGCTGATCCATGAAGCCGCGCTGGGGGATCGGCTGCCCGATGCTGCCGATGTGCCCGATCTGCGGCACCGCGTTTCTGTGGACGACGACGCGGCGCGCTCGCATTTCTCCAGCCTGCTGGCCGATGAATCGCTGCCGCCCGCTAACGTCGGCGAGGAGGACACCGCGCTGCTTATGTACACCTCGGGTACGACAGGGCGCCCCAAGGGAGCGATGCTCGCGCATTGCAACGTGATTCATTCGTCGATGATCTACGAAGCCTGCATGGGATTGACGGCGGCGGACCGCTCGATCGCGGCGGTGCCGCTGGCGCATGTCACGGGTGTCGTCGCCAACATCACCTGCATGGCGCGTTGTGCCGGAACGCTGATCATCGTCGCCGAGTTCAAGGCGGCAGAATATCTCAAGATCGCGGCGCGAGAGCGCGTGACCCAGACGGTCATGGTGCCCGCGATGTACAATTTGTGTCTGTTGCAGGCGGATTTCGACACGCATGATCTGTCCGCGTGGCGGATCGGCGGCTATGGCGGCGCGCCGATGCCGGTGGCGACCATCGAAAAGCTCGCCGAGAAAATTCCGCAGCTCAAGCTGATCAACGCCTACGGCGCCACCGAGACGTCATCGCCGTCCACCGTGATGCCGCCGGAATTCACCGCGACCTTTATCGACAGCGTCGGGCTGCCATGTCCCGGCGCTGACATCATCGTGGTCGATGCGGACGGGCATGAGCTGCCGCGCGGCGAAATCGGCGAGATATGGATTCACGGCGGCTCGGTCATCAAGGGCTACTGGAATAATCCGAAAGCGACGGCAGAGAGTTTCACCGGCGGCTTCTGGCATTCCGGCGACCTCGGCTCGATCGACGAACGGAATTTCGTGCGGGTGTTCGACCGCCAGAAGGATATGATCAATCGCGGCGGGCTTAAGATTTATTCCGCCGAAGTCGAGTCCGTGCTGGCCGCCCATCCCGCCGTGGTCGAGAGCGCGATCATCGCAAAACCGTGCCCGGTGCTCGGCGAGCGGGTGCATGCCGTCATCGTGGCTCGGGATCAGGCCGTTGGCGCCGAAGCGCTGCGCGCGTGGTGCGCGGAGCGGCTGTCCGACTACAAGGTGCCGGAGACGATCATGTTCAGCGCCGAACCGCTGCCGCGAAATGCCAACGGCAAGGTGATGAAGCGGCAACTGCGCGAGGCGTTCGCGGCCTCGTAGTGCGCGGAATGGCCGGCG
Source organism: Pseudomonadota bacterium (assembly GCA_041691515.1). Classification (GTDB taxonomy): domain Bacteria; phylum Pseudomonadota; class Alphaproteobacteria; order Rhizobiales; family Xanthobacteraceae; genus Nitrobacter. The sequence goes on along the minus strand of JBEPUM010000160.1, from coordinate 1,317 downwards.
GGTGCTCGCGGCGAGGGGCGGTCATCCGGCGATTCACGATTTTGCCGCATGCCACGGGTTCGCCGCAGGGGCCGTCCAGCGTGCCTTGGGTTCGCCGCATCATTTGCGCGCGGCCGCTCAGGCCGGTCTCAGGGCGTCCGCGTCACCTCCGCGCGCCGCCGTGGGTGCCGTTAACACTTTGATCGGACTTGCTTTGCCTTGTCAGCGCCATATCGGTAGGGTATCGCCGCCGCCATGGTGGGGATGAGCGCACGCTGCTGCGCTGCGGATTTGCGCAAAATCGGGGACGGGAAAACTTTAAGTGTCTGAATTATTTAGCGAAATCGACGAGGATCTGCGCCGCGAACAGCTCAAGAAGATTTGGGACCGCTATTCGGTTCTGATCATCGCTGCTGCGGTCCTCGTGGTTGCAGCCGTGGGCGGCTGGCGTGGCTATCAGTATCTCGAGGCTCAGAAGGCTGCCGTGGCCGGTTCAGCCTTCGAGGCGGCCGCGACCCTTGCCGACCAGAATAAGCCTGCTGAGGCGGAGGCGGCCTTCACGAAGCTGGCCGCGACCGCACCGTCCGGATATCGCAACCTGTCGCGCCTCCGCGCTGCCGCGGAAGCCGGGAAGCACGATCCCAAGGCGGCGGTGAAGCTTTACGACGAAATCTCGGCCGACGGCACGGTCGCCGCTGACGAACGTGATCTCGCGAAGGTGCGGGCAGCCGGCTTGCTGCTTGACACCGAAACCTACAACAACATGCTGCAACGGCTGGAGCCGGCGACTGCGCCCGAGGCGACCTTCCGCCACACTGCGCGCGAACTTCTGGCGCTCTCCGCCTGGCGCGCCAACGATATGACGGCCGCGCGGAAATGGCTCGGCATGATCAGCGAAGATGGTCAGACGCCGCCGAGCCTGCGCAGCCGTGCCGAAGCGTTGCAGGCTCTGCTGCCGCCGGTCGCCAAGAGCTGAGCATCGTGTGCCGAACACAAGTTTGAATGAGAAACCGTTTATGCGCCGCTCGCAACGACTGATAGCCTCCGCCGTTCTGATCTCGCTCTGCGGCGTGCTGGCCGGTTGCAGCAGCAGCCTGACCAATTGGGATCCGTCCGATATGCTCGACTTCCTCGATACCAAGAAGAAGTTGCCGGGCAAGCGTGAGCCGGTTTTCCCTGACGGCGTTCCGGGCATCGAGCAGGGCGTGCCGAAGGAGCTTTACAAGAGCAACGTCGAGCAACAGCAGCAGCAGCAACAGGCTGCAGCTCCGGCCGTCGTGGCACCGCCGGAAGAACCCAAGCAGGCAAGGCGATCGAGGACAACGGGCAAACCTGCCG
>JBEPUM010000159.1:0-7647 GCA_041691515.1 Pseudomonadota bacterium | reverse complement strand
ACGCGGAGAAGATCAAGGGTCGTTCGTCGTCCGACGCGGCGCAGATCCTCGGCATCGGCGGCCGCGCGGAGATGATCCATCGCGACGATCTCGTGGTCGGCGGCTCGCGCGGCGAGGCCGGCTAGCTAGTACCCGGTTTTCGAAGTCCGTGAGTCGGTTGCGGGAGGTGTTGATACGGACTTCGAAAACCAAAGGTCGCTAGCAACTCTATGATTCTAGTACCGCTTTGAATTGAAATTCCTGAGGACGGACTTGCGGCAAGCGGTGCAGGAATTTCAAAACGGCGGTACTAGAGCGCCTGAGGTTTGATTGAATCGCGATGCCCGGCTTTAAGCCGGGGCATTGGCGGGACATAAGGCGCGCCGGAAAACATTTTAGCTAACCGCGCCGGAGATGATCAAGAAGACAGTCCCTATCGCCGTGATGCCAACGGCGGCGGCCGCGATCGGCAGCAGTATCTCGACCGCCGCCTGCCCGCCACTCTGCTTGCCGCCCCAGACCGAAAAATTGGCCATGCTCCAATCCCGGAACGAGATCTCGTTCGGATGTCTGGCGTGGTCCGGCCGGTGTCTTTTGTAGACCAGAAACGACGCGCCGAGGCACAGGCCGACCACCACAAAGAACACGGTGATGAACGCCAGCGGAAGTCCGACGACGCTCTGCCGGTCGAAAAAGACCCATGGCATCAACACGAACCAGGCGACGAGGCCGGCGGCAATCTCGGGGACGACGGGGTGAAGCTGATCGAACGTTGGACGATTGTGAGCGACAAGGTCTCTCTTCATGGTATCCGCCTTGGGATTGAGCCCACCAGCCGTACAGAAGGAAAACCGCTTCGGTCGCAGCAGGTTTCATTAAATCTCGTCCATTAGCCTGTGACTCGCGCATCCATCTTTCGGAAACGACGGATGCCCGGATCGTCTGTGCGAAGACGTGCTTCGCACTAGGCCTGACCATGATCGGGGTCTTGCCAACCAGACGGGAGAGGTTAAGAGCCGCTCATCGATTCTGTGCCGGCTTCAACCGGCTTACGTCCCCACCTTCAACTCCGAGACCAGCCCGCGCAAGGCGGCGACCGTAGAGAGCGCGGTGATGCGCCCGGTGCGCGGGTTCTCTGCCGAGGGCACGTTCTCGATCATCATCGAAAAGCGCGCGGTATCGGCCTCGACCTCGATCCTGTGCGTGTTGCGCGTCACCGCTGGATCGGCCCAGATCTCGAGCCGGGTGCGATCGGGACCGATGCCGGCGAGACTTAAGGCAGCGGCGACATTGACGTTGGCCGGAAAGCCGCGCGCCCCATCTCGCGCGCTGCCGTCGAACACCTTCAGCGCCGTCGTCAATCCGGTGACGGCGATACCGTGCTCGCGCAAGTAGGGCGCGCCGTCGAGTCCGCCCGGCGGCTTGCGGGTGATCATGGTCACGGAATGGATTTCGCCTTCGGCGGCGGCGCGCACCGCATCCAACCCGATCAGTGCACCGGTCGGCACCAGGATGCGTGCGCCGTTCGCACGCGCCTCGTCCACCAGATCCCAGTTCTCCAGCAGTTGCCCGACACTGAGCGGCATGAAGATGCGCCCGTGCGCGATTGTCGCCGCCGCGACCGCGCGAAAGCAGGCGGGCGGCAGGCCCTCGACCACGATATCGCAGGTCTCCGCAAGCGCCTCCGGCGCGACGACGGGAATCTCGCTGCCGACGCGCGGCAATTCGCGGCGTGCCTTGCCGACGTCGCGCACCGAGACGGCGGCGAGCGTCAGGCCGGGAATGCCGGCTTCGAGTTTGCGCGCGACGCCGAGGCCGACGGCGCCGAGTCCGGCCAGCCCGACGCGCAGCGCGGGCCTGGAATGCCTGTCCGCCATGTTTGTCACTCCGTTCAGAAGTCGGTGTCGATCTCTTCTTCCGCCGCGGCGGCGAGACGCATGGTTTCGCGGTTATGCTGCCAGACCGCGAATCCGATCGACAGAATCGAGGCCGCGATCAGGCCGCCGGAAATCGGACGCGTCAGGAACAGCCAGGGATCGGCATCGGTGGAGATCGCCTGGATCATGTTGGATTCGATCTGGTCGCCGAGAACGACGCCGAGGATCAGCGGCGCCAGCGGAATGCGCGCCTTCACCATGGCGTAGCCGATCACGCAGAACAGCCCCAGCACATAGACATCGTTCATGCTGTTGCCGAGTGCGAAGGCGCCGATCACGCACAGCACCAGCACGATCGGGATCAGCATGGCCTTCGGCATCATGATGACGCGCATCCAGGCGCGCGATCCGACCCAGATGACCGCGACCATCAGCGGCAGCGCCACCAGATAGGAGGCGTAGATTCCATAGGCGACCTTGGGATGCTGCGAAATGAACAGCGGTCCCGGCTGGATGCCGTGGATCGTGAGTGCGCCCATCATCACCGCGGTCACGGCATCGCCGGGGATGCCGAACGCCATGATCATCATCAGGGAGCCGGCGACATTGGCGCTGTTGGAGGCTTCCGAGGCGATGATGCCTTCCGGAATGCCGGTGCCGAACTTCTCCGGACGCTTGGAAAATTTCTTGGCCTGGTCGTAGGCCATGATGTTGGCGGCGCTGCCGCCGATCGCCGGCAGCACGCCGATCACAATGCCGATGAAGGTCACCCACAGCAGCATGAAGGGCCGGCACAGGATGTCCCACAGCACCGCGCGGTGCGACACCTTCAGGTTCATCTGCACCGGCGCCGCCGCCATCGCCTGCCCGCTCGCTCCGATCTGCTCGACGTCGGGCATCAGTTGCGCGAAGGCGAAAATACCGATCAGCACGGGCAGGAACGGGAAGCCGCCCTCGAGCTGATGGATGCCGAGCGTGAAGCGCTGCACGCCCATGATCGGGTCGGGGCCGACAACGGTGATGACCAGTCCAATCGCGCCCGACAGCAGGCCCTTGGTCACGGAACGTCCGACCAGTCCAGCCACCATCGAGAGCGCAAAGACAAACAGCGAGAAGAACTCCCACGGTCCGAACTGGAGCGCCAGCGATGCAAAGGGGCCCGTGAGTTCGATCAGGCACAGGCCGCCGAGCGCACCGCCGATCAGCGCCGACCAGACGCCGATCCAGACCGAACGGCCTGCTTCGCCCTTCTTGGTCATGGGAAAGCCGTCGAACGTGGTCGCCACGGCCGAGGGCGTGCCCGGAATGCCGATCAGGCTCGCGGTGATCGAGCCGCCGGCCGAGCCGCCGACATAGACGCCGATCATTGCGGCAAGACCCTGCAATGGATCGAGCCCGAACGTGAAAGGCAGCACCACGATCACGGTCATGGTGATGGTGACGCCGGGCAGCGCGCCGCCGATCACGCCGACGATTGTGCCGACAAGAAGAGGAATGAAGTACTCGAGGTGGAGTACCGTGCCGATATGGGTAAAGAGCAGCTCGTAATGGTTCACATTCCGCTCCACGCGCCGCGCGGCAACAGCACCGACAGATAATTCTCAAAGACGAAGTAACACGCGATGCTGGTTGCGATTGCGACGGCCACCGTCAGCACCCAGCGTCTGGTATCGCGCGGCCATTCCAGCGTGATCTCCAGCGCGAGCACGAACAGGAAGGTCGAAATGCGGAAGCCGATCAGCGGCAGCACGGCGATGTAAAGTCCGAACTCGACGAAGGTGGCCAGCACCAGCCGGTAGTTCGGCGCGGGCCCGGCGGTCGCGGCCACCGCCGCTGCGCCGGATCGCGTCGCTCGCAGGTCAAGCACGATCAGGATCGCGCTCAGCGATCCGAGCAGCAGGATAACGACGCGCGGATAGAACGCCGGACCGATCGGGACCATGACGGCCGGCGGCAATCCGAATGTCAGCATGAACAATCCGATGCTGAGCGCGAGACAGACCAGCCCCGCTATGCCATCGCGGCTCAGCATCATTCGCGCTTCAGCAGGCCGAGCGACTTGGCGATGTCCTTGGTCTGCTCATCCGTCTTTTTCAGATAATCCGCATAACCCTTCGGATCCATGTAACGCACGCTGGTGCCCTGCGACAGAAGGGCCTTCGCGTATTCGGGCTCCTTGGTTGCCTTGGCGCAGGCATCGTTGAGCTTGTTAATGACCTCCGCCGGCGTTCCCCTCGGCACCATCAGGCCGCGGTTGACCGAATACTCGACGTCATAGCCGAGCTCTTTTAGCGTCGGCACGTTTTCCAGACCCTCGGTCCGCTTGTCGGACATGTTGGCCAGGAAGCGCATCAAGCCGGCATCGACCTTGCTCTTCTGGGTCAGGTTCGAGTCGGCGACCTGAATGTGTCCGCCGAGCAGCGCGTTCATGCGCGGGGCCGTACCTTGATAGGGCACGTATTTGAACGTGATGCTGGCTGCTTTGGCCGCGAGCGCGATCGAATACTGGCTGGTCGAACCCAGCGAAGCGCCGACCACGATCTGGCCGGGCCGCTTCTTGGCGTCGTCCACCAGCTCCTTGAACGATTTCCAGGGCGTCTTTTCGCCAACGGTGATGACCGAAGGCGTCGAGGCGATCAGGCAGACCGGCACGAAGGCGTCGGAATACTTGATATCGATAATGCCGCCGAAATAAACCGAATGGATGTAGTCGTGAGCGCCGAAAACCGTATAGCCGTCCGGCGTGGCATTCGCAGCCTCGCGCTCACCGACGGTGCCGGAGGCGCCGCCGACATTGGCAATGATAATCGGTTGGCCGAGATATTTTTGCAGCAGCGGCAGCAGTGGCCGGAAGATGAGATCGGTATCGCCGCCGGCCGCCCACGGCACGATCAGCTTGATCGCATGATCCGGATACGGGGCCGCGTAGGAGGCGGTGGATATCAGTGAGGCAAAAGCGAGCGCTAGCAGCTTCTTCATGATCTCCCTTTCGTTTTTTTCGTCGGCCGGTGTCGTCAGCCAACGTCCGGCTCCGCTATTCCTGCGGATGTCCCTCGCGCGCTCACCATGGAATATTTCTGAAATCGAAGCAAACCCACGCCACTAGATCATTCGTTCAACTCGATCATTGGTTCAAAATGATCCGGCGGTGCCGAGGATGCGCGATCGCATTCATGCCGCAGCGCAATCATGATTGGAACCAGCGGCAACCGCCGCGATGCGCGAGCGCTACGGCGCAGTTCAGTTCTGTCGCGATCGTCGCGTCGTTCGGTGCGGGCTTGTGGAGACGCCGCGTGCAGAGTGGACCGGCATCACCATTGTCGCGATTACGAATCGTGACGCCGCGCGCGCCATCTGCACGGAGGCTGCGTTGTCGGTGTCAGGACCGTGACGGTCTGGAATGTGTCGCGGCCGCGATTAGCGCCTCGCCGCCATCGGCGAGTGCCCGCACCGGGCCTTTTTTTCCGAGAACCTGGCTGTTCGCGAAAGCCCCGTCGATCATGAGCATGAGTTGATCGGCCAGCGCGTCAGGTGCGTTGGCCTTGATGCCCTTTGCCAATGCCAGGAATCGGGTGCGTAGCTCGGTCTTGTTGGCGTGGGCGATCGCGCGTCCGGGCACGTCCGCCATCGGAAACTCGATCGCCATGTTGAGGAACGGACAGCCCCGGTAGCGGGGGCCTGTGATGTAGTTGGCGAGCCACTTGAGATGCGCGCTCAGTTCCTCGCGCGGACGCTTCGCATAAGACGCGGCCACCTTGTCCCAGTGCGCGAAGAAGTCCTTGCTCTCGCGCTCTAGAAACGCCGCGACGAGATCGTCCTTGGTCGGAAACCAGCGGTACAGCGTTGTTTTTGCCGCTCCGGATTTTGCCACGATGGTGTCCACGCCCACCGCGCGAATTCCTTCGCGATAGAACAGCTCGCTGGCCACATCGAGAATTTTTGCGCGCACCGCGCTGCCGGCGCGGGCAGGGCCGGTGGGCGCGCGGGATGCTGCGTCCGTCATGACTTCTCGGTTCCTTCAAAAACAGACTTGACGATACAGACCTGTCCGTACTATTTCAAGCGATACAGATCTGTATCGTTTAAAAGTTTTGGAGCTAACGATGGTGAACCAGGATCACGTGCAACACGCGAAGACGAAACGCGTCGGCGTTTACGGGGCGGCCGGTCATACGGCGAAGCTGGTGGCGGCCGAACTTCTCCGCCGCGGCATCGCGCCCGTTCTCGGCGGCCGCGATCCGGCTCGGTTGGCTGCAGCTTCGCGCGCGTTGCAGGATGCGGAGGTCCGGGTTGCGCATGTGGAGCGGCCGGACGAGATGAAGCCGTTTCTGAAAAACTGTGATGCGGTGATCAACTGCGCGGGACCGTTTGAAGCCACCGCAATTCCCATTGCTTCGCTCGCGATCGCGCAGGGGATCAGCTATTTCGACTTCACCACCGATGCATCTGTTATCAACCGGCTGCACGATGAGCTTGGCGGAGCGGCAGCGGCGCGACAACTCGTGCTGGCTCCTGCAACCGGATTCTATGGCACGCTGGCCGATCTGATGGTGCGGGCCAGCGCGCCGAATATCGAGACAGCCGACGAGGTCTTCATTGCCTATTCGGTCAAGGGGTGGAAGCCGACGGTGGGGTCGATCAATGCGATGATCCAGTTCGCGGGCCGGCGCGGTGTTCGCAAGGATGGGCGTTTCGAGATCACGTCGGGGCCGCCGCAGTTCGGCGCATTCCGGTTTCCCGATCCCGTCGGCGAAGTGCCGGTCATGCTGGATTATCCGGCGCCCGAAGTCGTCATGATCCCGCGCTATCTCGCAACGCCCAGCGTGCAGGTTGTCATGGCGGCGTCGACCGTCAGAGAGCTTCGCGATGCGCCGCCGCCCGAATCCGTTTCCGATGACGAACGCGCCGGCACGGACTTCATCATCGTGACCGAAGTCCGGGCGGCCGGTGGCGTCCGCCGCGCGACACTCCGCGGCCGCGACATTTATCTGATCACGGCGCCGATCGTCGCCGAAGCGGTCGAGCGCGTGCTGGCGGGCCGCGTGCACGCCCATGGCATGGTTGCCGCTGGCGAGGCCTTTGACGCAAAGGACATGCTGCAAGCGCTCGCCGGTCACGGACTGACAGTGTCGTTCAACTAACGTCATTCAATTTCAAGAAAAGTGAAACGCGAAATGTCCGTTACGATCATTCGCGCCGAAACGGCTGCGACCTTCGAAGACATCGCCAGGCATTATGCCGATGCCTGGAACGCTCATGATGTCGCGGCCATCATGAGCTGGCACGCCGATGACACGCAGTATCGCCTGCATGGCGAACAGCGGAGCTACAATGGGCGCGATGCCGTCGCCGAAAAGTTTGCGCAGCAGCTTAAGGACGCGCCCGATATTCGCTTTGTCCTCAAATCGCTGTTCGGCGGCAGCGATCACTTCGTATTCGAAGCGACCATTACCTACACTGGAAAGAGCGGCGAGACGGTGCAGGGCGACGGGATCGATCTCATCACGATCCGGGATGGCCTCATCGTCACCAAAGACAGCTACATGGTCGGATCGTGATTCCAGGCGAGCGTCGGCCTCGCCGCCCCTCTGACCTGACGTATGCATGCCTCGCGGCCGGGGCTCCCAGAGGCGGGCGCGGAAAAATTTCGCGCCGTCGCGGAGATATTTCGGCTCCGCTCGGCCATTGGACGAGTTGCCTTATTTCTGCCGCAGCACTATTTGCGATGCGAGCACCTGCCTTGGGTTTGCCGCATCATTTTCCGGTAACAGGGCTGGTCTGCCCGCCCATG